>JBGQGB010000001.1:0-364246 GCA_041497195.1 Candidatus Doudnaibacteriota bacterium | reverse complement strand
GATTGCCTGGATCGCGGTCGGCAACCAAGTCAAACCAGCTTACAAGTCCACGACTAACTATCCGAGCCATGCCTCGACCCTGCGCTTGTCCCTGGACGCTTTGGGCGTCAATAGTGCGGTCGGGGGGGCAGCGAGCGCGCCGAGCATGTCTGAGTTTTTCACCACTTCAGGCCCTCCTAGCGGTGATACCACCCCACCCACAGTGTCCATCTCATCTCCAGCCAATGGCACCACAGTTTCCGGAACGATTACGATCACAGCGACTGCTTCGGATAATGTCGGCGTCGCTAGCGTCCAGTTTAAAGTGGACGGGAACAATGTCGGGAGCGCAGACACTACTGCGCCCTATACCTTATCTCTGAACACCACAACTTATAGCAATGGGCCGCACACGATTGCGGCGACAGCCACGGATACTTCTGGCAATGCCGCGACCACTACGATCACGATCAATGTCAACAACGTTATATCCAATGTGAACCCGCCTGTGATTTCGGCAGTATCGGCTATAAATATTACAGCCAATGGAGCCACTATCATCTGGACGACAGATGTCCCGGCTGATTCCCAAATTGATTATGGGTTGACGAGCGGTCATGGCAACAGCACGCCTTTGGATTTAACATTGGTGACTAGCCACAGTCAGATCCTGAGCAATTTAGCGCCCAGCACTATTTACCACTTTCTGGTTAGATCCAGGAATGCCGCGGGCACAGTTGGCATTTCTGGGGATAATACTTTTACCACTGCAGCCGGGCCCGCCGGGCAAAATTCGCCGACGATTACCCAGTTAGCCCCGACCTCCGGACCGGTCGGAACCACAGTCGTCATTACCGGCACCAATTTTACCCCAACTGGCAATGCCATAAATTTCGGAACTGGTTATATTCCCGGGCTGAATTCTACAAACAACGGCGCCACCATTACTTTCGGGGTGCCCGCCACGCTTGATCCTGCTTGCCGGTTTGTCGTACCCCAATGCGCCACACCTTCGGTGGCAGCGCAACCCGGTCCATATTCGGTTTCCGTGTCCAATGCGAATGGCACCTCGAACAGTCAGATATTTACTATCAGCGGCGGTACTGGTGGTGGCGGGACCTCATCAATCTCGTTGGTCCAAAGCGCCTCGACTTTCACTACTACTGGTGGCACTTCTGTTTCCTTGGCTTTTCCTTCGGCAAACACGGCTGGTAACCTTCTGGTCGTGGCTGTAAATGTCTACGATACCAGTACCACTGCTACCGTGAGCGATTCTGCAGGCAACCCCTACGGAACTGCAGTTGGCCCTGTCAACAATATTAACACTAGCTATATATTTTACGCGAAGAACATCAAGGGCGGGCCGAACACCGTGAATGTTCAGCTGAGCGGCAATGCTGATGTCGGCGTAGCGATTGAGGAATACGCGGGTCTTGATTTGCAAAATCCTTTGGATGTCGCCTCCGGCGGGACTGGGTCCGGGACGAATCTAGACAGCGGCAGCGCTTCTATTTCTCAGTCCAACGAACTTATCTATGGATTTACTCCTGATTCTGGGACCGCGACCTCGCCGGGGCCGGGCTTTACCCAGCGAGAGATTGTCAATGGCGATTTGGTAGAAGACAAAATGGTTTCCGCGAGCGGCTCCTACAATGTTACCGCTGTTCAAACACCTGCAGGTCCGTGGGCCGCTTTGATGGCGACCTTCAAGGGGGCGGGCGGCAGCGTGATAACGCCCAACGGGACTATCAATGTGGGCGACCGCGTGCAGGTGACCGTCAGTCGGCTTCGAGTGCGCAGTCAGCCTAGACTCTCTGCAAGAACAGTCGCAATAGAGCGGAGAGGGGCGCTTGGGACAGTTACTAGCGGCCCGGTCACCGCCAGCGGCCATATTTGGTGGCAAGTCAATTATGATGATGGCAAAAGTGGCTGGAGCAGCCAGGTCGGTTTGAGTGAAGCGGCGGTTTTAGGAGTTCAATTGCAAGCATCGGCGCCCGCGGCCTTTTCTGCCGGCTCCTTGGTCAACGACGGCGGGACCATCTACTTCATTCATGGGCCGGAAAAAGTTCCCTTTAGTTCCCTGGCCGTTTTCTTAGGACTGGGTTATTCTTTGCAAGAGGTAGTGGTCGGGAATACCGCTGGCTATCGGCAGGCTGATCACGCCCTCAGTTCTGCCACTTCGACTCATCCTGCCGGGTCCTGGGTTTTACTTGGCGGGCAGGTGTATTATGAACAAAGCTATGGGCTGATTCTGGTGCCTAGTCGGCAAGTGTTTTTGAGCAATAACGGCTGGGACAATCAGATTGTGGTTGGTAACAGCGCTGACCAGGCTCTGCTGGCAGCTAGGAATAATCTGGTACCTTTGAGTCTCCATGATTCCCGAATCTATCAGTAGAGATACGAAAGTTTCCGCAAAAAAAAAACGCTATCGATGAGATAGCGTTTTTTTACAGTTCTAGATTTTGATTTGGTAAGAAAAAATTTTGTGACGATTATCTTGATGCATCATTTGTTCGGGCGTGAGTCTTTCAAAATAGCGGCGGATGGGCCGGATGGAATTGTTATGGACAATTACTACCGCATTGATTCGCTTCTTCCGCACCATGGTAATTACATGTTTGAGAAAAGATAGCACCCTTTTCTCCACTTCAATCATACTTTCGCCACCGGGCGGGGCAATTTGGTAGGAGCGGTGATGAAGCTCATAAAGTTCCGGGTGTTCGCGCCTGTATTTAACTTTACTTTTACGGTCGAGTTTGCCGTAGTCTCTTTCACGGATTCTTTTGTCTATATTGACCTCCAAGCCGGGGTGATATTTGATGATATGCCCTAGAGTATGATGCCGCAAAATGTGGGCCAGAGTTTGTTTGGACCGGGCTAGAGGAGATATAAAAGCCAGTCCGATTTTTTTGTTTTTCAATTTTTGCGCCATTTTCTCGGCTTGCCGATGCCCAAGCGGAGTCAGGATAGAATTGAGCCGGCCAGTGAAAATTCTTTTCCGGTTGTAATAGGTTTCGGTATGGGTGAGCACGTACAATATTCTAGTTTGGGAGGCCATATGTTCGTAAATATCCAGTCTCAAGTTTACCGGGTTTTTTGTCGGTCGGCAACGTTTTTTCGCTTGTGCATATCTGATTTGGGCAAATGATTGGAGTTTGGTATGGTGACAAGGGGGACAATTCGTTCGTTTCAGAAAGGGGGTGGTAAAATATGATGGATCAGATGCGGAGTTTTCATAAAGTCACTTTCACCTTATTGATCATCGGCGGCTTAAACTGGCTTCTTTTGGGTATTTTTCAATGGGAGATCGGCGATTTGTTAGGGGGTCACCGGGCGGTCATTTCCAGAATTATTTATATTTTAGTCGGCTTGTCAGCAGTGTATGAGTTGGCCACCCACAAGCGCCGGTGCAAAGAATCTGCTGGAGAGATGGCCAAACCGGCCGGGATGTAGATCTTGTCAAAAACCAAATTGCGAGAAAAGTTTCTGGCAAAATAGCCAGGGACTTTTTTTAGTCTCATTTTTTTGTCCGGTGACACTGGTAAATCTGGCCTGGAAATGATATACTGAAAACCGTATCAGAGCCTCATCGCGATTTTTCAATGCCAAAAAAATACAAAATTAAAATAGTCATTTTTGATCTCGGCGGGGTGCTGGTGCATGGTGGTTACCTCGAATTTCTCAGACATTATTGTTTAGAATGTTTGACCCGAGAGGGGAGTAGAAGAATTTTGGCTTTGGAACGCCAGGTCAATTTAGGGCAGATTTCCGAGACCCGGTTTTATAAAGATATTGAGAAAATTTTTGGCGTTCACCTGACTCCTCAGCAGATGCACAAACTCATCGTGAACCGGATGCGAGTCGACCAGGCTTTGGTGCATGAGATCCCGAGGTTGGGGAAAAAAAGGGTCGCACTTTTTACGAATTCGATCGGACAAATGGCAATGGAAGTGATGCATTTATACCATATCCCTATAAAAAAACTTTTTCGGAAGGTATTTATTTCCTCCAATTTGCATCGCGCCAAACCCGACGGTAGCGCTTATCATTATATTTTGAGAAAATTGGGAGTGGGACCGCGTCAGGCCCTAATGGTTGACGATCGGCTCGTCAATGTTCAAGGGGCGCGGAAAATCGGGATGCAAGGAATTATTTATAAAAATGCGAAGCAGTTTCGTCACGCTCTTAAAAAGTATGAATTCGTCTAAACTTATAATTATTGGTTCAGGTCCGGCGGGACTGACCGCCGCGATTTATGCTGCCCGGAATGAACTCCAGCCGATTCTGCTGGCTGGTACGGTCTATGGCGGGCAATTGATGCTTACCACTGAGGTCGGCAATTTTCCCGGGTTTGTCGAGGATATTTTGGGACCAGACTTGATTCAGCGAATGATCGACCAAGCCAAACGATTTGGCGCGGAGATTGTCCTGAACGATGTCGTCAAAGTCGATTTTTCTAAACACCCTTTCAAGCTCTGGACCGACGACCAAGCATACGAAGCCCAATCAGTGATCATGGCCACTGGAGCCTCGGCTAAATGGTTGGGGCTAGCTTCAGAAGAGCGGTTGCGCGGCAAAGGGGTCTCCAGCTGTGCCACTTGCGACGGTTATTTTTTCAAGGGAAAAAAGGTGGTAGTGGTCGGTGGGGGCGACGTGGCCATGGAGGATTCCAACTTTTTGACCAAGTATGCCGCCGAAGTCACCATTGTGCATCGACGCGATACCCTGCGGGCGTCCAAGATTTTGCAAAAGCGCGCTTTTGACAATCCGAAAATCAAATTTATCTGGAATACAGAAATTGCGGATATTCTCGGGGAAGACCATGTTACGGGAGTAAAATTACGAAACCTTAAAACCACAGAGGAACAGAATGTAAGTCTGGATGGCGTGTTTATCGCTATTGGGCATGAACCCAATACGAAATTTTTGCAAAACTCGGGTCTTAAGCTGGATCAAAAAGGCTATATCGTGCCGAAAGAACATAGCCGCACGAATATTGAGGGAGTATTTGTGGCCGGAGACGTTCATGATTATATTTACCGTCAAGCTATTACTGCGGCGGGTGAGGGCGCGCGTGCCGCCATCGATGCGGAAAAATGGCTGGCAGAACAAAAATAGTTTGTATTGAAAAAACTCAAACGAAAAGGCGTCACCGGTTGGTGACGCCTTTTCAAAATTTTGGTACCAAATTAATTTACTCGCTCCGCGTATTCTCCAGTTTCCGTATTGACTCGAATAGTTTCCCCTTCTTTTATGAAAAGGGGCACGTTGACCACCACGCCGGTTTCCAGGGTTGCGGGTTTGCTGCCACCGGTTGCGGTGTCGCCTCTGATCCCAGGCGGGGTGCTGATGACTTTGAGCTCGACTTTGACCGGTAATTCAATGCTGATGGGGTTTCCCTCGAAAAGCTCAATGGACACCGTCTCCCCTTCCTTTAGATAGCCAATTTTGTCCTCGGAGAGGACTTTGGGAATGGTAATGGTCTCATAAGATTGCAAATCCATAAAGTGAGCGCCATCCTGGTCCGCGTACAAGTATTGAGTTTTTTGTACGGCGATGTCGGCCCGCTCAACCCGCTCCCCGGATTTGAAGGAATATTCGACGACTTTCCCGGAAGTCAAATTTTTCATTTTGACCTGCATCACCGGTTTGCGTTGCTGCATGCGCACAAATTGGGCCCAAATAATTTCGTGCGGTTGTGTGTTCCAGACGATGATGGCGCCTTTTTTGAGCTCCGAGAAATCAACGGTTGCCATAAAAAATCGGTTCGTAGATCAATGAAGAAGCGCCCGGCGATTTTTGGCAATCGCCAACCGCTTGGTGAGTTTTTCGGTTTTAAGTCGTGGGGACAAAAGGCAGCAGGGCCATATGCCGAGCCCTCTTCAAGGCGCGAGTCACGAGTTTTTGGTGTTTTTGACAAGAGCCGGTGCGCTTGCGGCCGAGAATTTTGGCATGCGGCGACATAAACCTGCGCAAGAATTGCGTGTCTTTGTAGTCTACGTAGCTAATCTTGTTTTCACACAAAAAGCAGGATCTGGTTTGGAGTTGAGGCATCACTTTAGAAAGGGATATCTTCCACGCTAATTTCTTCTGAGTTTTCTTCAGGAGAGCTCGTAAGTGGATTTATTTCTGAACGCCCAGATTGCGGTTCTTCAAGCGGAGCGCTGTCAGGGGGGCTAACGGTTGCAGCTGAGCCAGCCGCCCCTTTGCTATCAAGCATGATGAGATTGTCAGCTACGATTTCCGTACGGTTCCGCTTGGCCCCATCCTGGCCTTCCCAGCTTCTGGTTTGCAAGCGGCCTTCCACGAGAACGCGTGACCCTTTGCGCATATATTGCGCCACGATTTCTCCGAGTTTTCGCCACGCTACGATATTATGATATTCTACGGCTTCTTTGCGCGCCCCTGAGGCGTCGCTCCAGACAAAATTGGTCGCCACCGAAAAGGAGGTAACGTTTATTCCTGACGGGGTGGTGCGAATTTCCGGGTCGCGAGTCAGTCTGCCGACGATAGTTGCTCTATTGATGTCCATATATTTTAGCTTGTTAGTAATTAGCTTTTTGGCTTCTTAGGAATTTTTCCTAGAAAGCTAAAAAGCTACTAGCTAAGCAGCTATTTTAGTTCCTCTGACTCAAGGGCTTTTTCAATTTCCGCATCCAAATCAATCTCAATTTTCTTTTCCGCCTTGGCGGCCGGGGCCGTTTCCTCGCGCATTTCCATCTTCGGCCGCAAAAGTTTCAGTTTAGCCTGGTTGACCCGGTCTTTCTCCATGCGGACCAAATCCTCGTCAATATTGACTGTGAGATGGCGGATGAGGCTTTGGGAGGTACGCAACTTGTGCTCGATTTCGTTGATTTTGTCCGCCGGTGCGGAAAAAGTCACCAAAATATAGAAACCGTTGCGGGTTTTTTTGATCGGGTAGGCCAGCTTCTTTTTGCCCAGCTCTTCATGCTTCTCGATGATGCCGCCGCTTTCCTGGATGTCTTTTTTGACCTCGGCTGTCACCTGGGGAACTTGGTCGTCAGAGATGTGACTCCCCACGATATACATCAATTCATATTGTGGCATTACGGTTTCTCCGTAATCTCCTCACGCAGAGGAGAATATGATAATTATCAATTGTTCTGGCAGTATAGCAAAGGTTTGAGGCCGGCGTCAAGAACGCAGTATGATCTAAACCCTGAACTGTTTCTAAACATTGAATCGGAAATGGACAACATCGCCGTCTTGGATTTGATACTCCTTGCCTTCTTGCCGGAGGAGGCCTTTTTCTTTGGCCTGAACATAGCCGCCAGTTCCCAGCAACACTTCCCAATTGATAATCTCGGCTTTGATAAAACCTTTTTCAAAATCCGTATGAATGACACCTGCGGCTTGCGGGGCGAGCGTGCCTGCTGGGCAAGTCCACGCGCGGGTTTCTTTGGGCCCAGCGGTAAAAAAGGTGACTAGGTTTAAGAGCTGATAGCTTTCTTTGATGAGTTTTTGCAAACCCGTCATGGTTATTCCCAAGCCTTTCAGGTATTCGTGCCGTTCTGTTTCTTCGAGCTCGGAGAGTTCGGCTTCGAGTTTGAGATCAAGGGCGATGAATTTTTTCCCGGCAATGTTTTGCGGTGGTTTGTCAGTTTCTGTATTGGCCACGTACATCACGGGTTTGCTTGTCAGTAGAGGAAACTCATGCAGATATTTGGTTTCTTCCGCAGTCGGCCGCATAGTACTCGCCAGATTGCCCGCGGACAGGGCAGTGAAATATTTTTCCGCCAATTCCGCCCGAGCTACATCCTCGGGTTTTCCGTTTTTGGCCGTGCGTTTGAGGGTGTCGAGTTTTTTTTCCACCATTTGCAGATCCGCCAAGATGAGTTCGGTTTCAATGGTTTCAATGTCTCGTTTGGGATCAACGCGGCCGTCCACGTGAATCACATTGGCATCGGCAAAAAATCGCACCACCTCCACGATGGCATCCACCTCCCGGATATGGGAGAGAAATTGGTTACCCAGGCCCGCGCCCTTGTGGGCGCCCGCCACCAGTCCGGCAATGTCTTTGAATTCAATGGTCGTGGGGATGATTTTTTCGGAATGTTCCAGCTGGGCGAGTCGATCGAGCCGTTCATCCGGTACTGGCACAATCCCGACGTTTGGTTCAATCGTAGCGAACGGGTAATTGGCTGCTTCCACGCCCAGATTGGTGAGTGCGTTGAAAAGCGTGGATTTGCCGACATTGGGCAGGCCGACGATGCCGATGGAGAATGACATGGTTAGTTGGTTTTACTTCTCCCCTCGGCATTCGAGCGTTGTAATTCCGCTTCAAGCATGATGATTAAGCGATTGAGACGTAAAATCTCTTCCCCATTCTTGGTTTGCAGTGAGTCGAACTTAAGACTATTGATATTGCTTTCCAGAATTTGCTTGGCCAAGCTCGGATGGCTATTAAAATCAGGGCGCCTAATATAAGCCGCCACTTCTTTGGCTTCAAGAAACGTGATTGTCCGCGGGATAGCAGAGTCTAATTTGGGGTCCATCTCCGGCAAGCGAATGAACGGTTTGTTTTTTAACTCCTCCATTTTTTTGTTACGAGCCACGCTGTCTGTCGCCGTCGTAATCTGCAGGCCCATTATTGGCCTTCCATCCATATAGGCAACTGCATCAATAATTTTTCCATATCCAGAGTCCTCTTCTTTTGTAGCTGGCCGAACCTGCATACGGGGGAATCTTGATTTAATGAAATCAATAACTATTCCCTCGGCCGGTTTCCCCAAGTCGCCCATTTCCGAGGGAGGTAAGTGCCGTTCCCGATCTATATGGCTTATCCAACCCATTTCTGGATTGCCCATGGTTTTAGATTAACTATTTGTGAAGGCAGTATATAATAATATTACGTTTTTTGCTAAAATAAATACTAGTTATGAAAATCAATCCGGAAATTTTCAGAGCCTATGACGTTCGGGGAGTTTATCCTGAGGACATCAATCCAGAGCTGGCTTATCGACTCGGCCGCGGCTTTGCCCGTTTTTTGAAAAGTACTGCGAAACAAGCTGCGCCCCTGCGGGTCGTGGTCGGTTTGGACATGCGTGGATCGTCTCCCTTTTTGGCCAGAGAGCTCATTCGCGGCCTCAACGAGGACGGGGTTGATGTGCTCGACGTCGGCCGCGTCCCCACCCCCGCTTTTTATTATGCCGTCGCGTTCAAGGATTATTCGGGCGGCGTGATGGTCACCGCCTCGCATAATCCCAAACAGTATAACGGCTTCAAATTTTGCGGCACGAAAACAGTGCCCATTGGGGAAGACTCCGGTCTGGGCGGTATCAAAGCCTTGGTAGTGGCTCAAGAGGATTTTGGGAAACCAGTTAAGCCTGTGGGCAAGACCACGAGTTTTGCCGACATCACCCGGGATTATGTGAATCAGGAATTGTCGTATTTAAATTCTGGCAAGATAAAACAATTCAAAATTGTCGCTGACACGGGGAATGCCATGGGGGCACTATATCTCGATGAGTTGTTCCGGCGGGTTCCTGGTGATTTGGTGCGCTTGAATTGGGAACTAAATGGGAATATGCCAGTGCACGAACCCAATCCTTTGAAAGTGGCAACCTTGCAGCAGTTACAGGAAGTGATAGCCCACGAAAAAGCCGATTTTGGCATCGCCACGGACGGGGATGGCGATCGGATAGCTTTTCTGGATGAAAAATCCCAGGTGATTCCTCCCTTCATCGTGGCCGGGCTAGTCGCGCAAACCCTGCTGCAAAGATACCCAGGAGCCAAAATCGGGTATGACCTCCGCAGCAGCCGCGTGCTCAAGGAAATGATCATGGCCGCCGGTGGGATACCGGTAGAAACCAGGGTCGGGCACACTTTCATCAAGGCTTTGATGCGGGAGCAGGATATCTTGTTTGCCGGAGAGCTGTCCTCGCATTATTATTTTCGCGAGAATTACAACTACGAATCCCCGGTATTTGTCTGCGCGGAGCTGTTGCTCTTGCGGTCAGAGCTAGACCGACCGTTGTCCGCCATTTGGGAACCGCACCTCAAATATGCTCAGTCAGGAGAAATCAATTTTGAAGTGGCTGACAAGCCAAAAGTCCTGGAATCCTTGGAAAAAAAATATGCTGACGGCAAGGTCAGCAAACTGGACGGCTTGAAGGTAGATTATCCGGATTGGTGGTTCAATGTCCGCGCTTCCAATACCGAGCCACTGTTGCGGCTCAATCTAGAGGCAGCGGATGAAACACAAATGAAACAAAAACTCGAGGAGATCACCGGTCTGATCAAAGACGCTTCAAAGTAGGAGGCCCATTTTTTCTTTGACCTCAGCTAGAGTCTGGGAAGCCACGGCTCTGGCTTTTTCGCGCCCTGTGGCAATGACCCCCATCAAGTACTCGGGGTTTTTTTCTAAGTCGCGTCGTTTTTGGCGATACATAGTAAAATGGTGGGCGATGACTTTGGCCAGATTGGCTTTGAGATCAGCATAGCGGATCGTGCCGGTCTTGTGTGCTTCTTTGTAGAATTCCATTTGCGCTGGTTCGCCGAAGATTTCCAACAGGGTAAAAAGATTTTCAGTTCCGGCGGACATAGTTTTTGTTTTTCCCGTGTCCGTGACAGCCTTGTTGAGCTTTTTCTCGATTACATCAGGCTCATCGCCGAGGTTGATCACATGCCTATCCCCGAGCGATTTGCTCATTTTTTTTGTCGGGTCGAGTATGGACATCAACCGTGGAGTTTTGGTCAGAAGCGGCTTTATCGGGGTAAAAGTTTGTCCGAATTTGCTATTGAATTTTTTGACAATATCGTTGACGAGCTCGAGATGCTGTATCTGGTCTTCCCCGACCGGCACGCCAAAAGGTTTGTAAAGTAAAATGTCCGCCGCTTGGAGTATGGGATAGCTCAGGAGCCCGGCATTGATATTATTTTTTTGCTGTTCCATTTTGTCTTTGTATTGGGTCATTCGTTCCAGGAAAGCAATGGGTGTGAGCGTGTTGAAATACCAGGCCAATTCTGCGTGTTCCGGCACTTGGGACTGGACAAAAATGACGCACTTGTCCGGATCGAGTCCGAGAGCGAGCAGGTCAATCACCACGTCCAAAATTTGTTGCCGCTTTTCTTGCGGCCTGTAGTTCTCCATCAGAGAATGCATGTCCGCCACAAAAATATAGCAAAGATATTTATTTTGCAGGTCGAGGAGATTGACCAGGAGTCCCAGGTAATTGCCAATATGCAATTTGCCAGTTGGCTGGATTCCCGTAACGATCACTTTGTCCATGATAATTGTATTATATCATATTGATACTTGACATTCCCACCCGTAAGTTATAAAGTAAAAAGTTAGTCAACTATAAAGGGAGGAATCATGGCGGACCCTAAAATGCTGGCAGAGGTGCGGGTGCACTTGAGAGAGTGTGCTAAACAATGGCTTGTGGCACACGAAAGTGTCCTTGCGCAGAATGAACGGCTCGTTGTCGGAGCTTCCGTATATACCAAAACATCTACTCGTCTCCGGAGAATTCAGGCAATTAGACTTACTAACAAAATCCGGGAATCTAGCTGGAAAGCAATACTCAAGCGTCCATGGAAGAAAGAGCACCGCTCGTTTTTGAAAGCCCTTCGCAAAGAGGGGAATCGCGAATTTTCACGAGCCGAGTTGCGGAAGTTGTCCGAGCAGATTTGTCGCGACCCTTGGCTCGCTTGGCAGAATCTTAATTATTATTTCGTTAAGTTCCATTTACCGTACCGACACTATGTTTGTGTGCGCGGGTACGGGGACACCTATTCGCAAGCGACTTTCCAGATTTTTCGCGTTAGAGTTTAGGCAGCCGTCCAACAAAACGAATACAGGTCACACGAATTTATTTAGTGTGACCTGTATTTATTTCAAATATTTTACACTTCCAGAATCACAGGCAGAATCATCGGGCGTCTTTCTGTTCGCTGAAACAGAAACTCGCCGACTTGGTCGCGGATTTGATTGCGCAGATATGCCCAGTTGGGTTCATGGGGTTTGTGGTTTTGGGTTTCCACGGCTTTGCGCACTTCGTGCTTGACCTCGCGGATGAGATCTTCGGCCCCTTTCATGTAGATGAAGCCGCGGGAAATGATATCGAGTGAATTGACGATTTTACCGGTCCGACGGTCTATTGTGATTATTATCACCACCATGCCGTCTTGGGCCATGACTTGGCGGTCCCGCAGGACCACTTCGCCGATGTCGCCGACACCGAGACCATCCACAAAAATTTGGCCCACCGGAAGTTTATCCTGCGAAACGCGTGCGCCTCTCGGACTGATCTCCAGGACGCTGCCATTGTCCATGACAAAGATGTTTTCGTTTTTCATGCCGATGGACTGCGCCAATTCGGCGTGAGCCACGCACAAGAAATGCTCGCCGTGGATCGGGATGAAAAATTTCGGTTTGACCAAAGCCAGCATGAGTTTCAAATCCTCTTGACGGCCGTGGCCGGAGGAGTGCACGTCGAGAATTTTTTGATAGAGGACATGAGCGCCCTGACGGGTGAGGTCGTTCATGACCGCGGCGACGGCTCGTTCATTTCCCGGAATCGGAGAAGCGGAAATCACGACTGTATCACCAGGTTTAATGCGGATGCTTTTATGCTCCTGCCGGGCGATGCGCGCTAGCGCGGCGGCTTCTTCGCCTTGACTGCCGGTGGTAAGGATGAGGACTTTGTTGTCCGGCAATCGTTTGGAGGCCTCGGCCGTGATTACGTTCTTTTTTGGGATTTTTAGATAGCCGAGATTATGGGCGATTTCTACGGTATCAACCATGCTGCGGCCGGTGACCACGACCTTGCGGTCTAGTTTTGCGGCGGCATTGATCGCCTGCTGGATGCGCGAGACCAAGCTGGAAAAAGTCGCAAAGATGACTCGTCCTTGGGCGGTTTTGACAATGGCGTCGATTTTTTCGCCCAAGTCTTTTTCCGAGAGGGTAAACCCTGGTTCATCGGCATTGGTCGAGTCGGACAACAGCAGATCCACCCCCTCGCCGCCGAGCCGGGCAATTTTATGAAATTCCGCCGGTTTTTCATCTACCGGCGTATGATCAAATTTCCAGTCAGTGGCGTACATGGCGTGCGTAGTCGGAGTTTTGATGGAAAAGCCGACGCAATCGGGAATGTTGTGATTCAACCCGAACATCCGAATGGTGAAAGCGCCCAGATGGATCACATCATCTACGTTCAAGATATGGATCTGACTGCGTCCTTTCAGGTGAAATTCCTCAAGGCGTTTTTCGATGAGGGCGGCGGTCAAACGCATAGTATAGATCGGCGGGTCGCCGAGCTTGGGGAGGATATAGGGAGCCGCACCGATATGGTCGAGGTGGCCGTGCGTGAACAGTATCCCGCGAATATTTCGCTTGCGGTCTTGCAGGTATTTGGTATCAGGGATGACATAGTCGATGCCAGGCATGGTTTCATCGGGGAAAGCCAGCCCCATATCGACGACGATGATGTCATTGCCGTACTCAAATACGGTCATGTTTTTACCGACTTCTTCGACTCCGCCTATCGGAATTATGCGCAGCGTCCCGTCGTTTTTTCTTGGTTCAAACTGAACCGGGCGGTCTGCCTCACGAATTGGCAGATGCCTCATTGGTTTCCTTCGCAAAGGGGTCATTCTTAATTTTCTCAAAAGATTTTTGGCAAATCTGGAGATTAGCCAAAATCTTCACATAATGCCGGTTCGGATAGCTCTTATAAAGCCAAGATCCAAAATCAGCGGTTAGTAAGTAAATTCTTGAGTGAAAACTTGTTTTTTGCCCAAACTATCTACTTGCTACATCTCAATGAATTTTGGCTTTGGTTTCAGGTTTTTTGACTTTGTAGACTGAGGATAGCAGAAAAATTTATCTTTGTCAACCGAAAAAATAAATAATTTAAAAAACAAATTTTTTTGAGAAGGTTTCTCGCCCTTGTTACTTTCAACAGATTTTATGATTTTTCTATTGCCAAGAGTTTATTTTATCTGTAATCTATATGTATGTGAAAAATTTACTAGCGAAAAACATGAAAAAAAATCTTTCCAGAAAAATCAAAGCAATCGAAGTTGCACCTGGCAAATCTGTATCACAACTTCTCGAAGAAATGAGTCAGACGGGATTTCAAGGCCGCAAACTCGCTGAAGTTACTAGCGTCCTGGAAAAAATGATTCAGGAAAAAGATCTGACTATCTTGTTCGGCTATGCCGGATCTTTGTCCACGACCGGGCAGTGGAAGCTCATCACCTGGCTGATCGAACATCGGTTTATAGATATTTTGGTATCCACTGGAGCGAATATTTCTGAAGACATCGTTGAAGCCATGGGTCATAGTTATTGGCAGGGGACCCATACGGCAGACAATCAGGAGCTGTTCAAATCCGGCTACAATCGTTACTACGATCTGTACGGCAGCGAACCGGAATATATGGAAATGACCGAGCTCATCGCCGAGTTTATTTTGACTCTGAAGCAGGGGCATCGTTATTCCTCCCAAGAATTTTTGTATCTGTTCGGTTTGTGGCTGGGCCAAAAAAATATCTGGAGCATTGTCGCGGTGGCGGCAAAATACAAGGTTCCGGTATTTTGCCCGGCGATCGTCGATAGCCCCTACGGCGATGCCGCGCTGATTGCCAAAAGCAAAGGGTTTGACCTGATTCTTGACGGGGTGAAGGATTATGTCGATTTTATGAGTCTGGGGAATCAGGTCAAAAGCACTGGCGTGGTTTATATCGGCGGCGGCGTGCCGAAAGATTTTATCCAGTTATTCGCCGTTACCGGGGATTTACTCTATCAGGATCGGAAAATACCCAATCGGGCTGACGCGCAGATGAGGGAGGGGACCAATGAGACTTATTATCCTCACAAGTATGCCGTGCAAATTACGACGGACTCGCCGCAGTGGGGTGGTTTGTCTGGGTGTACTTTCGAAGAAGCCGTATCTTGGGGCAAAGAAACCTATGTGGGAGAATTTGCCCAGTGCTATTGCGATGCGACGATCGCTTTGCCGATTGTGATGCAAGCTTTGGCAGAACGTGTGAAGACCAAGAGGGTAGGTATGGATTTCTCCAGTGTTTTGAAAGTCTGATCAGCAGACTAAAAAAGCCTCGCTTGAGGGGGCTTTTTGATTTTCTAGAAAGAAACTGGACGGTTTTGACTTGGTTGGTGGGCACGGAGGGAGTTGAACCCTCAAGGACGTGAGTCCATACGCTCCTGAAGCGTACGCGTATGCCAGTTCCGCCACGTGCC
The DNA here is from genome assembly GCA_041497195.1 of Candidatus Doudnaibacteriota bacterium. Taxonomy (GTDB): domain Bacteria; phylum Patescibacteriota; class Doudnabacteria; order UBA920; family 2-01-FULL-46-14; genus JBGQGB01. The sequence goes on along the minus strand of JBGQGB010000001.1, from coordinate 349,041 downwards.
CTAGTCGTCCGCCCAAGGCGGATTCCTTTTCCCCAAAAATCAAAAGATTTTTGAGGTCCCCATTTCAAGGGGACAGAAACCATTCTAGACTCTTAATTCCAAGCTGACAACTGATTACTTCTTCACCCGCTTGGTTTCAATATACCATTGGTTAATGTCGGCAAATCGTTCGGATGGAATGTAGATAGTTTTGAGGTCCACGCCTTTGATGGCTGCCGGCAAATTGTAGACGAAAATGGCATTATCGACGAAAATCGCCGGCACGTCGCCTACGAAAATTTCTTGGAATTGTTTATATTTGGCGGCACGCCGATCCGCGGGAATATTCGCTCGGGCATCCACCAGGAGCTTGTCCGCAGTTTTATTGGAGAAAGTCGAGAGGTTGGCGCCGGGATCGCGCAATTGGGACGAGGACCAGTACGGATAAGGGTCGGGATCCACGCCGACGTTTTGCGAATACAAAAGCAATTCATAGTTTCTTGGTTTGATAGCTTTTTCCTCGAAATCAGCAAGAGACTCAATGTTCAGGACAATTTGGATGCCAATCGTTTCCCACATTTTTTTCAATTCCTGAACGACTTGGACATTGGGGGGAAAATCATCTGTGGTCAGATTTAGAGACAAAGTCCGGCCGAGCTTGTCCTGCCGAAAGCCGGTCTCGGGGTTGAGCGTCCAGCCAGCCTGATCCAGGAGTATTTTGGCTTTGTCCAAATCATAAATATTCATATCCGCTCCGGGAATTTGTTCGTGATAGCCTAAGTATCCGGGCAGAATCGGTCCATACGCTTCCGAAGCCCGGCCGCCGTAAACCTCCATGATGATTTTTTTCTTGTCCACGGATTTCGCGAGGGCTGTTCTCACTCGAACATCTTCCAGGGGAGCGGGATTTTTGGCCCGGTTGATGAAGACCGCCTGGTATTGGGAAAGCGGCAGCGCGAATTGCTGGAGAGTTTTTTTCGGACTGATGAAAAGGTTCTGGTCGTACGGCTCATACCCCAAGCCCATGATGTCGCGTGAATGGTAGGCTTGAATGAGCTGGTCAGCGGTCGAGTAAAATTTGAAAACCAGATTTTGCAGATAGGGCCCGGCCCCGTGGTAGCGATTGAAAACTTTGAGAGTGAGCGACTGGATGTCTCCGCCGCGGCTGCGCTTCAACTCGGCGACCTGAAAAGGTCCGGAGCCCACGGGCTCGAGATTGTATTTCGACAAGGCAAAAGATTCCGCCGGCACAGTTTCCCAGATATGTTTGGGAATAATGCCAACCGTCAGATTGGACATGAATGTGGCCAGTGAGTCGCGAGTAGTAATTTTGACGGTATGCGAGTCCATTTCCTTCACGTCAACTTTACTCCAGGAAGTGCGCAAAGGACTTTGCAGGGCGGGATTTTGAATTGCCTGGAGGGTAAAGACTATATCGTCGGCCGTCAGAGGAGCGCCGTCTTGCCAGTAGAGATTGTCTCTCAGCCTGAGAGTATATTCTTTGCCATTCGCGGAAACAATCGGCAAGCTTGCCGCCAAATCCGGGGTGAGGTTTAATTGCGGGTCCAATTTCAAAAGCCCCGCGTAAACGATGCGCGACAAATCATCGTCTACGGCATTGATCGGGGCTAGGACTGGATTGATGTGTTGAGGTGCCCCCACCAGCCCTTCGGTATAAGTTCCGCCGCCCGCAGGGACAATTACAGTATGATGCCGGTAATCAAACCCAAGCCAGCCAATGCTGCCTACTAGCATCAAAACAAAAATCAGGAGTAGCCGTTGCTCTACCCCTGTAAATCGCCTCCAAAAGTTTTTAAGACGGGAAAGCAAGGTTGACCACGCCTATGGCTACGAACAAAATAACCAGAATAATCGTGAAGACAAACAAACCTTTTTCCAGGCCTCGTTTGGTCCGGTAAACATTGCCGCCTCCGCCAAAGACCGCGGACAGGCCGGAGCCCCGATTTTGCAGCAAAATGGAGATGACCAAGAGGACGGAGACAGCTATTTGGCTGATTAGAATTGCGAGTTTCATATAGTATAGCTTACCCAAAAATAACCCATCGGTCAATCAAATGGTTTAAAGGTTTTCTTTGATTTTTTGAGCCATCTTCATGCCGATTTCCTTTGCCAACGCTTCCAAAGAGCTTTTTCGTATTGCCGCCGGACTGCCGAATTTTTTTAGCAGTTTTTTGCGGGTAACGGAGCCAACCCCCGGAATGTCGTCGAGGCGCGATCGGGTTTGCTCGCGCTGGTGCCGTCCCCGGTAAAAGGTAATCGCAAAACGGTGCGCTTCGTCTCGAATGCGTTGCAACAGGAACAGGGTCCGGGAATTCGGCGCCAGCAGCAACGATTGTTTCAGTCCTGGTAAAAAGATTTCTTCGAGGCGTTTGGCCAGTCCAATGATCGGAATATTCGAGTTTTTGCGGCGTTGCACTTGCAGGGCCGCGTTGAGTTGTCCTTTGCCTCCGTCAATGATTATTAGATCCGGCCGCGGCCAGGTTTTTTTTGGCGTTTCTAAGTGGGCAAAACGGCGTTCCAAGATTTCTTGGATCATGGCGAAATCATTTGGCCCTCCTTCGCGGCGGATTTTGAATTTGCGGTACTCAGATTTTTTGGCTTGGCCGTTTTCAAATACGATCATGGACCCCGCTGGTAAAAAACCTTGGATATTGGAAATGTCATATGCTTCGATTCGCTTGGGCAGTCCGGGAAGGTGCAGGAATTTTTGCAGATCGATAAGCACGGACTCAAACGAAGCAAATGTTTTTTGGTAATAGTCCTTGGCGTTTTCTTCGCCCAAAGCCAGGAGCTGGATTTTTTTGCCGCGGCGAGGAATGAGGATGCGCGTTTTCAACCAGCGCTCCAGTTCTGTTTTGCCGGGCAGTGGGTAACGAATGACAATTTCTCGCGGAACGTCGCTGGCATCCAGATAATATTGTTTGAGAAACGATTCAAGGATGACGCCCGGCGTTGCATCTTGGGTGTCTAACACCTCGAAGCTTTCCTGATTGATGAGCTTACCCTCGCGGATCATAAACAAATTGACGATTGTTTCGTTGTTGCTCCCAGAAAAAAGGCTGAAGTAATCAGAGTTGAAACGTTTGGTAAAAATTATTTTTTGTCTTTCCCAAATACTGATGAGACTGCGAATTTTGTCCCGAAAACCGGCCGCTTTTTCAAATTGTTTTTTTTGGGCGGCTTGTTGCATTTGCTGTTTGAGAGTTTTGAGCACTTCAGCGCGCCGGTGGTTGAGAAACTGCTCGATTTCCCGCAGTGTTCTTCGGTAAGCCTCCAGGCTGATTTTGCCAATACAGACGCCGGGACACCGCCCGAGGTGATAATAAAAGCAGGGCTTGCTGCTGACTGTTTTATTGCTGCAGATCTGGAAAATCCGCTTCATGAGTTTCAAGGTTTGTTTCACTGACGACCCGGAGGTGTAGGGGCCGAAGTATCGGGCCTGGCCGCCTTTTTCAATCCGGCGCGCTGTATAAATTTGCGGGATCTCAAAATCGTAGTCGATTTTGATGAACTGGTAATTTTTGTCGTCCCGCAGGCGGACATTGAACCGCGGCTGGTATTGTTTGATGAGATTATTCTCCAGCATGAGGCTTTCCGTTTCCGAGGAAACGATTATGTAATTCAGGTCCTTGATTAGCGAAATTAGAAGCACAGTGCGGGCCGCATGGTCAGCGTTCTTCACAAAATAGCTTCTGATCCGGTTCTTGAGATTTTTCGCCTTGCCCACGTACAAAACTTCGCCAGAAGCGTTTTTGAACAGATAGACGCCCGGCCGCTGCGGCAAAATTTGCAATTTTTGTTCGAGTGTAGGCATGGTTTAGTTAATTATAATTCTGCCCGGCTGATTAAGGAAGTTGTTGTCAGGTACAGAAAATCCCTGGAGGGGAATTTGCCGAACCGGACAAAGCTGCGATTTGAGGTTTTTCCAGGTCTTTTTCCGGAAGTTTTTATAAGTCTTGACGGATTGGGGATTTCGTAGTAAACTTCCGGCTAGTCTATAAATATTCCCAGTCGAAGCCCTTTTCTGACAAGGGCTAATCTGTCTTTGCCTGAAACTTCAACCCGAAACCACATTCATATATGGCTAAAAAAACTCAAGAACTGGCCAGTCTGGCCACCAGCGGGCTCATCAAAATCAGAGGGGCCAAGGTTCACAATCTCAAAAACGTGAATCTGGATCTGCCCCGCAACAAACTCATCGTCTTTACGGGCTTGTCCGGCTCCGGCAAGTCGTCTTTGGCTTTTGATACCATTTATGCCGAAGGGCAGCGCCGCTACGTCGAAAGCCTGTCGGCTTACGCGCGGCAGTTTCTGGGACTGATGGACAAACCGGACGTTGAGCAGATTGAGGGACTCAGTCCGGCCATTTCCATTGATCAAAAATCTGCGTCCCATAATCCTCGCTCCACTGTCGGTACCGTCACCGAAATTTACGATTACTTGCGTTTGTTATTTGCTCGAGTCGGCGTCCCGCATTGTCCGGTCTGCGGCAAAAAGATTGCCGGGCAAACGGTCACGAGCATGGTGGATCAAATCCTGGCTTACCCACCCGATACGAAAGTAATGCTGTTGGCCCCTTTTGTTGCGGATCGGAAAGGCGAACACAAACATGTTTTGGAAGAGATCAAAAAAGCTGGCTATGCCCGCGTCCGGGTCGATGGGATCTTTATGGATTTGGACGAGGCCGTGGTTTTGAACTTGGATAAAAAGAAAAAACACTCCATCGACGTTGTGGTCGACAGGCTCTTGGTTGGGGAAGATCGGGCCCGGGTGGCGGACTCTTTGGAAACTGCTCTTGACCTGGGCAACGAAACCGCGATTTTGCATTTGCCGGATCAGAGCGCTGACCATGTCCTCTCGCAAAAATTTGCCTGCCCGGACGGACACGTGTCCTTGGCCGAACTGCATCCTCGGAATTTTTCTTTCAATTCACCTCACGGGGCCTGTCCGGATTGTACAGGCCTTGGCACCAAGCTCGAAGTCGATCCCGAGTTGGTCATTCCCAACAAGCGGTTGTCTTTGGCCGAGGGGGCCATCCGGCCGTGGAGCAAGACCACCGCCCGGTTATCTTGGTACGATCGGATTTTGGAAGCCGTGGGTACGGCTTATGATTTTTCCACGACTGTGCCGGTGAAGAATTTATCGGTCAAACAGATTGACATCGTGTTGAACGGTTCGGGCGACAAACAAATTTATTTGGACGACCACAATACCACATTCGAGGGCGTTATCCCCAATCTGACGCGCCGTTACCACGAGACTGATTCTGACTATATGCGTTCCGAGATTGAGCAGTATATGCGTCTGAAAATTTGTCCGACCTGCCAGGGCAAGCGCTTGCGGCCAGAGGTTTTGGCGGTAACTGTGGATGAGAAATCGATTATGGACGTGTCCGAGATGAATGTCGGTAGCTTGGAAATATTTTTTGAAAATTTGGAGAAAAAGCTTTCCGAGAAGGACAAAAAAATTGCCCGGCAGATTCTCAAAGAAATTCGCGCCCGTTTGCGATTTTTGCAAAACGTGGGCTTGGAATATTTAACTCTCAACCGGACCGCCAGCACGCTCTCGGGCGGCGAAGCGCAGCGGATCAGGCTCGCGACTCAGATCGGCTCCGGTCTGACCGGCGTGCTCTATATTCTTGACGAACCGTCAATTGGCCTGCACCAGCGCGACAACGCCAGACTTTTGGAGACTCTCAAGAGTCTGCGGGATCTGGGCAATACCGTGATTGTGGTGGAACATGACGAGGAAACCATTTTGGCGGCTGATTGGGTCGTGGATATTGGTCCGGGGGCGGGTAAACACGGAGGCGAGGTGGTGGCAGCTGGGACGCCGGCTGATCTCAAAAAAAACCACACTTCCCTGACTGGCCGTTATCTGGCAGGATTGGAGACGATTCCTGTGCCGCTGCGACGGCGGCCGGGAAACGGCCGCAAATTGAGCATTATTGGGGCTGCTGAGCACAATTTGCAGAATGTGGACGTGGAAATTCCTTTGGGCAAGTTTATTTGCCTAACCGGCGTGTCGGGCTCGGGCAAATCGACTTTGCTCAATGATATTTTGGCCAAAGCCCTGTCCTCGTACTTTTATAATGCCAAAGATTCACCCGGCGAGCACAAGAAAATTTTGGGACTGGATAACATCGATAAAGTCATCAATATCGACCAGAGCCCTATCGGCCGGACGCCCCGGTCTAACCCGGCCACTTATACGGGCGTGTTTACTTACATTCGGGATTTGTTTGCCTCCACGCAGGAAGCCAAGATTCGCGGCTACCAGTCGGGTCGGTTTTCCTTCAACGTCAAAGGCGGGCGGTGCGAGGTCTGTTCCGGGGATGGCGTGATCCAAATCGAAATGCATTTTTTACCCGATGTTTATGTGGTCTGCGAAGAATGCAAAGGCAAGCGTTACAATAAAGAAGCCCTCGACATCCATTACAAAGGCAAAACCATTGCCGATGTTCTGGAGATGACCGTGGACGAAGCGCGAATATTTTTCCGCAACGTGCCGGTGATTTTTCGCAAACTCGAGGTGTTGTCCCTGGTCGGTCTGGGCTATATGCACTTGGGCCAGTCTGCCACGACCCTGTCCGGGGGGGAGGCGCAGCGGATCAAACTCGCCACTGAACTGTCGCGCACCCAAACCGGCAAGACGCTTTATATTCTGGACGAGCCGACTACTGGTTTGCATTTTGATGACGTGAAGCGATTACTCGACGTGCTCACCAAGCTTGTTGATAAAGGCAATACCGTAGTGGTGATCGAGCACAATTTGCACGTGATCAAATATGCGGACTGGATTATTGATCTCGGGCCGGAAGGCGGGGACAAAGGGGGCAAACTGCTCGCTCAGGGCACGCCCGAGGAAGTCGCCCGCGTGAAACAATCTTATACTGGTCAGTACTTGAAAAAGATTTTATAACATTTCGAAAAAAAATGACCACCGCGATCCTATTCTGGGAACGCGGTGGTTTGCATCTTAGGCGGTGCTGAAGGAGTCTACCTCAATCCTTTAAGAAGGGCGAACTCCACAGTTAGGCAGAATGCGCCAGCCAGGAAGAAAAGCAGCGACGCACGAACGTAGGATTGATAACGCTTCAAGTTCTGGCCAAGTTGGTCGCGAGTGAGAGCCGGTTTGTAGAGCTCTTTGTGAACACGTTGTGCAATAATAAATAGTACGACAGCTATGGCCAGCAATGGAGCCCCCAGATCTACCAGCAGATACCGAAGCTGAAATAGATTCAACATGGTATGTGTTCCTCCTTATTTAGTTCGAGAATAAAGATATCATAACTCCGGGGCAAAGTCAATTATCATGTAGATGGGAGGAAATGACATCGGTCAAAAAGTCCTATACTGGTCAGTATTTGAAAAAGATTTTGTAGAGCCTAGGAGCCTAGATAAAAAAATTAGGCAGCCTCCTTGAATGCGGGAAGCTGCCTTTTCGTGCCCGATTGGCCGTTGTCCGAACAGAATTCAAAAGAAATGCTGATCGTGCAGAGTCATCACCACAAACACAATTGCGGTAATAGCCGCAACGCCCAGAGCTAACCAGAAAGAAAATCGGCGTTTTTTCTCGAGAGAAAGGCTGCGTTCAGTTAGTGCTGGATCAGCCCCAGTGAGGCTTTGTCCCACCTTGCGGTTCAGCTGGTTGATACGAATTTGGAGCCAGCATGCTGTGAGCACCAGACCCAGAGTCAACGTCCCAGCTCCAACTAGCCACTTGAACATATGATGTTCCTCCTTATGGCGCAACATGTCTGACAACCGATTGTAGCAAAGTCCGAGCCGTTTGTAAACGGGATTTTTAGCACTTGACACACTTGAGTGCTAAAAGTATAATTAGGGATAGATATGGAAAAAATTACCAGCAGACAAGGGCAAATTTTGGCCGCCATTGTCAAAGAATACAGTCAAAAAGGCGAGCCAGTCGGGTCAGAAGACCTGGCGGAAAAATACCGCCTGGATGTCAGTTCAGCGACAGTACGCAATGAAATGAAAGCTTTGGAAAAAGTCGGATTTATTACCCAGCCGCACACCTCGGCCGGCCGCGTGCCGACTGACCAGGGCTATCGGTATTTTGTGAACAAGCTCATGCGCCATTTGGAGTTGAGCACCCTCGAACAGCAGCGGTTGCGTCAAGAATTGGTTCGTCTCAAAGGTCAGTACCTGGAGCTGGGGCACAGTATCAGCAAACTTTTGTCAGACCAAGCCCAGGGCGCGGCTTTTGCCCTTTTGCCGGAGAGCGTTTCTACCAGTGGCCTGGCTAAAGTCATGGAACAAGACGTGCAACGGGATGAGCTCAAGGAGTTGGCTCGGTTTCTCGAAGAATTGGATACTCACAGCAAGACTTTGATAAAAAAGGATTTCCAGAAAGTCGAAACCTTTATTGGCAAGGAAGCTCCTATCCCGTTGGCTTCGGATTTCAGCCTAGTGGTGACCAAAGTCAATTTACCTGGCGGGCAGCATGGGGTGATCGGCATAGTCGGGCCGAAACGGATGAAATACGCCAGAAATATCAGTCTCTTGGAATATATTTCCAAATTGTTATCCAGCGGGCTCGGGGTATATTTTTTGGTTCATTTGCATAATTTGAAGGTATGACCGGAGAACAAAACAAATCCGTGGAGGCAGAATTAGCTGAATACAAGCGCAAGGCCGAGGAGTATTTGAATTCCTGGAAACGCACGGCTGCAGACTTTGAAAATTACAAGAAACGCCGGGAAAAAGAGGATCAGGAGCTTTTGCAATTTGCTCAGGAAGTCACGGTCGTCAAGATCCTCCCAACTCTGGAAAGCCTGGAGCAAGCTCTATTTCATTCCCCCAAAGATGAACGCTATCAGCTGTGGTCCGAAGGTGTGGTCAAGATCGTCCAGCAGCTGGAGAAAGTCTTGCTGGAGATGGGAGTGGAGAAAATCAAAAGTGTGGGAGAAAAATTCGACCCCCGGTTTCATGAAGCGGTCGAGCATCTGGAAGCGGATCAGGAAGCGGGGATCATCATTGAAGAAATCCAAAGTGGTTATAAATTAAATGATAAAGTAATCAGGCCCAGCAAAGTCAAAGTGGCCAAAGGAAAGGAGTAACTTATATGGCAAAAATCATTGGTATTGATCTCGGAACCAGCAATAGCGCAGCAGCGGTGCTCGAAGGTGGCAAGCCAGTCATCATTCCGTCCGCGGAAGGTACGACTGTCGGGGGCGGCAAAGCGTTTCCGTCTTACGTGGCGCTCACGCGTGACGGAGAGCTTCTGGTCGGTGAGCCGGCCCGTCGGCAGGCTGTGACCAATCCCGAAGGCACGGCCTATGCGGTCAAACGGAAGATGGGCACCAAAGAGAAAATCAAACTAGCTGATAAAGAATATACGCCCGAGCAAATTTCCGCATTCATCTTGCAAAAAATCAAAAAAGACTCCGAGGCTTATCTGGGGGAGCCGATTCAAAAAGCAGTCATCACCGTGCCTGCTTATTTCGACGACGCCCAGCGCCAAGCCACCAAGAACGCCGGCGAAATTGCCGGGCTGGAGGTCATCCGCATTATCAACGAGCCGACGGCCGCCGCTCTCGCCTACGGCTTGGATAAAGCCCAAGGCGAACAAAAGATTTTGGTTTTTGATTTTGGCGGTGGCACTTTGGATGTCACTATCATGGATTTTGGTCAGGGCGTTTTTGAAGTCATTTCCACTTCGGGCGACACTCATCTGGGAGGCACTGACATGGACAGTGTCTTGATGGATTACATTGCGGCCGAATTCAAAAAACAATCCGGCATTGATGTCCGTGCGGACAAAATCGCTTTCAACCGGCTCAAGGAAGCGGCGGAAAAAGCCAAGATTGAGCTGTCTACCACTCTGGAAACGGAGATAAATCTGCCGTTCATTACCGCTGACGCGTCGGGGCCGAAACACTTAACCATGAAAATTACCCGCGCCAAGCTCGAAGAATTGGTCAAGCCGATCGTGGAGCGTTGCCGGAGCTCGGTGCAGCAAGCTTTGGCGGATGCGAAGCTTTCCCCCACAGACATCGACAAAGTCCTGATGGTCGGCGGTCCCACACGCATGCCGATCGTCCAGAAATTCGTCGAGGATTTTTTGGGCAAAAAAGTGGAACGCGGCGTGGACCCGATGGAAGCCGTGGCCAAGGGGGCGGCAGTGCAAGCCGGCGTGCTTGGCGGTGAGGTCAAGGATGTTTTGCTTTTGGATGTGACTCCCTTGACCCTGGGGATAGAGACCATGGGCGGGGTGGCCACGCCGCTGATTGAGCGCAATACGACAATTCCGACTTCAAAGTCGCAGGTATTTTCCACCGCCGCGGATAACCAGACTTCGGTCGAGATTCATATTTTGCAAGGTGAGCGGCCGCTTTCGACTGACAATAAATCTTTGGGGCGGTTTATTCTCGACGGCATTCCGTCCGCGCCCAGAGGCGTGCCGCAAGTCGAGGTGACCTTTGAGATTGACGCCAATGGGATTTTGACAGTCACGGCCAAAGACAAAGCCACGAGTAAAGTGCAAAACATTACCATTTCCGGTTCTTCCAATCTTTCGAAAGAGGAAATCGAACGGATGCGCAAGGAAGCCGAGGCGCATGCCGTGGAAGACCGGAAGCGCCGGGAACTGATTGAAGCGAGAAACCAAGCTGATCAGCTCATTCACGTGGTGGAAAAGACCCTGAAGGATGCTGGCGACAAAGTCGACGCTGCCACCAAGACTGGTTTGGAAGGCAAAGTGGCCGAACTAAAAAAGGCCAAAGACGGGAGCGATGTCGATGTTATCAAAAAGCAGATGGACGCTATCAGTCAGGAAATTCAAAAGGTGGGAGCTGCTATGTATCAGAATCAGGCCCAGACGGGCAAGGCCGCCGATCAGGGCAAGCAGGAGAAAAAGTCGGACGAAAAGCCAGAGGACGCCCAGTTTGAGGAGAAGAAATGAAAAGGACGCTAGTAATTGTCTTTTTGTTGTCGGTGATCGTTCTGTCGTTCGGATTTGTTTGGCTCAAAAATGAAGCCCGCGGCCCGCAAACTGATTATTTCAACCAGCATTTGCGGGCCTGGTTTGATAAATATCAGCCGCTGCGGCAGATTTTGAGTCTCCATTATGACGGTGACGGCCAGACAGATTATCTCGGCCGGCATTACAAGAAAATTTTGATTGAGGTTGACCTAATGACCGCTCTGGACACTCGTCTGGACGCATTGGATAATCTCGCCAAACATATCCAGGAAGTCACCGGAAAACCGACGTCGTATATTATCTCTGATCGCGATATTTCTTATGAGCGGACTCTGACTGATGAGCAGATTCAAGCCATCCCGAGGCAGTACCAAACTTTTTTTACCTCAGGGGATACTGCCGTAGTTTATCTGATGTATTTGAGCCGTGACAAAGATCATCCCAGTTTGTTGGGGCTGACTTATCAGGAGTATGGAATTGTTTTGTTCGGCGACGCCTTGCGGGATTTGACTGACGAAAATTCAAATCTTTTGTCTAGTTATGAAGAGTCCACTTCTCTACACGAATTTGGCCATCAATTAGGATTGCAGCATAATATCCAAACCGGCTGCCTTATGAACGAGTTCGTCGAGCTGGGTGACGTCAAGCACCAGCGCCCTCCGGATGTGATCACGGATTTTTGCGATTTGGAGAAAAATTTGATTAAACAACAGGTGCAAAGTTGACCGCTCCTGAGAAGTCAGGATAAATAGTATGGCCCAAAATTATTACGATGTTTTAGGAGTCGGCAAGAGCGCGTCCAAAGACGAAATCAGAAGGGCGTATCGCCGTTTGGCGCAGCAGCATCATCCGGACAAAGGCGGCGGCGAGGCGGAGAAATTCAAAGAAATCAATGAAGCTTACGAAGTTCTCTCCGACGATACCAAGCGCGGCCAGTATGATCAGTACGGTCAGACTTTTGAACAGGCCCGCGCCCAAGGCCAGCCCGGGTTCGGCGGTTTCAGCGGGTTCAACGATTTTTCTGATTTTATGCGCGGTCCCGGCCAGAATTATTCGCGTGGGCCTTTTTCGAACATAGAATTTGATTTCGGGGACATTTTTTCGGATATTTTCGGCACCCCCCGGCAACCCCGCCGCCGCCAAGGCATAGATTTGGAAATGACGCTCACTATTGATTTTTTGGACAGCGTGTTTGGCGCGGAAAAACAGTTAACTCTGGAAAAGCTGGACACTTGTCCGGTCTGCAACGGCAGCGGGGCAGAAGTCGGCAGCAAGATTATTACTTGCCCGAAGTGCCACGGCAGCGGGCAAATCATAGAACATAGGCGTACGGTTTTGGGCAGTTTTCAGCAAGCCCGGGTCTGCGATCAGTGCGAAGGAACTGGCAAGATGCCGGAACGAACATGCAGCAATTGTCACGGGCGGGGCGTCAAAAGAATGAACAAGCAAGTGGATGTCGTCATCCCTCCCGGCATCGACGACGATCAGCGCATCAAGCTCACGGGCGAAGGCGAAGCCGGGTATCGAGGCAGTAAGCCCGGCGATCTGTATCTTTTGATAAAAGTCCGGTCGCATCCCGAGTTTAGCAGAGAAGGTTTTGATATTCGCTCGGACATCCCCGTCAGTTTTTATCAGGCCGCGTTGGGCGGCAAAGTCGAAGTGAATACTGTCGACGGTCAGGTTGATTTGAAAATTCCCCCTGGAACCCAGACCGGCAAAATCTTACGCTTAAAGGACAAAGGTGTGCCGTATCTTGAGAGCAACAAACGCGGCGATCATCTGGTGACCGTGCGCGTGGTCACACCCACCAAGCTGACCCGCAAAGAAAAAGAGCTTTTGCAGAAACTTGCGGAAGAGGGGGGGGAGAGTGTGCAAATCGAGCAAAGCTTTTGGAAACGAGTCAAAGACAATTTATAATCGCCGCAGTAGCTGAAATTTCATGAAAATTTTGGATGGCGTGGGAAATTTCCTGTATTTGGGACTAGGCTCAGGAGACCTGCTGATTTTGTTGTTTCTGTTGATTGCTACCATTGTCTATACCCTGCTGTTCGTGACTCGGGGCAAGCTCATTCCCATGCTGGTAGGGACCTACATGGCTTGGGTTTTGGTACAATATGCCCCGTTTCTTTCCCTGGCTTTGGCCCAACGATTTGGGTTTCAGGAAATCTATACGTTCAAGCTGCTGGTTTTCAGCATTCTGTTTGTGCTGATTTTTTGGGTGCTATCGCGAGTAATTTTTCAATCCCCAGTGGGGTCAGAGACTTTTGGGATTATCCCTTCGATTTTTTTGGCCCTGTCGCAAAGCGGTTTTTTGACAGCAGTGATTGTTTCCTTCCTACCGCACCAAGTCACTAGACATTTTGCTGTCGTTACCAACCAACTCTTTGCCGGCGCTAATGCTCTATTTTATTGGGCGTTGGCGCCAGTGGCGTTGCTTTTGATACTGGGGCGCAAGGCGAATCAGGAAGTGGGATAGCAAGGATTGAAGTTTTTAAGCAAGCCCTTTATAATAAGCAGGTGTTTATTGGGTCCCCGAAAAGTAAAAGATTTTTTGGGGAAAGCGGGATTCGAGTAGAGATTGAAGAAAACTGCTAAAGCGGTTTTTACAAATCGCAGCTCGTAAATCACGCGTGGGTCGGTAGCTCAGTCGGTAGAGCAGTGGCCTTTTAAGCCAACGGTCGTGGGTTCGATTCCCACCCGACCCACAAACAAAGAACTTAACTCATTTTCAGAGAAATTTTTGCGTGCCGCGCGGAGCGCGGCGTAAGGTGGCGTGGGGATAAATTCAATAAGACGGTTTTTAAGAAAGAGGTTCGAGCCGAAGATTTTTTGGAGGGATACCTTTTTATGACTTAGGTCGTCATTGGTTGCCGTTTCGGTAAGCAATGAGGCATCTTTTATCCACTCTCGCATTGGTTCGAGCCAAGCGATAGAGCCTCTCTTGAGATTGGCGATTTTCTCCTCCAACGACTTCTTACGGGAGAGAAGCTCTGCCTTCTCGGAGCGGTAGTTTTCTTGCTCAATATCTTGGTCAAGATATGCGTTAAGAAGGCGTTGGAGTTTTTGAGAGATAGCCGTTATCTCCTCTCTCATGGCTTGGGTCGCAGTTTGAGGCGTGCTTCGCTGGAAAAACCCTGATTTAAAAGGATATCAGACTTGAGCCGATAATAAAAGCCCGGGTTTTCTTGACATATTTATAAAGTGCTTATATAATCCTTTTATCATGAACATACATCTGAACAATTCTTTTTGGTTCTATTTCCGAGACTCTGACACGGGTTCAGGTGAATTTTGTTTTGCCTAAGGGGATAGCCTATTAGCAAAAATCAAAAACGAAAACCTGGCCCGCAAGGGTCAGGTTTTTTTATGTAAGCGTTTTTGGGTTTTGTTCTGGAATTGACAGCAAGAGTTGATTCCGGATTGAACCTAAAAAATCCTTAAGGAGGATTCTATATGTGCGGAGGATTTTACCAGCCGAAAGGACCGAATTCACGAGTGCGTGAGGTCAGTCCACTTTGGCCCGGAGTAGAATTCGAGCCTGTAGAGTTTGAACTACCACAGAAGTCCCGTGTTTCCGACCCGGTCAACCCTGCCGACAAACCCAGACTGGGCGCCGCGCCTCCCGTGCGCCGTGAGAGAAGTATCTATTTTGTACCCACGGCCGGGATGCCCGACTCGCCTGAGAGGAGGTGAAACCGTGAATCCAGAGTTGCGGCCAACTAGACATCCAGAGGTTTTTGTCCTGAACAATCCTTGCGGCCGGGGCCATCTGCTTGTCCATAAGGTCGGGATTGACACACATCCCGTCCGAGACTGCGGCAGCGGAATATATGTTTGCTGCTGCGGCGAAAGGTGGAAAAGCCAGGATATTTACCCTTTACCCAATTGACCTTCTCCCGGAGAGGCGGCAGTCATCCCTTGGTATTAACGGATATCTGGTGTGTTGTGTCTGGGCGGGAACTACTGTAGTTCTCGCCCTTCTTTTTATATCTGTTATAATGAAATGCTTGACAACTCAAAGGGGGATAATATAAAAATGTGCGGAATTGCAGGGGTGCACAATCATCCGCGTGCTGCGCGACTCGGCGAACGGTTGTTATTTGGTCTTCAACACAGAGGCCAGGAAAGCGCTGGTCAAACCTTTGGCTTCGGAGCGGGCAAGGGTTTTTGTGAAATTAAAGGTACCGGTCTTGTGGCCGACGTTTTTACCACTGAGGTGCTGCACGGACTTGATGGCATGTTTTGCATCTGCCACACGCGCTATTCTACTGCCGGAAGCAGTTGCAAAAAAAACGCTCAGCCTTTGACTACACATACAGTCTACGGCGAAGTCTCACTTGCCCACAACGGAAACTTGACTAATGCCGGATTTCTGCGGCAAAAATTGGAGCGAGAAAAAGGAGCTGCCTTTGTAACCGAGAGTGACTCCGAAGTTATACTCCAGCTAATTGCCCACTCTGGCTGCTCGAGTTTTTCGGAAGCACTTTACTATGCGCTGACCACGGTGGAGGGTGCATTTGCTCTAGTCATCATGCACGGAGATTCAATCTACGGGGTTTGTGATCCCTACCATTTCCGACCATTGTGGCTGGGGCGGTATGAAGGCTCGTACGTGCTGTCTTCCGAAGACTGCGCGCTCGACCTGATTGGCGCAGAACGGGTTCGGGAACTGGAACCAGGAGAAATTTTGGAAATTGGTCCAGGCGTTCCCCAATCCAAGTATTTGGCCAAAGCCCCACACCTGGCGCGTTGTATTTTCGAGCACGTATATTTTTCCAGACCAGATAGTTTGGTTTTTGGTCGTCAGGTTTACGAGTCTCGGGAGCAGCTTGGTCGCGAGCTCGCCCGGGAGCAACCCGCGAGCGCAGATGTGGTCATACCGGTTCCCGACGGAGGAGTTCCGGCAGCAGACGGGTATGCTCAACAGTTGGGAATTCGCTTCGTTCCGCAAGGTCTGGTGCGTAACCATTACGTCGGCAGGACCTTCATTAATCCTGACGACGCTGAGCGAGACGAAACCATTCGGTTGAAACTCAATCCGTTGCGTTACGCAATCAAAGGTAAGCGAGTAGTCTTGGTTGACGATTCGATTGTCCGGGGGGCGACCAGCCGGCAAATCGTCCGACTAGTTCGGCAGTTTGGAGCCACCGAGGTTCACTTCCGAGTCAGCTCTCCGCCGATCATCAGTCCTTGCTTTTGGGGGATTGATACCCCCACGAGCGAGGAGCTGATTGCCTACAGTAAGCCGACGCCGGAGGCGGTGCGGAAATATATCCAGGCTAACACCTTAGGTTACCTCAGTCTCCAAGGAATGTTGAAAGCCCTAGCAAGTAAACCCCAAGAATTTTGTACCAGTTGTTTTACTGGAATTTGTCCGACGGCCTATCCGGTCGAACAACTCACACAAATTCAGTGACAAACGGGTGGCGAAGCCTCTGGCCTCGCCACCCCAATTTTTTATTTCTCTTCCGTTTTTATTTCTTTATTCTCAGCTACCGGGTATTTCCAGGTTGCGTAATCGCATTCGGGATATCGGTTGCAACCCCAGAATGTGCGCGCCTTGCGGGTCCGTTTTTCCACGATCTCGCCCTGATTGCATTTCGGACAAGTCACGCCAGTCTTTTTTTCGATCTTGCCGATGTATTTGCATTCGGGATATCGGTTGCAGCCGAGGAAATAGCCGAATTTGCCGCGTTTGACCACCAGCTGGCCCTGCCCACACTCCGGGCAAGTTTTGCCAGCATTTTCTGCTTCGAGTTTTTTCTGGATCGCTTCGTCAGCCGGCAACGGTTTGGTGCCTTTGCAATTCGGGTAATCAGAGCAGGCTAGGAAAGCGCCGAACCGGCCAAATTTTTTGACCATGGGTTTGCCGCAGATGGGGCAGGGGATGTCAGTCATTTCCACATGTTTCTCAACTGTCTCTTGTTTTTCTTCGAGATGTGATTTGAAAGGGGTGTAGAATTTTTTGATAACTGGTTGCCACTTGAGCTGCCCTTCAGCAATATCATCAAGCTCTTTTTCCATTTGGGCCGTGAACTGGTAATCGACAATTTCCGGGAAATTTTCCACCAGCATGTCATTGACCACCAGACCGATATCAGTAGGATAAAATTTTCGTTCCTGCCGGTTCACATAGCCGCGTTCGATGATGGTCGAGATGGTCGGGGCGTAGGTGGACGGGCGGCCAATGCCGTATTCTTCGAGCGTTTTTACCAAGGTAGCGTCCGTGTAGCGCGGGGGCGGTTCGGTAAAATGTTGTTTGGGGTCGAGAGTCAATTTTTCCAAAGTCTCATTTTTTTCCAGTTTGGGCAGTTGGCCTTCTGGCAGTTCATCTGTTTCTTCTTCATCGCGGCCCTCGGTGTAGACTTTTATGAATCCCTCAAATTTGACGACTTGGCCAGTGGCGCGGAAAAGATATTTTGCGTCCACCTGCCTGCCGGCAGGCAGGGCAGCGATATCAACTGCGGTTTGATCAAAAACCGCTTCAGCCATTTGGCTGGCGAGTGTGCGTTTCCAGATAAGGTCGTAGAGTCTGGCTTGTTTTGGTTCAAGGCCGCCTTCCAAAATTTCTGGTTCTTGCGCCAGGTCAGTGGGGCGGATGGCTTCGTGCGCTTCCTGGGCGCCTTTGCTTTTCGTTTTGTAGCGGCGCGGTGAGGCGAGGGCGTAGTTTCGACCGAATTTTTTGACAATGACTTCTTGCGCTTGCCGCAAAGCTTGTTCGGCGAGATTGACCGAGTCAGTGCGCATATAAGTAATGTAGCCAGTTTCATAAAGCTGCTGGGCTACCATCATGGTTTGTTTAGCGGAAAAGCCGAGCTTGCGCCCAGCTTCCTGCTGCAACGTTGAGGTCGTAAATGGAGCAGCGGGAAAGCGCCGCGCTTCTTTTTCCGTGATGTCAGTGATTCGATAAGCGGCATCTGCCAAAGCGTTTACGATTTTTTGCGCCTCAGTCGCGGTGCCAATATCAAATTTTTTCACACCCTTGCCGTCAATTTGAGAGAGTTTTGCCACAAAGGCCTGCGTTTCCGGATCATCCTCTTTTTTGAGTTTGGCCTCGATGCTCCAGTATTCCTGGGATTTGAATTTTTCGATTTCTCTTTCCCGCTCAACGACAAGACGCAAAGCTACAGATTGCACGCGGCCAGCCGAGAGGCCGCGTTTGACCTTTTTCCAGAGGAAAGGGGAAAGTTCGTAGCCGACCAACCGGTCCAGGATGCGCCTAGCCTGCTGCGCATCCACCAACTTTTCGTCAATTTGGCGGGGATTTTTGAGCGCTTCTTCAATGGCGGATTTCGTGATCTCGTGGAACACGATCCTATGGGATTTCTGTTCTGACAAATCCAAAGCTTGGCGCAAGTGCCAGGCAATCGCTTCGCCTTCGCGGTCTTCGTCAGTGGCGAGGATGACCTCCGGAGCGGCCTTGGCCAGTTTTTTGAGGGCGGTCACGCGTTTTTGCGCTTCTTTCGGGATGACGTATTCCGGCGCAAAATCGTTTTTGATATCAATCCCCATCTTGCTTTTGGGTAAATCGCGAATATGACCGTAGGAGGATTCTACTTTGTACTCCTTGCCCAAAAATTTGCTAATGGTTTTAGCTTTGGTTGGACTTTCTACTATAACAAGTTTACTCATAAGCCTAAGTTTTACTGCAGTTTTGTTTTTTTGTCAAATCTTTTGTTGCGCCGATAGGCTTTGAGGATCGGGTAAAAGATGTCTTCAGCCAGGGGGAAGATGAGCTGTTTATAAGTGTTTTTGTCAGTGAAACGGATGAAATTAGCGCTACGGATAATGAGTATGGGCGTTTGTTCGTTGCCCTCGCCCATCAGGAGCACGCTGATTGCTGCCAAAGAATCGACAATATTCGAGCGTGTGACCTCGAGTTTACGGCCGAAAATATCCGGCTGGCCCCGATAGTCGATGAGTGGATGTAGCCCGTAAAAACCAACGGCTATGCCGACTATGCCTGCCCGCATCGGGATAAGATGGCTGTCTACGACGATAACTCCCAATTTTTTGAGTTTGAATCGTTTTTTGAGATACTGCCTGATTTCCCGGATGAGTTTTTGCAAGTTCCGCGGCCACAGGATGTAATACCCGTTGCCATTGCTTTTGTCTATGCCGGCATCAGCTATGAATGTGTGGTTTTTGATGGTGAGGTGGACGTGACCATAAGCGGTTTTTTTCGACGGAATGAACCGCTCCGCCTCTGTCATGATGAGGCGGTTTTTTTCTTGGTCCGAGCCGTCTCGGATTTTTACGCAGCGGCCCTGGTGAATGGCCAAGACTTTGGAAGTGATGACCAAGATATCACCCTCGCGCAGCTTTGGGAGAGACTGATCAATCACTTGATAGATGTCATCTTTCGGCGGCCGCATCACCCGGGTTTTAACCTTGATGAATTTCATATGAGTTTATCTTACTTGATCGTTGATAATTTATATAATTTCAGAATTTGAATGCCTTTTTTGACTAGTGCATACATTATGACGGAAACCGCCGTGAATATCAGTCTCTCTATTATCACTACCGGGATCAAACTCACCCAGAATGCAGGCGGCGGCGAGAAGAAAAACAACCATAAAACCCCGCCCACCGCGTGTGAGGTGAGGGTTGCTCCCAAAGCATTGGCTATCACGGAGCGGTCTTTGAAGAACACACATAGCACAGGAATAATCCACAACAGGGGGTAATACCAGGCTGCGCGGCCGATGGGATGGACCCAAAAAGCCAGGATTGCCAGCAGGGGAACTAGGGCTATCAATTTTTTGTTCGTGCCAAAATACCAGGCACCGAAGATGACGGGAATCAGATGCAAGAACGCAGCAGGGTTGTAAGCGTGTTGGATTATGAGGTTCATAAGTGCTGTGGAAAATACTGTCAGTGCCCCGAGTGTTGAGCCAAATAATCCGCCCGCGATCGGCGCGTAGAGATCAAACATCGTGAAATTGAGTTTGCCAACTAGGAATGGCGTGAAGCGGATGAAGGAGGCGGCGATTGAGGCAGCTATGAATACAGCAGGCCAAATTAGATTATGATTGAGTATTTTGTTCATTTTGTTGGAAAATTAAAGCTAATAAAAAAAAGCCGACCGAAGTCGGCCCCAAGTTCAAGAAACCGACTTCAGCAAAGCAAACGATTTGCCCGACCCGTACTGTAGGAGATGGTAAAAATTAAATTGGCGTTGTTGACGTGAATCATAGCTTTGCTAAGTGGACACTTTGATAATAATTCCAAACCAGCAAGTTTGCAAATCAGAAATTGATTATGGTCGAAGTCGCGCTGATTTTCTGTAAAATCGCCTGCGTTTCTTTTGCAGTCGCTGGCCGTGGTTGAAAATTATTTTCGATTATCACTGGCAGCAAGTCAGCGGACTGGAGTTGCTTGCCCTGGAAATTCAGTTTCACGGTCAGGCCTTCTTTAGTCTCCTCACTCCAGGACTGGTCAAACACAAAATTCCCTAGGCCGTAGAAAACCGGTTTGCCTTGGTAAGTGTCGATATTTTGGATCCAGTGCGAGTGTTCGCCCACCACTACGTCAGCGCCAGCATCAATCGCGGCATGGGCGAATTTAATCTGCGTTGGCGTTGGGAGTCTGGTGTACTCAATCCCGGCATGCATATTCACGATGACAATGTCGGTGCGCTCCCTCAGGGCAGCCACGTCTTTTTGCATTTGTGGGGTGTCATTGAAGTCAGCGATTTTTGGGTTAGTGCTTTTGCCGCCATCATTGAGCGCTGTGTAGCTATAGGACAGAAAGCCAAACTTGATTCCATTGCGCGGCAGGATTTGTCCGGCATGCGCTTCGGCAAAGTCATGGCCAGTGCCTACTGGCAAAATATTTTGGGAAGCGAGATAGTCGATGGTGTAGTCTACATTTTTTTCTCCCTGATCGAGGGCGTGATTGTTGGCAGTCGAGAGGACATCAAATCCCGCAGTGACGAGGCCTGTAACAAATCGTGCGAGGCAGCGAAATACCAGCCCTTCACCCAAAGGATTGGGGTTTTCCGAGAGCGGGCACTCCAGATTGCCAAAAGTCAGGCTAGCAATTTGTAAGTTATCCTGCAGATTTTGAAATGGCAGACTGGGATTGTTTGCGGCATCTATTTTGGCACCCACGTTCCGCGACAGCATAATATCGCCAGTCAAGAGCACTGTGGTACGGCGCGGCGTTTCAGCAGCCAGTGGTAAATTTGAGGAAGGTCGCGCAGCCGGCGCGGAGGCTTGGTTGAACCAAAAAATGCCGGCGCCAAAGAGGGCCAGCAAAAACAAAACCGTTTTTTTATCTAGGCTTGATATATTGATTGGCACCGAGGTTGCGGACCTTGCCTTTCATTTCCATGATGGTCAAACTAGCGGCGACTGTGGCAGCGGGCAAGCTCACTAGTTGGGTGATTTGGTCAAAATGTTGGGGTACGCGGGTGAGGATGGCGAGGATTTTTTGCTCGTCTTCATTGTCGCCGACTATTTCTTCAGTGAGCAATTCCTGTTGTAAATGTCCCAGATTCAAATCCTCAAGAATGTCTGTTGCCGCCGTCACTGGTTTAGCCCCCATTTTGAGGAGGTTATTCGGCCCAGCGGAAGCGGGATTGTAGATTGACCCTGGGACAGCAAATACCTGGCGATTTTGTTCCAGGGCATGCTGGGCGGTGATCAGCGCGCCGGAATCAAGCGCGGCTTCGATCACCACCGTGCCCAGAGACAGGCCGGAGATGATCCGGTTGCGGTGGGGGAAATGGTGTTTGAGCGGGGGGGTGCCGAGAGGAAACTCGGAGATGATGGCGCCGTGGCCTTGCAAAATTTTGTCGGCAATCACGCGGTTGTTGGCCGGGTAGATCGAGTCAATGCCGCAGGCCAGCACTGCCACGGTCCGCCCATCAAACTCGACGGCAGTGCGGTGAGCGAGTGCGTCAATGCCGAGAGCTAAACCGGAAACAACAGTAATGTTGGCGCGCACCAGGTCGCGCACGATGTCCTGCGTCACCTGTTGGCCGTACTGGCTGAATTTGCGGCTCCCGACTACCGCGACTGCCATCTCGTCTTTGGCCTGAATCGTCCCTAAGATATACAAAATCATCGGCGGATTGGGGATTTCTTTGAGCAGTTTCGGGTAGCTCTCTTCCGGATAAGTCAGGAGCGTGACGGCTTTTTTAAGCAATTTTTCAAATTCGGCTTCCGGCTCGATTTGCGTCTTGATTTCCAGGATTTTTTGGACTATCGGCTCCTCCAGCCCAGCTCTCAAATATTCACCCATAGGGGCGCGCCAGGCTGTTTCCATGTCCGGGAAATGATTCAGGAGTTTGCGAAACCGGACCGAACCGATTTGGCCGACCTGGTTGAAAGCGTTAAAATAGATGTGCTCTTTGTTCATCTCTTGACAATCCTGCCCAAAACTGCTAACATATCTCTCTGATAGTGCTTTACTACCTACCTTCGAGTGGCCAAAGTCAGTTTCATCCCTCCTAGAGCTGATGAGTAACCGTCAAGTTAAGTCAGGACTGGTTTATCCAGTAGGGGCTTACGCTCGCTGGTAGGTAACAGGGCACTATCCGCTCAAGGCGGACTCTGCTCCACAAGTTATTGTGGAGTTTCGTTTTTTGATAAGAACTTTTTGATTTCCGCTATAGCCAGGGGAATGATTTTATTTTCAAATATTGTTTCTTCGGCTGCGGTAAATTTTTGCAGGACGTAAATTTCAGTGGGTATCTCGCGACGAGTTTTTCTATTTTCGATACCAATTCTTATGCGGTTCAGTTTTGACTTATCCATTTGTCCCAAAATTGATTCTATGCCGCGGTGTCCCGCCGTTCCGGCCCCTTTGGAAACCCGGATCTTTCCCAAAGGCAAATCTATATCGTCATGAACTACGACGATATCTTCGTCCGAATATTTGTAGTATTTTTTGAGATCGGACACTGCTTCTCCGGATGCATTCATGTAGGTCAACGGCTGTACCAGTCTGACTTTTTCCGGCTCGGAAGTCAGTAAGGCAATATTGGCCTTGAACTTTGGTTCTGAATAAAATTTTACCCCTTTTTCTAAGCCAAGCCGCTCGACAACCCGAAATCCAACATTATGCCGAGTCTGTTGGTATTTTTTTCCAGGATTGCCTAATCCGACGATCAATTTCATTTTTTTCAAGCTATAAATTTTTAGCCAGGATGATGACGAAATCCGGATTTTGAGTGCTAGTTGCGAAAGGAAAAGGCCCAGAGGCGACGCCTATTCCCAGACGGTCTTTGAGATATTGCAAGGTTTCCAATTTTTGCCCCCCGGTATTATCGTAGATGATGCTTTGCGTATACGCGACCTTGCCGCGATAGAAACCCACAGTAGTTTTGAGGTCCGGGTGAAAAATTTTGGCTTGGGCCGATTTCAAAATTTGTCCGTCGCCCCCGGCGTTTTGGATTTCTACGGTCGGATTTTCCCGCAAGAACGAATGGGCGACAAATTGACTATCAAATAGATTTCGAATGCCGCTATAGTCCGACAAGCCGGTGCACGGAACCAAAATATAGGCGCCGGTATTCTGGTCGATTTGGTTGCAAAGGATGCCGGACTCTACGTCGAGAGAATTGGTCGCGATGTCGGCATCGTTGACGTTTTTAGTCAGATCATAAATTCGTTTCATCTCGTAAGGCTGCAAATTGGTCCGTACGTGATCACCAATATCGTTGAGGATCTGGTCCATGAGATTCAGGTTTATCAGGACGCGCAAGTTGACGATTTTGTCTTTCAGAGCTTTCAATATTTTTTCCTGTCTGCGGGAGCGGGCAAAATCCGTGCCTTCGCCGTTGTCTCCGTGGCGAGAGCGGACATATTCGAGCGCCCGTCCGCCGTCCATGGTCTGTGTCCCTGCTTCAAAAGTGACCGGTGGGAGATAGCCGTTTTTTTCATCCGGATACTCACGATCAGTAAAAGTTCGGTCCACGTTCACCGTGACCCCACCGACGTCGTCCACGACTTTTTTGAAGCCTTGAAAATCCAGAACCCCGTAGTAGGGAATTTTGATATCAAGGAGGTTTTCTACGGCTTGCGTGGCGAGGGCCGCTCCCTGATTTTGATTATCCTGTTGGCCGTAGGCAAAGGCAGAATTGATTTTTACGAAATCATGCCCCGGTATATTTACGACCAGATCGCGGGGGATGGAAAAAAGCCCGACCTGGAGTTTTTCCTGGGAATTTTGCGGCAGCTTCAAAGTGGCCAAAATCATCGTGTCCGTCAGGTTCGGGCCGTCGTGGCCCTCGCCCCCGATGCCCATCAGGAGGATATGCACTTCCTTTTGGTCTTCCCCGGTGAGTTTTTTGTCGGAGCCGAGAAATAACTGACCAAAGCTGAGAGGACCGTTTTTGGTTTCGATTATTTTTTGCGCGAAGATGACCAAGCGGCTGCCCACGAAAATCCCGCCGCCTAAGAGTATCAGCATGATGAGGGCAAACCAAAATCGAAATTTACCCCTTTTCGGCAGGATTGGTTCTGGGTTGTGTTGCGGCGATTGTACGGAATCAAGCATGAATTTTATTATATCAAAATTTCCGATAATTTGATATAGTAATTGTGATCAAAAAAATTCCAAAAAACCGCGGTTTTTTGGACAAAGGAACAAAGGCATACATATAAGATGCGGACGCATAGCTCAGCTGGTTAGAGCGCTGCATTCACATTGCAGAGGTCGCTGGTTCGAGTCCAGCTGCGTCCACCATATGAATTTACGGATTTTTGTTGTCCAAGCTTTTTAAAACGCGTTTTACATAGCGCTTTTTTGGTGTTGAAGTTAGTCTATTTTAGTGCTATAGTAAACCTTACTGTAGCAAATTTGAAATAAAGGTATCGTTATCTTGATTGAATGGCTTGGCTTTGGCAGCAAAGCTAGAGGCTTGATTCAGTCCCATCGCTTGCAAATAAAATTATGCCAGAAAATACCGCGCCGCAAACCCCAATGCCCGAGCACAATAAACCCAGCAGTACTCTAGGGGCGGTAGGCTTGTTCATTTTTGATTTTTTGAAGGTTTTTATCATCGCTGTCGCTATTATCATTCCAGTGCGGTGGTTTTTGTTTCAACCGTTTGTAGTGACTGGCGATTCGATGCGACCCAATTTTCAGGACGGTAATTATTTGATCATAGACGAAATGACCTATCATTTGCGTCAGCCGGAACGTGGCGAGGTGATTGTTTTGAAATTTCCCAATGACACCTCCCAATACTTCATCAAGCGAATAGTCGGTTTGCCGAACGAGCGGATAGTGATCGACAATGGACATGTCACTGTCTACAATGCTGCCAACCCAAACGGGATTGCCTTGGACGAAAGCTATCTGCCTAACAACAATATTACCTACGGCAATATTGACCGCACGCTCGGGCCGAATGAGTTTTTTGTGTTGGGTGACAACCGGTTGTCTTCCTCGGATTCTCGAGTCTTCGGAGCGCTGGATCGTAAATATATTGTCGGGCGCGTTTTGTTTCGGCTTTTTCCGACAAATGAGCTAGGGCAATTTTCAGCACCGGCTTACAAACCACTTTCAGTAGCGAACTAGATTGTTGTTTACTTCACGATAGATATGAATTTAAAACGCAAAAAAAATATCGCTACCTTTGTCCGCCAGCCGGTTTTGACCGAGGTTCCCCAATCCACAGTGGTGGCACAGGATTTGGCCATGGATAATCTTTTGAAAAAAGTTGAGAATTTGGGATTCCAGCAGGTTCTCCCATCGCCAGTCGAAGAGCGTTCTGTTTTTGTCAAACACCCGGAACTGCAGCGACATTTTGGAGACAAAATTTTGGAAGTTTCCGACGGGCGGTTTCAACATGATCTGGTTTTGAACCCGACTCATTTTTTGAGCATCCTGAAGCGTTACGCCAGAAACGTCAAATTGCACGGACCACACGTTGCCAAATGGTTTTATCTGTCTCCGGTGCTAGAAATTAACGACGGCAAATTAGCCAGCTCCCACGAGCTCGGGATGTTTATCTTAGGCGAAGACTCGGGACTAGCGCACGCCCAGCTCATTGACGGGGTTAGCCAGGTATTCAACGCTTTTGGGATCAAAGATTTTGTGGTGGAGGTGAATTGTTTGGGCTGCAAGCTGTGCCAAAAAGATTACCAAGGGATGCTGCAGGAATATTTGCGTAAAGTTCACTACGAACTTTGTCCTGAATCAGCCTCGGATCTGGAAACCAACCCAATGGCGATCTGGCGTTGTGAAAACCCAGCCTGCCAGGCTTTGCTCTCAAACGCCCCCCAGATCGTTGATTTTCTGGATGAGTCCTGCCGGGCGACTCTGGTCGGCGTTTTGGAAACTCTCGACTCCCTGGGAATCGTCTATACGCTCAAGCCTAGCCTGAGTTTGCAGATCTTGCAGCAAAAAATGATTTTCCGAGTCACAGTTAACGAAGGCAAAACTATTTTGGGTGCCGGCGGCAATTATGGAAGCTTTGCCGTTTATTTAGGTCACGATAGCGAAGTGCCCTTGCTCGGTTTTTTGACTTCTTTTGAAAAGTTTTGGCAGCTGATACCTGAGGAGTCAAGAAAAATCGGCAGTCACGTGGAAGTGTTTATGGTTCCTTTGGGAGAAATGGCAGCACGCCCCGCCCTGCTTTTGCAGCGGGCACTGCAGCAAGCCGGGATTAGCGCCGAGGAAGCGATTTTGGGCAACAGCAGCATTAAGAATCAACTCAAGGAAGCCGTCGACAGGCATACGGATATCACGCTGATCATAGGTCAGAAAGAGGCGCTTGATGAAACCATCATTTTGCGAGATATGCGCAGCGGCATCCAGGAGGTGTTTGCTCGCGATCGTATTATTGAAGAAGTGAAGAAGCGCTTGGGTAAATAGAATCACCAGGAAGCCACCTTGCGGCGTTGGCTTCGGTTTCTAGATTGATAATGCATCCCAAGTATCTTGTTTTTGTTTGAGGACAAAGCTGTGGGGTGGATTTGCCGTTCGCGGATAAGGGTGGTATAATGCGACTACTTATTTTAATCCAACTGAGGGGGTGAATTTTGTGGTCGAAGTCAAGCGGAAGGATGGTGAATCCTTCGAAAGCCTACTTCGCCGTTTCAATCGGAAAATTCAGCAGAGCGGAATTTTGGTTCGGGCCCGGAGAATCCAATTTTTCGAGCCGCGCAAATCCCGCAATCTGATTCGGGAGAGTGCCAGGCGTCGCAACGAGCTCGCAGAAGAGCGAGAAAATTTGCGTCGTATGGGTAAATTGCCTGTTTTTCGCGGATCTCGTCGCGGCGGTCGTTAATTCTAAAAATTGTTTTATCGGTTTTGACGTCACTCAAAGAAAAAATTGAACATGATATGAAGGAGGCCTTGAAGAGCCGTGATCGAGTAAAGATTTCCGTGACGCGGATGATGCTGGCTGATATTCACAATCAAGAAATCGCCAAACACGGCCAGCTTTCGGATGAGCAGATTCTGGCGGTTTTGCAGGGTTCAGTCAAAAAGCACAAAGATTCCATTGCTCAATTCAAAACCGGCGCCCGGGATGATTTGGTCGCACAGGAAGAAGCAGAGGTTCAGGTTATTCAATCCTATTTGCCCGAACCGGTTTCGGAGACTGAACTTCGCAGTACTGTGCAAGCAGTCATTGAGGAGCTGAAGCCGGCAGGACCGAAAGATTTTGGCAAGGTCATGCAAGCTGCGATGACCAAGCTCAAAGGCCGCGCGGACGGAGCGGCAGTGTCTCAAACAGTGAAATCCTTACTGAATTAATTATGGCTTCAAATCAAATTTTGGTGGGTTTGGATGTCGGGACGACTATGATTCGGGTGGTCGTGGGCAAACGGGAAAATGAATCCACGCCGCCGAGTATTATCGGAGTGGGCGAAGCCCCGTCAGCCGGCATTCGGCGTGGCGTGATTGTCGATATCGAGGAGGCTGTTTCTTCCATCTCCACTGCTTTGGAAAAGGCTGAGCGCATGACGGGTATTTCCACGGAGCATGCGGTGGTTTCTGTCGGGGGCGCGCACGTCAGCAGTTTGGGCAGTCACGGCGTCATCGCAGTTGCGCGGGCGGACGGGGAAATTACCGAGAACGACGTGGTGCGCGTGATCGACGCCAGCCAGGCCATTCAGATTCCAACAAATCGGGAAATTTTGCACGTCATCCCCAAAGATTTCACTGTCGACGGACAGGCTGGCATCAAAGACCCGGTCGGGATGACGGGAATTCGCCTGGAAGTGGACACCCAGATCATTGAGGCCTCTATCCCATTTATAAAAAATTTGACCAAGTGCGTCATGCAAGCCGGCATTGATATTGACGATTTGGTCCTCGCTCCCCTGGCCGCGGCTCAATCCGTGCTGACCAAGCGGCAAAAAGAGCTGGGGGTGGTGCTTATTGAGCTCGGCGGGGGCACGACCGGAGTGGTGGCTTTTGAAGAATCCGAGTTGTTACATGCCACAATTTTGCCAGTCGGCTCGGATCATATCACCAATGATATCGCTATTGGCCTGCGGACTTCAGTGGATGCCGCGGAACTCATCAAAACCGAGTATGGGGTGGCCAATCCTACTAGTGTCAAGAAGGATGAGGAAATAAATTTGGCTAAAATTGATAAAAACGAAGAGGGCCATATTTCCAGACACCATCTCGCCGAGATTATTCAGGCGCGGCTCGAGGAAATTTTTAGCATGGTCAACAAGGAGTTGAAATCTGTGGGCCGCGACGGACAGTTGCCAGCGGGAGCGATTTTGACTGGGGCGGGCACCAAACTTCCGGGCCTCGTGGAGCTGGCCAAAAAAGAATTGCGCCTACCCGTACAAATCGGGTTTCCTTTAAATATCGCCACCATCATTGACCGCGTGGATGACCCGGCCTATGCCACAGCCGTGGGTTTGATTTTGTGGGCGGATGAATATCTGACCAAAAGACCTGGGATGGCCGGGATGAGTCAGTTTGCCAAAAAAGTTTTGCAAAATGCCAGTGTCGAGCGGATAAGAAAGTTTTTTAAACAATTTTTACCCTAGTTTGTGCTGCGCGCTTGGTGTGGGGTGCAGGTTGCGCTTTGTACTGAGCTTTAGTATTATTCTATAAGTATTATGGCCAACAGAAACCATATGGAGATTAAGCCAAAAATTGAGACAATTGCCCGGATTAAGGTCATCGGCGTGGGAGGGTCAGGACACAATGCTATCCACCGTATGATTACCGCCGGCCTTTCTGGCGTGGAGTTTATTGCCATCAATACTGATGCGCAAGCCCTGCACCATTCCAAGGCTGACAAAAAAGTTCAGATCGGCAAGCAGACGACCAGAGGCCTCGGCGCTGGCATGAACCCGGATACTGGTCGGCAGGCCGCGGAAGAAAGCAAAGAAGAGATTTTGGAATCCCTCAAAGGTTCTGATATGGTTTTTGTGACTTGCGGTCTCGGTGGCGGCACTGGTTCCGGCGCAGGTCCGGTGGTGGCCCAGATCGCCAAAGGCGAAGGGATTCTGACCGTGGGGGTGGTGACCAAGCCTTTTGCTTTCGAAGGGGCCAAGCGTCGGGAGATTGCCGAGAAAGCTTTGGAAGAACTCAAGGAAAACGTCGATACCATCATCGTGATTCCCAATGATCGGATTTTGCAGATCATCGACAAAAAGACCTCCCTGCTTGATGCTTTCCGGACCGTGGATGACGTCTTGAGGCAAGGCGTGCAGGGGATCGCTGATCTGGTCACCATTCCGGGACTAATCAATGTGGATTTTGCTGACGTGAAAAGCGTGATGGCTGATGCTGGTTCGGCCCTCATGGGCATTGGCAAAGGCAGCGGCGAGAATCGGGCCGTGGAAGCCGCCAAAGCCGCGATTGATTCCCCTCTTCTAGAAGTCTCAATCGACGGGGCCAAAGGAGTGTTGTTCAATATTACAGGCGGCAAGGATTTGGGTATGTATGAAGTCGACGAAGCAGCCAAGATTATTACCAGGAGTGTCGATTCCGATGCCAAGATTATCTTTGGGGCCGTGGTGGACGAGCAGCTTTCTGATGAAATTCGCATTACTGTGATTGCGACTGGTTTTGACGAAGTGGTGCGCAAGAAACCAGTACAGAAGAGCGCTTTGACCAGTTCCCTTAGTTTTGGAGACACCCCAGACATGACTGAGAAGACCAGGGAGCCGGTGTTTGCGACAAAGAGCTTGGATGAACCGGACGACGATGAACACGAGGAGCTAGACATCCCCGCCTTCATTCGGAAAAAGATGAAGTAGTGGTTATTGCCATTGGAATTTCGGCGTGCAGGCCGGCGTTCATTAGAAAGAAGATGAAATAGCTATAGTTTGACACTGATAAATTGCTTGACTGATTTGGCCAGGCAATTTTTGTTTTTGGATTTGTGTGGATAAAAAGCTGGAGTCAAAGGGGATTTAGCCTGTTTTCAGTGCTTTTTGCCAACTTGACACAAAACAACATATAGTTGTATCTTGAGCTTAAGAACCACAATATGTAGTGGTTTTGGTCAAGAGCATACCACTAGCTCTTTGAGACAAAAACAAAATTCCCTCGGTTTTTTACGCTTTTAGGCTGTCCTTTCCCTAATTAGGTCCATCCTCAAGCGTTTCCTTGCTACGCCTGTTTTTTTGTCCGCCTAATTAATTCCTAAAAACCACGACGATGCGCTGTCCATCTTGCGGCCACGATGATACCAAAGTCATTGATTCCCGAGTTGCCTCGGACGGTTTGTCTATCAGGCGGCGCCGAGAGTGCGAATCCTGCCAGTTCCGTTTTTCCACCTATGAAGAAGTGGAAATTTTGGATCTGCAGGTCCTCAAGCGTGACGGCTCGGTGCAAGCGTACGCCCGGGAAAAATTGGAAGCGGGATTGCACAAAGCTTTGGAAAAGCGGCCGGTCACCAGCGATGATTTCAAACAGTTGGTTTCGGAAATCGAGCAGGACATCCAGAAGAAAATGAAAGACAACAAGATTGAGTCCAAAGAGATCGGAGCTATTGTGGTGAGAAAGCTCAAGAAGTATGACCCGGTCGCCTATATCCGTTTTGCTTCAGTCTACCGCCAGTTTGAAGATATCGAGGAATTCAAGAAAGAACTTCAGAAGTTATAAATTTTCCGTCCAAGGCAGATCCGCCTCCGGCGGAAAGAAAGAATTGCAAAAACTTTAATATCAAATAATTAAAGGCAAAACACTATGAGGGCAAGCAAGAAATCCCAATTGGTCGAAATCCAAGCGCATAAATTTATTTCTCCCGAAGAAGCACTGCGAGTGAATCAGTCATTTTCGGAAAACGCTCTGAAGATGATGAAAAAGCGTTATCTGGTGAAACGCGACGACGGGACGCAGGAAACGCCAGCGGAAATGATTCACCGGATTGCCCACGCGGTGGCCGGAATGGAAAAAAATTACGGCAAATCCGAAGGAGAAGTAGAAAAATGGGAGCGGGAATTTTTTGACCTTTTGGCCAAAAAACAGTTTACTCCGGCCGGCCGCACTATCACCAATGCTGGCGCGCCCTCGCCAGTGGTGGCCAACTGCATCGTCTTGCCGGTAGAGGACAGCATGGAAGGAATTTTCAAGACCCTCAAAGACGCCGCTCTCTTGCAAAAAGCCGGTTCTGGTTTGGGATTTTCCTTTGGCCGGCTGCGCCCGGCCGGCACGTATGTCAAAGCCTCGGCTGGCATGGCCTCGGGCCCGGTCTCCTTTTTGCAAGTTTACAACCAGGCTTTCGGGGTCATCAAACAGCAGGGTCGGCATGGGGCAAACATGGCGATTTTGCCCGTTGATCACCCGGATATTTTGGATTTCGTCCACTGCAAACGGGTGGAAGGGGACATCCGCAATTTCAATATTTCCGTGGGCATGACTGATGAGTTTATGCGCGCTGTCACCGAACACCCGAACGAGCCGTGGCTGTGCCAGTACAAGGGCGAGAAGATGAAACCGCGGCGGATTACCAGGGATCGGCACGGCGTGGTGGTGAGTATCGAAGAGCTTGATATGACGGCCCAGGAGCTCTATAACGAGATCGTCCAAAACGCTTGGCACAACGGCGAACCAGGCGTGATCTTCCTTGACACCTTCAACCGCTACAATACGATGCCGAAGACCCCTATTGAGGCGACCAATCCATGTGGCGAGCAGGGCTTGCCGCCGTATGATGTTTGCAATTTGGGTTCCATTAACCTGGCCGCTTTCGTGAAAAACGGCCAGTTGGATCTCGCTGCCCTCCAGCACACCAGCATGGTGTCGACCCGGTTCTTGGACAATGTGATTGATTTGTTTGACTACCCAGTCAGAGAGGTTCAGGAAATGTCCAAAAACAGCCGGCGTTTGGGTCTTGGCGTGATGGGCTACGCGGATATGCTCTATCAACTGGGGATTCGGTATGATTCGGCGGAAGGATTTGCGACCGCGGAAGTGGTCATGCGGACGATTCAGGACGAGTCTCACAACACGTCGGTAGCCTTGGCCGCGGAGAAGGGCGAGTTTCCTTTGTGGGCCGAGTCGACCTGGCACGACCAGGGGGTGAAGCGGCGCAATACCATGGTCACGACCGTGGCGCCGACTGGTTCGATTTCCATGTTCTTTGATACTTCCTCGGGCATTGAGCCAAATTTTGCCTTGTCGTTTACCAAGCAGGACAAGGATGGCCATACTTATCGCTACGTCAATCAACATTTGGAGAAAGCCTTGCGCGACCGCGGGATTTATAGTACGGAACTGATGGACAAGATCATCCTCGAAGGCTCCCTGCAAAATATTCCTGGTATCCCGCAGGATCTCAAAGACACGTTCCGCGTGTCCATGGATATTGCGGCCCCTGATCATATCCGGGCCCAAGCCGCTTTCCAAAAGTACGTGGAAAATTCCATTTCCAAAACCATTAATTTTCCCAATGAAGCCACTATTCAGGACATTGAAAACGGTTATATCCTGGCTTGGAAGCTTGGGTGCAAAGGCTGCACTCTCTACCGCGACGGCAGCCGGGAGGTGCAGGTCCTCAATCTCAACAAAAATTTGGACAAAGCCAAAAGCCTCGCTCCAGGCATGGAGCATGTCTCCATGTCTGCGATGAACACTACCCCCCCCAGCGAGGGCAAGGCAGAATTGGTAGAAACCGTGGCAGACGCGGCAGCCAAAGTCTTGACTGCTCAAGTGATGAATGGCCATTTGCAAGCAAGCGATGCTGCCACACGCAAGGCCATTGTGCGGGAACGGCCAGACGTAATGCGCGGCCTCACGTATCGGGTGCGGACTTCGTATGGCAATTTGTTTGTGACCATCAATGAGGACGAGCATGGTGCGTTTGAAGTCTTTTCCCAGCTGGGCAAGGCGGGCGGATTTTTCCAAGCTCAGACCGAGGCGATTTGCCGCCTGATTTCCCTGGCGCTGCGTTCCGGAGTGTCGTTGCCAGACATCATTGATCAGCTAAAAGGCATTAGAGGCCCTGATATAATGTTTAGCAATGGCGGCACGATTCATTCGCTGCCCGACGCCATCGGCCAAGTTTTGGAAAACCATATCAAACGGGGGCAAACCGAGCTCAATCTGCCAGCGGCCAAAGGAGCCGGACCGACGCCAAAAATTATCGCCACCAGTGCTGAGACTTTGTATAGCGCAGTGCCGGAAACTTCTGGTGAAACGACAAATGGATATGTGGCAGCCAAACAGCCCTCTATTGCCAATCTCGGCTACGCGCCAGCGTGTCCGGACTGCGGCTCCAGCCTCACTCTCAAAGAAGGCTGCATGACTTGCGATATGTGCGGGTTTAGTAAGTGCGGGTAGGGACAGGCTGTAGGTTTTAGCTTGTAGCTTGTTGGCTATGAACATCAAAGCCATTATCTTTGATTGGGGTCGTACGCTTTTTGATTCGGATGCTAAAAAAGAATTTCCCGAATCTGAGGAAGTTTTAAAGTACTGTAAGGCTAAAGGATACAAACTGGCAACCTTGTCGCTTGTCACAGAGCATGCGAATGCAGGTTTGGAAGAGAGAAAAAATCAGGTTGAGAAATCACCGCTCCGGGAGTTATTTGACCTAGCTATGGTAACGGACACAAATAAAGATGAGCTATTTGAGGAGATTGTTTCAACTTTTAAAGTTCCTGCGAATAAAATCGCAATCATTGATGACAGAGTGATCAGAGGAATTAAATGGGGAAACCGAAATGGTTCCGTAACGATTTGGCTCCAAAAAGGCAAATTTTCCAGTGAGATGCCCAATGATGAGACTGGCCAGCCGAAATATATTATTCGGGAACTGAAAGAACTTTTACAGATTCTATAAGGACTACAGGCATGACCATTATTTATATCGGCAATGGGAAGGGAAAGACTTCGGCCGCAGTCGGGTTGGCAGTCAGGGCAGCAGGGACAGGATTTAAGGTGTTGTTTCTGCAGTTCGTGAAAGGCGAGTGGGCGTCAGGAGAGACCAAGATCTTGCAGAGTCTACCCAATGTCGAAGTCAAGATCATGGGCAAAGGGTTTGTGGGCATTTTGGGGGATAGAAAGGCTTTGAGTGAACACAAAGACGCCGCACATAAGGCTCTCGAATTTTCCCGGCAAGCATTGCAATCAAAAAAGTACAATTTGGTCATTCTGGACGAAGCCATCTCCGCGATTGAGGCGAAATTGATAACTGCTGACGATCTGCTGAAACTCATCAGCGACAAACCGGAAAAAGTGCATCTCTGCCTGACTGGGCACAAACGCATCAAAAAATTGATTGACGCCGCCGACCTGGTGACGGAAATGAACATGATCAAGCACCCATATTACAAAGGCATTTTGGCCCAGCGGGGCATTGATTTTTAATTAATAACTTATCATATGAAGCGATTTACCCAAGGCATTATTTTACTCTTCATTGTTTTGGTTTTGGTCCTCGGCGGTTTCTACATCCGCGCCACTTACCAAACTTTGAAAGTCACCCCGAGCCCATCGCCTGCGCCTGCATCATCCACACCGCCGCCGGTGCTGGGCCGCACTCCCACGATCCAGAACGCGGACGGTACCCCGGTCCTGAGCGCGGACTACGTCAAATACTATGGCCATGACGGCCGCAACGCATTTGAACTTCTCAAAGCCTTGGACCCGTCGGTCGGCTACAAACAATACAGTTTCGGCGTGCTGGTGGAGAGCATCGGCGGAGTGACGCCGGATAATCAGCATTTTTGGAAACTCTACCTCAATGGCCAAGCCTCGCAGGTGGGTGCTGATCAGTTGCAGCTCCATGATGGCGACGTGGTAGAATGGAAAATAGACAAAATTAACAAATGAATAGCCAATGCTTGCCTGGTTTCTGATTTTGGCAGCAGTGCTCCTGCGTCTGCTGCCGCACGTGCCTAATTTCGCGCCCGTCACTGCGATGGCGCTTTTTGGCGGCACGTACTTGGGCAAAAAGTGGGCGGTCATCATTCCGCTGGTGGCCATGTTTATTTCCGATTACTTTATCGGATTTTATAGCCCGGCGGTCATGGCGTCAGTGTATCTGAGTTTTGTCGTCTCCGGCCTATTGGGACTGTGGCTGCGCAGGGACAAAAGTTTCGGCCGCGTTGTCGGGGCCACTATGCTTGGTTCGGTTCTGTTTTTTTTGGTGACCAACGCGGCGGTCTGGGCCTTTGGGACCATGTACCAGCACACGGCCGCGGGACTGCTGGAGTCATACTTCAACGGCTTGCCGTTTTTCCGCGGGACTTTCTTGGGGGATCTATTTTACTCTGGCGTCCTCTTTGGCACTTATGAACTTGTCAGTCTGTGGCTAAAGAGAGGAATTTTTGCAAAAGTGTCATAGACTGAAATTTGAAACGAATTGATCAGCCATTTTAAAACCAGTTCCGATTCGTCGAAACAGGTTTTTTAATGCACGAATACGGGTGATTGACTCGGCCGCCGAAGCATGGTAAGATTGGGTGTTTGAAATAGAAGGGGGAGACAAATGATAAAAAAGTGGATTCCGAATTTGATTTCGACTACGCGCGGAATAGTGATTGCCCCAGCGCTGTATTATTTCACCCTTCACCATTCATGGGGGGTAGCGTTTTGGCTGCTGCTGGCTGGCGGTATCACGGACGCGTTGGACGGGCTAGTCGCCGGCTGGCTTAATGCCCGTTCCAAGGTCGGCAAGTATTTCTTTGATCCCGGGAGCGACGGAGCGCTGATCCTGGGCGCGATGTTCGCCCTCGTGCAAACGAAAAAACTGCCACTTTGGATTCTGTTTACAGCAGGAGGCATCGGGCTGGCATTCACGCTCCTGATACACCTAGGGCCGCGGAGAGTGTCCCGAATTGCAGAAGGCGTCTTTCCGTTTTGCGGGGTCAGTGCTGGAGCCGGCATCGTGGCGATTTATGGTTACAATGCCTTCTATCGACCGTATACAGATATTTTCTTTTACGCACTGATTTGCGCTGTCGTTGCCGCAGTGGCCTTGATTCTTATCAAGCGGCCACGACTCCGAGAGGCTATCGATAACATCAAAGACAGATAACTCTCTGACAATCCACTCAGTTTTTCACAAGGGTCGACAGTGCGCTGCACAGTCGGCCCTATTTATTTTGTCTGCAAAAAAAACAGCCCCGGAGACATGCTGACTTTTTGGGGAAAAGTCAGTGGATGTCGCCGGGGGCGAAGGGTTGCCTAATTGCTCAAGCGAGGGCTGTGCCTTTGGGGCCCAACATTTTAGAGTAGAGAGCCATTCTGCCCAGTATGCAGGCTTGGATCTGCGTGACTTTGTACGCGGCGATTCGGTATTTATCGCAAGCCGGATGGATTTCCTTGAGGTCAGAGATAGGACGCGGGTGCATCAGGAGAATGTGGTTTTCGTTCATCAATTCGCCTATCTCCGGGGTAATAGTGAAGGGGGCTTGGAAGCGAATGGCTTCTTCGAGCTCTTGCTTGTTGTTTGGGTCAAATCTTTCTTTCTGGAGTCGAGTCTGGTAAAGTACGTCGATAGATTTGTTCTCGAGGAGCTGCCGCCAGCCAGTGTCAATTTCGTGAATCTTGATATTTCGTTGGCAGAGCTTTTGTCGCAAAGCAGGGGAGATTTGATTGACTTCCGGGGCGATGAAGTACATCTCAACGCCTGGGTATTGGCTGAGTAGCAGACTAAGCGAGGTGACAGTGCGCCCTCTTTTGAGATCGCCCATAAAACCGATTCTGATTTTGTCTACTTCCCCGAGAAGTCTACGTAGAGTATCCCAGTCGCCGAAGGCTTGGGTGGGGTGTTCGTTTTTGCCACTTCCAGCGTTGATGATTGATGTTGACCCCCATGTTGATCCCCCATCGAGCGCGCGGACTGCTCGTTCAGCTGAGTCGTCGTCGGGATGGCGTAAGACAATGACATTTGGCGATTTGCAGGAGAGCACCTGAATAGCGTCTTCCAGGCTTTCCCCTTTTTCCGAAACGCTGGAGATTTTTCCTGACTGAGTCGTTTTGAAAGAAACCTTTCCGCCGAGATCCTCCCAGCCTGTTTCGAATCCCATGCGAGTGCGCAGAGACTCCTCGTAGAAAAAGGAGTACATCACCTTGCCTCGGACGCCACGCTCTTCCAAAAAGCCGCCTATATTGATTTGGCGATGAGTTTTGAGATCTTTGGCGAGTCGAGTCTCCGGTTTTCGCTGGTTTCGTTCTGCCTGGAGGTCCATCAAAAATTCTTCCATTGCTTTGGAGAGCAAGTGCAGCTCTTCCAGGAGCGGGATCGTAAATTGATCAGCAGAGATGAGGTGCTTCAGTTTTTCCGCCGCAGGTTTTTTCAGTTCTGCTGGAGTAGTAGGCTGTTGTGGCCCATCAAAGTTTCGCTCAGCGATAGAGTTGACACCACGAGCAATTGCTTGAGTACTCATCAGTCCTCCTAAGGATTGAAAAGGGCTTAAAAAAATACCGCCTTTTGGCGGTTTCCCGTTAGGGTAGCAATTTTGCGGTTGTCTTCGGATTTCCCTGCATATTTTTGCTTCTAAGGGCAAATTAGCAAAGCCGGAGGATTCTGTCAAATTGGTCTTGACAATTGTTAAGTAGCGTGTTAACATAGTAACATGGTACTAAAATATAAACGTCTTTTATATGCAACAGGACACTCTTTCTGGCTGGGAAAATGAAAGCACCAAAGAGCTTTTTCAAGCGGTTTTGAAGCTCAAAACTGTAAAAGATTGCGAGGATTTTTTCCGTGATGTGTTGACCCTTCACGAAATAGAAGAGATGGCAGAACGTTTTCAGATAGCCAAAATGCTTGATCGCGGTCTATCTTATCTCGAAGTGGCGGACAAAGCCAAAGCGAGCACCACGACGGTGACTCGGGTAGCGCATTGGCTCAAGCACGGGCGTGGGGGATACCGTCTCGCTCTGGACCGTGCCGGAAGATGAGTAACGAAGTTTTTTTACGAGCTGATATTAGCGTGTTAACATGACAATACAGAATTTGTTTGCAAAAACATATCATCATCATATCAGTCCCTCGCTTGGAGAGGTTGATTAGGTTTGGTATTTTGAGTTAATACTGAATCTTCTGAACCTCTGCAAGCGCAGGGGTTTTTCGTTTGCCCAAGAGGTCGGCGATTTTTTTTCAAATGGAGGAAAAAATGAGTTCACTCCCAATTTTTGACCCAAAAGCCGAAGAGCATATTTTGAAAGCGAGATTGCTGAGTGAGGGAGCAGTTGCCACCAATCAAACCTCGATCAGGATCGCGCAACTGCAAAATCCGTATCGGGTAAAACGCGGTGGATTAAGCTCGGGCGTCAAGGCTAAGCTCCTTGTTGGGGGAACGACGGTTAATTTTCCAATCTATGGATTGGTTAGTCGGCCCATTTCCCTAAGTTTGCACGAAGATTCCCTGATCCATTTTTCTGAAAATGGAAAAATAATCGGTTCGGGACTTCTTTTGCCGACCCCTGAATGGTATGGGCAAACTCTACGCGACGGGACCCCCATTGAAAGAGTTTTCGTTGCTCATGGAGAGGAGGTGGCCGCTTCAGTATATGAAGACTGTGCACTTTTTAATACCGGAAACGCCTGTCAATTCTGCGTCATGCGTTTTAGCACAGATAAAAAAGAGCTGCGTCTCAAAAAAGAAACCCAAATCCTCGAGGCTTTATCTCTGATTCCCGAGAAGCAGAGGCAGAAAGTGCTTTTAAATGGGGGAATGACGTTTCATCCCGGCCGGGGAATGGAGATTCTTAGCCCTGTCGTGGCAGCCATTCGAGGAAGATTCGGAAATGCAGCTGGAGTAGCTGTAGAAATAACCCCTCCCACTGATTTGTCTTGGCTCCACATGCTAAAGGGGTCGGGCTGTAATTCGCTTATGATGAATCTTGAAGCATGGGATGAAACAGCTCGTAAAAAATATATCCCAGGCAAAGATGAAGCATGCCCACGAGACCTGTACTTACAGGCTTTCGAAAAAGCTCTCCAGATTTTTGGTGAAGGTAAGATCAGTTCCTGTTTTGTTTGCGGTTTGGAGCCGCTGAACACGCTAAAGCAGGGGATCGAAATCATTACCAAGCTTGGAGTCGTGGTCAACCCGATCGCTGGTCGTTTTTTTGAAGACGTGCCCAATTATTCGTTCCGCGCGTCTTACGGTTGGAAAGACTTTTTGGCCATAACCGATTTTGCACGGGAATGCATGCTGCGCAATAATGTCGTGAGCACTGACCAAGCAGGGTGCGCAGAGTGCGGGATGTGCGACATGACGAGAGGGGGGTGTAAGTAAGCTTGAGGGCAAGACTCTACCGAGTCTTGCCCTACTTAATTCGAACGAAATCATTAAAAATGTTATTCTAAATCTATGAACAAAGACAATATCCAACCCCTCAAAGGTTTCCGGGATTTTTTGCCAGAGGAGGCAGCGGCCCGGGCCGACGTATTTGCCAGAGTCCGCAGCGTGTTTGCACGCTACGGGTTTTTGCCGTTGGAAACCCCGGCCCTGGAGTATGGCGAAATTTTGGCCGGCAAGTATGGGGATGAGGGGGACAAGCTGATGTACCAGTTCAAAGACCAGGGGGAGCGAGATGTGGCCATGAGATATGATCTCACCGTGCCTTTGGCGCGCGTGGTGGCGCAGTACCAAAATGAGTTGGCCATGCCGTTCAAACGCTACCAGATCGCGCCAGTGTGGCGGGCGGACCGGCCCCAGAAGGGACGCTACCGCGAGATTACCCAGTGCGATATTGATATTGTTGGGACTGAGTCGCTGTTTGCTGATGCGGAAGTGATCGCTTGCCTCAATGCCGCGCTCAGCGAATTGGGCCTGCGAGATGTCATCATCCGCGTCAACAATCGGAAAGTGCTGGACGGGTTGATGAAAGCCTCAGGAATCGAGGCGAAAAAAACCATGGCCGCCATCCGCAGCTTGGATAAACTGCAAAAAATTGGCGAGGACGGCGTGCGCGGGGAACTCGCTGCAGCCGGGGTTCAAAAAAAACAAGCTGACAAATTGTTTGAGTTTCTGGGGCAAGGTCTCGAGGATGCTTCTGACATTGAAGAAAAACTGGAAGAGGTGAAGGGAGCCGGGGAATTGGCCGAGCTGGTGGAAATTCTCCTGGATATGGAAGTGAAAAATTATGAAGTTGACCTGACCCTCGCCCGCGGCCTGGATTATTATACAGGGACGATTTTTGAGATCACAGCACCAGATGCGGCCGAGCTCGGGAGCATTGCTGGTGGCGGCCGCTACGACCAGCTCATCGGCATGTTTGCCGGCAAACAAATCCCGGCAGTCGGCGGCTCGCTCGGGATTGACCGCGTCATGACGGTACTCGAAGAGTTGGAGCTGGTCGGCGCAGGGGCTGCTTCTGAAGTGTTGGTTTGCAATTTGGACGAGGCGCTGGAAGAGCGGTATCTTGCGGTCACGCGGCAGCTGCGCCTGGCAGGGATCAGGACTGAGTTTTATTATGAATCGGTGAAATTGGATAAGCAGCTCAAATACGCGGACAAGAAGAATATCAAGTTTGTGGTGTTGATCGGCCAGAATGAGGCGGCCAAAGAGGAAGCGACCGTGAAAAATTTGAGCACGGGCAAGCAGGAGGTGGTGAAGCAGAAAGAGCTGGGAAGGGTTTTGAAAATGTAGCAATTTTGCAAGACTTTTGTTCTGAAGGGAAGGGCAGTATGCAATTGGGCAAGTCGAAAATATTCCTTTTGTTTTGTCTCAGTTTTCTCCTCGGCGTGTTCTCGGGGCCATATCTGAATTATTACGTCATGGCTGCAACAGCCATGATTTTTATTATTTTGTTGACCCTGGCCTGGCAAAACAAAAGAGTTTTACTCATCGCGTGCCTGGTCTTGACCTTGCTAGCTGGGGCAGTGCGCCTCAAAACCAGCTCGCCTGTGAATCGGCCCGATTTCGTCGGCCGGCTGTTTGGGCAAAAGGTCGAGTTGACCGGGGTCGTGGTGAAAGAGCCGGATGTGCGCGACAAGCAGACCAATCTGACCATGCGAGTCGAGGGTTACACGGGAGCCGTGCTTTTGAATGTCTCCAAATATCCGGAGTATCAATACGGGGACAAATTGCAATTTACCGGTAAACTGGAAGAGCCGTTTGAGACCCCGGATTTTTCCTACAAAAATTATTTGGCGCGGTTTGATACTTATGCTGTGGTGCGATTTCCCAAGATTGAAAAATTGGCCGTAAAACAGGGCAATCCGGTCAAAGCCTTTCTGCTTTCGATCAAGCGCAAATTTGTCGAGGTTTTGTCCGCCAGCCTGCCCGAACCGCATAGCGCTCTCGCTTTGGGCTTGATCCTGGGGCTCAAGCGAGCACTGCCTCAGGATTTCCAAGCCGCCCTGGTTTTGGCCGGGGTCTCTCATATCGTCGTCATCTCCGGTTACAATATCTCGGTCATCACCAGAAATCTTTTGAAAACCCGAGCGTGGTGGGGCAAGCGGGTCGCCTTTTGGCTGTCCCTGGCCACGGTGTTGGCTTTTGTCATCCTCACCGGCGCGGATGCGTCAGTGGTGCGCGCGGCGGTCATGGGTATGCTGGTGGTGCTCGCACTCAATCTTGGTAGGCTTTACCAGTCCCTGAATGCTTTGATTTTTGTGGCTGCCATAATGGTCCTGGCTAATCCTAAAATTTTGAGCCATGACATCGGTTTTCAACTGTCCTTTCTGGCGACGCTGGGGCTCATTTATTTATCGCCGATGTTTGAGAAATGGTTTGCCCGTGTCCCTGATGTCCTGGGCTTTCGTACCAACCTTTCTTCTACGTTGGCGGCTCAGATTTTCACCCTGCCCATTTTGATTTATTATTTTGATCGGATTTCCATCGTCGCACCTGTGGTGAATGTTCTCATCCTCTGGACCATTCCTTATACCATGCTTTTGGCCTTTGTGGCCGGACTGGCCGGCATAGTTTATTTGCCTTTGGGACATCTGGTGGCGAGTTTGCCGTGGGTGTTTCTCGAGTTTCAAATTCGCGTTATCCAATTTTTCGCGCACCTGCCGTTTGCGGCTTTATCCCTGCAAATGCATTGGTGGGCGCTGCCCATCTATTATCTGCTAATACTGCTGGGCGTTTGGCTTTATCGGTATTACAAGAATTTTCACTATTATCTCGAGTATGCCCGGATCAAAGTTTAGCCGAGTGTGGTACGTGGTGGTACTTTTGCTTTTGGCCAACCTGGCGATTTGGTTTGGCGTCTGGCAAATGCGGCCGTTGGGGTTTGCCCGCTTGTATTTTTTCAATGTCGGGCAGGGAGACGCTATTTATCTGCGCACTATCCACGGCAGCGATATCTTGATTGATGGCGGCCCTGACAAAACCGTGGTGGAAAAATTGGGTCAGGCCATGCCGCTTTTAGACCGCAGCATCGAACTGTTGGTTTTGACCCACGCCTCGGCAGACTATGTCACTGGCCTGGTGGACATCCTCAATCGTTATGAGGTCAAACAGGTGTTGCTGTCTGACGTAGGCTCCAGTGCCAGCGTCTATTATGAATTTCGTCGGCTGCTGGCAAAAAAACATATCCCCATCATCACCCCGCGCTTGGGGCAGAGAATTTATTTGGACGATTCCACGACGTTTGACGTATATGCTCCGCTGTTTGCCAATTTCGCTGATCCCGCCGCTGACGTCAACAGTGTGTCAGTAGTCGGTCGCGTATCTTTTGGTCACCAGCACGTGCTGTTTGCCAGCAATATGGACAAGGACGGGGAAACCCAATTGCTGCAATGGCAGGTGCCTGTGGATGCGCAGATTTTGAAAGTGGCCCAGCACGGCTCCAGTCACGCCAGTGGCGAGGATTTTGTGGCCGCGGTCCACCCGGACTACAGTGTGATTTCCGTGGGCAAAAATTCTGCCAGTGAG
The DNA here is from genome assembly GCA_041497195.1 of Candidatus Doudnaibacteriota bacterium. Taxonomy (GTDB): domain Bacteria; phylum Patescibacteriota; class Doudnabacteria; order UBA920; family 2-01-FULL-46-14; genus JBGQGB01. Next base: position 305,866 of record JBGQGB010000001.1, on the reverse strand, counting down.
CCAGCTCCAGAAACACTCGACGTTTTGGGGCGCCACCCAGCCCATGTTCTGCGCACAGACCAGGACGGCGATGTTGCATTTGCGCTTTTTCCGGAACGGGTCGAGCTTTTGCCGCGGTCAGGAGGGTTGCAAGGGCCCCGCTAATATGCAATAATAGGTTTAATCTATGAAGTATTGGGTTATCGTTTTAATCGTTTTGTTAGCCGGCGCTCTGGTCTGGGGCATATTTTTTTCCGGGATGTTCAAGAGCCATGCCCCGGCCAACACAAATCCCTATAGCACTGATACCGGACAGCTAGCATCACTACAGCCAGCATCACTGACCCAGCAGTCACCGGCTAGTTCAACGCCAGCCAACAATTCCAACTCATCCATCGTGGTCCTCGATACCAGTCTCGGCCAAATCAAGATTTCCCTCGACGCCTCTGCCGCCCCGAGAACAGTGGCGAATTTTGAGAAACTCGTCGGCCAAAAATTTTATGATGGTCTGACTTTTCACCGGATTGTTCCCGGTTTTGTGATTCAGGGCGGCGATCCCAAAGGCGACGGCACCGGCGGGCCTGGCTACACGGTCCCGGCGGAAATCAAGCTGCCGCACAAGCGCGGCTCCGTGGCCATGGCCAGGCTCTCTGATCAGGTCAATCCCAACCGCGATTCGTCCGGCAGCCAGTTCTACGTCGCCTTGCAGGACCTGCCGCAACTGGACAATCAGTACACGGTGTTCGGCCAAGTCACTGAGGGGATGGACGTCGTGGACCAGATTGCCGCGGTCAAAACCGACCCGGCTACAGACAAACCTTTGCAGCCAGTGATAATTAAAAAAGCGACTCTCCAACAATAAATCCATGGCCACGCATCCGCGCGAAGAAACAACTTTTTTGATGATCAAGCCAGATGGCGTCCGCCGCGGGCTCACCGGCGAGATTGTCCGCCGGATTGAGCAGGTCGGCCTCAAAGTCGTGGGCCTCAAGATGATGAAACCATCACTCAAGCAGGTGGACGATCATTACCCCAAGGACAAAGCATGGATTACGCGTCTGGGCGAAAAAACTTTGTCGACTTACCAGAAGTACGGTTATGACGCCATCAAAGAGCTGGGCACGGACAAAGCGGAAAAAATCGGCCCCCAAGTGCGCAAATGGCTTTTGGAATTCATGACGTCCGGCCCAGTGGTGGTAGTGGTGATCAGAGGAGTGCATGCAGTCGCCATGGTCCGGAAATTGGCTGGCCACACCATGCCGTCGGAAGCAATGCTTGGCACGATTCGCGGAGATTTCAGCGTGGACTCAGCCGCGGTCGCGAACCGGGAGAAACGCGCGGTCTACAACCTGGTCCATGCGTCGGAAACAGAAGAAGAAGCCCAGCATGAGATCGAGCACTGGTTTGGCCGCGAAACCGTGCATGACTATCAGCGCACTGACGATGAAGTTTTTCCGAAATAGAAACTAGCACAATTACTTAAAAAAGGCTCAAAAATGAGCCTTTTTTGTTTGGTATATACTCGGTCGTTAAGCTAATGATTGTTTTTTTGCAGACGAAAATTTGGTGCCCAAGGCTTTCTGAGGAGAAAGGCTGTAGGGGGTAGTTCAAGAGTGTTTTTTTGCCTCTCCTCAAGGAGAGGTTTTTGTTTCTTTCATAGTCCAGCGAAGCCTGCCACAGGCAGGCGAAGTTGGAGGAGAGAGTTGTGTAGAGGAGGGCCGCTCGGGGATCAGGGATTTATAAAACAGGAGTTTTAGCCCTTTGCATTCCAGAGCTGACTTGCATCCTCTATACAATTTTCTCCGAAACGAAAGTGAGGAGTTTCGATAAGGAGCGCACTTTGACAACTGAATAGACAGTGTTTGCGGAAAGCCATCTGGTTATTTTCAATTTATAGTCGTTCCGGATCAAATTCGGAATCCCATGCATGGAAGCTGATTTAGAAACAGCTGCACGAAAGAGAAAGTATCCAGTTCGCTTTCCGCAAGAAAAAGTTTCGAAAGGCCCTTAGGGGATTGCAGCACGTCCTGTTAAGTCCTTACCCGTACAGGGAAGGCAGGGACAAAAGTTTGAGGAGGAAGGATGAATCCGAAGAGTCGAGTTGCTTATTATTTTGCTGGAGTGGGAGTTTTTGTGGCCTGGGCTTGGTTGTTTTGCCACGCCCACACCGGAGACTTTGGGAGTGTACTTTTCGGTGTGTGGGCTTTTATCACCCTGGTTTCGGGGTTCCGGCTCATCGGAGTTTGGGCTCAGTCACAATCCTTTGGGTTTTCGGACTTCGGGACAAGATATCCAAGGGTAGATAGGATGGCGGGGGGGTACCTCGTCGCCCATGTCATCGGGATTTTGCTCCTGCTGGTACACAGCAGGCTGTAGAGATCAATGAGGAAGGTCAGTCGCATGCACTTCGCGACTGCCTTCCTCACCTTTTTCCAGATCGTGAATCATTCGCGGTCTGAAAATTGGTTCTTTGAAAAAAGTTTCAAAAGGCCCTTAGGGGATTGCAGCGAGTCCTTGTAAGTCCTTATCCGTACAGGGAAGGCAGGGACAAAAGTTTGAGGAGGAAAAAATGGACGTACGACAGCAATTCGTGCTGGATTCCGATGAGTCGATGCTGCGAGTCCGCCGAGAGCACCCAGTGCAATATCAAGTTTTTGAAGCGCGCCGTCCGAGGCCAGAACAGCGCTGGGCAATTGATGGTCGCCCAGCCACCGATGACGAAGTGTGGGCCTGGGTGGAGGCCAACGGTGGCAAAAGAGGCAGTTGCCTGTTTTGCGCAGCGAGAATAGCGCGAGGTTGCATTAGCGCCTAAATCCTGGCTGAGCCGATGCAAATCGGCTGGAGCTGTCCTGACGGATGGCTCAAGGTAATTGTGTTCCGAGGAAGAGTGACGCATCAAGCGCTACTCTTCCTCCTCTTTCTCGGGGCAGGAAAATTCAAGTTTCACTCCAAACGAGTGATCTCCTCCTTGAAACTTCCTGCTCCAAGAAAGAGCCCAGAAAAAAACCGCCCTCACGGGGCGGTTTTTTATTTCTTATTGATGAACGGGATCTTCGGCAGCAGGCCGGTGAGCCAGCCTTTTTGGTGTTTGTTGAGATAGCCGCGGATTTTGCCACGGGCATTGGAGGTTTTGACGAACCGCAGCCAGTCGCGCGTCACGCGCGGTTCTTTGCCCGTAATGATTTCCACCAAATCGCCGTTTTGCAGCTCGTCCGAGAGCTTGGCTATTTTGTCGTTCACGCGCGCGCCCATGGCATTGAGGCCGAGATTGGTGTGGACCAGAAAGGCAAAGTCCAGAGGCGTGGCTCCCTCTGGCAAGTCTTTGACATCGCCTTTGGGGGTGAAGATGAAGATGCGGTTTTTGAAAAAGTCGATTTTGAGGGATTCAAAGAATTCTTCCGAATCCGTGCCCATTTCTTTTTGCCAGTCGCGCAGCTGATTGACCCAGTCGAGTTGCTCGTGCTGGACCTTCACCCCGCGGCGGGGTTTGCCTTTTTCCGAATAGGCCCAGTGGGCGGCGATCCCGTATTCGGCTTCCTGGTGCATTTCGTTGGTCCGAATTTGCACCTCCAGGATGCGTTTTTCCGGACCGAACACGGTGGTATGGATGCTGCGGTACCCATTTGGTTTGGGAAAGGCGATGTAGTCTTTGATCCGTCCCGGGAGCGGGCGGTATTTCGAGTGCAGGGCGCCCAGGCAGGTATAGCAATCTTCCAGGGTCTTGGTGATGATGCGCAAGGCCACCAAATCGTAGATTTTGTTCAAATCCCGGTCGTATTTCGGCCGTAGCAATTTTTGGTAAAGGCTGTAGAGATGTTTTATGCGCCCGCTAATATCCAAAAATTGCACCCGGGTTTCCTGCAAATCTTTGATGATGATTTCCCGGACCCGCTGGACGTAGGCTTTCATTTCCTCATAGCGCTCTTTGACTTGGTCCGTCAGCCAGGCAAACTCTTTTGGGTAAATGATGGGAAAGGACAGGTCCTCGAGTTCGCCTTTCAGTTCGCCCATGCCGAGGCGGTCCGCGATTGGGGCGTAGACTTCCATGGTTTCCCGGGCAATCCGGTCCTGTTTCTCCGCCGGCAGGTATTGCAGAGTCAGCATGTTGTGGCGCCGGTCGGCGAGTTTGATGAGCACTACGCGGATGTCCGCGGCCATGGCCAGAAACATTTTGCGTAAGGTTTCGATGTAGTTTTCGTCTTTCTGGTTGCGCAGTTTGATTTGCCCCAATTTGCTGATCCCCTCGACCATGAACGCGATTTGGTCCCCAAAGTTGCGCCGCACTTCTATCAAAGTTATGGAGGTATCCTCGGTGATGTCGTGCAACAGTCCGGCCGCCACAGTATTGACATCCATATGAAGGTGGTTGCCGAGGTAGTCGGCCACTGCCAGGCAGTGGGTGATATACGGCTCGCCGGATTTGCGGGTCTGGCCGGCATGCGCTTTGGCGGCAAATTCATACGCCCGTTCAAACAGCTTCAACTGCTCGCTTTTATAGTGAAGTTTCAAATTGTCGTAAACGGTTTGGTATTCCATAAACTAGTTGGGAGCAGGTAGCTTATAATGTGCAGAGTAAGGTATAATTATTTTACCATAAGATTTGCCGACTCACTACCCTTATCCACGATAAACATGCCGGAGTTACCAGAAGTCGAAACTTTGAAGCGAGGGTTGGAGCGAACTATCTTGGGAAAAACTATCAGATCAGTGCAAGTGCGCCTGCCCAAAATGGTTTCGATCGGGCCGGGCGTGGTGAGCAATATCAGAAGTGGTGGAACAAAAAAACTCGGGCTTTTTCAGAAGCTTCTGAAGGGGCAAAAGATCAAGAGCATCAAGCGGCGGGCGAAAATGTTTATCATTGATTTGGCCGGGCCGTACACTCTGTTGGCACATCTGAAAATGACTGGCCAGCTGATTTTCGCCGCGTCAGGCGAGCGGAAACAGGTCAAGCTCTTTAATACAGACAGCTCAGCGCGCCTGAGCCTGCCGCATAAATACACGCACGTGATTTTTGCTTTCACGGACGGCTCGCAACTCTACTTCAATGATATGCGGCAGTTTGGCTACTTGCGGCTGGTGCGCGATAGTGATCTGCCCTCAGTGCGGGAGCTGCGCGAATATGGCCCTGAGCCTTTAGGCAAAGATTTTACTCTGCAATACCTGAAGACTCAGGCCAAAAGGCGGCCAGGTATTTCGATCAAGCAGTTTTTGATGGAGCCGCGGGTGATCGCCGGCATCGGCAATATTTATTCAGATGAGATTTTGTATTATGCCAAGATCCGTCCGAACCGCCGGGTCCGGTCTCTGAGTATTCCTGATTGGCAAGCAATTTTTAGAAACATCCCCAAGGTTTTGAAGGAAGCAATCAAGCGTGGTGGTTCGTCTGTGGGGGATTTTTTCCAAATCGACGGGCAGGAGGGGACCTTTGGCAAGAAGCATATGGTCTACGGCCGCTATGGGGAGTATTGTTATGTCTGTGGCAGTGAAATCGAAAAAATTAAGCTCGGCGGCCGGACCTCGTCGTATTGTCCGGTCTGCCAGAAGTAAATAAAAATTTATGACGTTAGAGCGTTGGGGAGAAATCAAAACCACGATAAAGCGCAATTTTGCTCCGGAAGAACAGGGGGTTGAGGATTTGATTGTTGATACTGCTGACGGTCAGGTCAAGCAAGGCGAGGCAGAGTATTTGATTTTTCAAAGCCCGTTGGGCCGGACCAAGCTGCAATTCCAGAAAAAACCGCGGATGGAGGAGAAGAAATTTCATTTCAGTCACCGGCAAGGGGACTCGGCCCGGGTGGAATACAAATTTTCCGACACTGATCTGGTCTACACCCTCAAAGCCTACCAGTGGAACGAGGCAGAAGATGATTGGAGAGAAATCGATGCCAGTAGTTTTCAAGGTTCTTAACTTTTTTTTCAGACATGACCCCGTTGGCCGAGAGTGCGCGCGAAACTTTGAGCTTTTTTGACGCCCAGGACATTCCCCTCACTTTGACCGAGGTCCGGGCCTATCTGGTGGCAAAAAATTTACCCCAGGACATTTCCTTCTCTACTTTGCTGTCCGTTTTCGAGACTGAGCTAAAGGACATGGTGGATTCGCAGAGCGGGTTTTATTTTTTGCGTGGTCGGCAGGAGCTATTGCGCATTCGCCAGGAGCGCTACAAAATTTCCCTGCGCCGGTTCCGCAAAGCCCGCCGATTTTTGTACTGGCTGCGTTTTTTTCCCTATTTACGGGCCGTGAGTTTGTCCGGCTCGCAGGCGCTACTGAATAGCAATACCCAATCGGATATTGATTTGTTTGTGATTACCCAAAAGAACCGGATTTGGCTGGCGCGTTTGCTCGTTTCGTTTTATTTTCAGGTTTTGGGGCAGCGCCGCTACAGTTTGCACATTCAGAATCGATTTTGTCTAAACCATTATTTATGCGCTGGCACCACCATTACTCAGGACAAAAATCTTTATACCGCGATTGAGTACGCCAGTCTGCTGCCAGTGCTCGGGCAGGAAGTCGTGCAGCAATTTTGGCAGACGAACGAGTGGTTGCGGGAGTTTTTACACGAGCCGGTTTTGCAAAAGCAGGTCCCATTTTTTGAATTCAAGTTTAGCCGGCTGCAGCGGCCTTTGGAATTGGTCCTCGATTTTACCATCGGACCGCTCCTGAACTGGATTGCCGGGGTTTATCAAAAGCGGCGCATCAAGCTCCAGGATTACATTATTGTTTCCGACATGCAGCTGTCGTTTCACCCCGGCAGCCGCGGCCAGAAGGTTTTGGCCAGGTTTCAAAACCGGTTGCAGGGGTTTTCCCGCTCTTGACAGGCCGGCCAATTCACCTATAATTTAATTTCAAGAGGGATGAAAGCACTGAAGCGTTTGGGTGCTTTTTTTCACCCCGCCCCAATCCCAGTTACGTTTTGCTTGAGTAAAATTAGCGCGAAGCGCGGACATCGCTGCCGCTACGACTGGTACATAGCATATTCATAGTTAGGATTGGAGCAGGGTAAACCAAAAAATTATTCTTAATTTTTTCAAAGAGAAACCTATGAAAATCAAACCATTGGGAGACCGCATTCTGGTCAAACCATACGTCGGCGAAGAAGTCACCAAATCCGGGATTGTCTTGCCGGAGAGCGCGGAGAAAGAGCAAAAAGAGCAGGGTGAAGTCATCGCCCTGGGGGCGGGTGATAAGATTAAAAAGCTCCATCTGAAAGTCGGCCAGACCGTAGTGTTTGGCAAATACGGCGGGGAAGAAATCGAAATTGACAAAGTTCAATACAAATTCCTCAAGGATGAAGATGTCCTGGGGATTGTCGAGAAATAATTAATCAGCAGAGGAGTTTATCATGGCCAAAGATATCAAATATAGCGCCGAAGCGCGGGCAGCCATCCAGGCTGGTGTCGACAAAATCGCCGCCGCAGTCAAAGTCACCCTCGGTCCCAAAGGCCGCGCTGTGGTGATTGACCGCGGTTTCGGTTCGCCGATCATCACTGATGACGGCGTCACCGTGGCGAAAGAATTTGAACTCAAAAATAAATTTGAAAACGTCGGCGCTTCCCTCATTCAGGAAGTGGCCAACAAGACCAACGACGAAGCTGGCGATGGCACCACTACTGCCACCGTGCTGGCTCAAAGCATGATTGATGAGGGGATGCGGATGCTCACTGACAGTCGAGCCAATCACAATCCGGTGCGGTTACGGCATGCCATCGGGGAAGCAGTCAAAGACGTGGTCGGGGCGCTCAAGCGCATGAAAAAAGACATCAAGACCCGGGACGAAGTCGCCCAGGTCGCCACCATTGCTTCGCTGGATCCCGAGGTCGGCAAACTCATTTCCGAAGCCATCCACGAGGTCGGCCACGATGGCGTCATTACCGTCGAAGAAGGGCAGACCATCGGGATCGAAAAAGAAGTTGTGAAAGGCATGCGTTTCGACAAGGGTTTTGTGTCGCATTATATGATTACGAATCCCGACCGCATGGAAGCGGTTTGGGAAGATCCGGCGATTTTGGTCACAGATCAGAAAATTTCTTCGGTTTCGGAGATTTTACCCTTGCTGGAGAGTCTGGCCCAAAGCGGCAAGAAGGACTTGGTCGTCATCGCGGACGAGATCGAGGGTGAAGCGCTCGCCACTTTCATCGTCAATAAAATTCGCGGTACCTTCAACGTCCTGGCCGTCAAAGCGCCCGGGTTTGGCGACCGGCGCAAGGATCTCTTGCAGGATATTGCCACTCTCACCGGCGGTCAGGTCGTTTCTCAGGATTTGGGGCTGAAGCTGGAGAGTGCCAAGGCGGAGCATTTGGGCCGCGCCCGCAAAATCATTGCCACCAAGGAACATACCACCATTGTCCAAGGCAATGGCGACAAGCAGGCGATTGCCGCTCGGATCGCGCAAATCCGCAAAGAGCTCGAAGTGACGACTTCGGAGTTTGACAAGGAAAAGCTGCAAGAGCGGCTGGCGAAATTAGCGGGTGGCGTCGGCGTCATCAAAGTCGGCGCGCCGACCGAGACGGAAATGAAGAATCGTAAATCCAAGATCGAAGACGCCCTCAGTGCGACGCGCGCGGCTGTGGAAGAAGGGATTATTCCGGGCGGGGGCGCGGCTTTGGTCAAAGCTGTGAACGTTTTGGAGGAAAAGCTAGAGCATCTGGAGGGAGAAGACAAAGCTGCTTACGAGATCGTCCGCAAAGCTCTCCTAGCGCCGATGACAGTGATGGCGCAAAATGCCGGGATAGAGGATCCGCGGTCCCTGGTGGAACAAGTCAAAAACGACTCCGGACCGCGCGGCTTTGATTTTTCCCAAGTTCTGGGCCGTAAACAGGAGATGGTGGATATGTTTGGCGCGGGAATTATTGACCCGTTGAAGGTGGCCCGTTTGGCTCTGGAAAACGCGGCGTCAGTGGCTGGCACGCTTCTCACTACTGAGGCGGTGATTGTCGATCTGCCTGAAGACAAGAAAGAAACCGGCGGTGGCGGTATGCCCCCAGTGGACTACTAAAATTTTCCAATTCAAAAGTACGAATTCAAAACAGCCCCCGGTCAAGGGGGTTGTTTACATCTCAGGGGGCTCCTGATATCATTAGGTTTATGAAAAAACTTTTTACTTCCGAGTCAGTGACGGAGGGACATCCGGATAAGGTCTGCGATCAAATTTCCGACGCGATTTTGGATGCAGTCCTCACAGCCGACCCGCGCGGCCGCGTGGCCGTGGAGGCGCTGGTGACCAACGGGATTTGCGTGGTGGCCGGGGAGATTACCACCAAAACTTATGTTGATATCCCGAAAATCGTGCGGCAGGTGGTCAAAGACATCGGCTACACCAATGCCGAGTATGGGTTTCAATGGGAAACTTCGGGCGTGATGGTAGCGATTCAGGAACAATCTGGAGACATTGCCCGCGGGGTGGATTCCTACGAGAAAAGCAAAGGCGGGGAGATTATCAAAGAGGATTTGAGTAAACTTGGTGCTGGCGACCAGGGTTTGATGTTTGGTTATGCTACTAATGAGACCAAAGAATACATGCCGCTGCCGATTATCCTGGCGCACAAGCTCGTCCACCGCCTAGCACTTGCCCGCAAGACCGGTACTGTCAAAGGTCTCCGCCCGGACGGAAAATCTCAAGTCACAGTCGAGTACAATGGGGACAGGCCGAAACGAGTCCACACCGTCTTGATCGCGGCCCAGCACGATCCCGAGATTGATCCGGATAGACTGAAGAGTGAAATCATCAAGCACGTCATCCAAAAAGTCATACCCAAAAACTTGCTGGACAAAAACACAAAAATCCTGGTCAATTCCACGGGCCGGTTCGTCAGAGGCGGCCCCCAAGCAGATACCGGATTGACTGGCCGGAAAATTATCGTCGACACGTACGGCGGCTGGGGCCGGCACGGCGGCGGCTGTTTTTCCGGTAAAGATCCATCCAAGGTCGACCGCTCCGGCAGCTACATGGCCCGGTATGTGGCGAAAAATTTGGTCGCCGCCGGGGTGGCGAAACGGTTGGAAGTGCAGATTGCCTACGCCATTGGCGTGCCTGAGCCTCTGTCCGTGCGCGTGGATACTTACGGGACTGGCAAAATTGCCGAGGACGCAATTGTTGGAATCATCAATCAAGTGTTTGATCTGAGGCCGGGCATGATTATCAAAAATCTCAATTTGCGCCGCCCGATTTATCGCCAAGTCGCCGCCTACGGGCATTTCGGCCGCAATGATTTGAATCTTCCCTGGGAGCGGCTGGATAAAGTCAAAGAAATCAAGAAATTGGCCAAAATCGCCTGAAAGGGCGGTTTTTAATTTGACCAAATTGTTCACGAGAGTCTTGACAAAAAGGCTCTTTTTTGCTAGTCTGTGTGGTTATTGGTTGTAATGGATTTCTTTGAAAAATTGCATATTTCTTGATGGCAAAGGTTTACAGGAGATTTTTGCTGTCAGAACCAAGACCCGCAGAGTTTTGATAAACTTGTTCTTTCCAAAATTTCTTGTGGGTCTTTGTTTTTTGCCGCGAAGCGGCATCCTTCCATGGCTTTAGCGAAGGAGGATGACCCATATAACTTCCGGAAACAATTTTGGCTGCTACCAGGATGCAGAGTTGAGAGCCTATAACAGGAGAGGCACTTAAATTTATTTTTTGGCCTTCAAACCTATAGACTCTCATCCTTGCATCCAGTCAATTGTGTAGTACCCAGGATTGTTTTCGGAAGTTCGGGCCATGGAGTCAAATTGACTAAGGGGGTCCTGATGGTGAGCATTTCGAGTTACAATCGGTGGAATGCGCAAAGCACACGTCCGCGCAAGATTCATACCTCGCGCGGTAACCTCAACCTCGATCCAGCAAGCTTCAATCCCCAGGCAATGGAGCTGCTGACTACCTTTTTTTCCAACCTCGAAGAGAGCGAGCAACGTCGGCAGGCCCCTCGCCTCGTCAAATTTTTCCTGGCAAGCGGGAGAGCACGGACAAGCCCGATCCCGCGATCCCGCGATCCCCTGAAGAGAATGGTTCGCGATTGGGCGTCGATGGGCACGACTTCGGCACAATACCACAGGAATTATGGGCGTTTCCTGCGAGGTGATGCCAGGCCCTTCGTGATGTGATTTCTTGATCCGCTAAAATCCTAGCGGCTCAGTGAATGATACTGAGAGAATCGTCCGCTCATACTTCATAACCCGGACGATTCAGGGTAGAATTTATAAGGCGGGAGTGAAAGAAATTTTTTCTCATCTCCCGCCCGCACTCCAGAGTTTGTGAATCTTAGATTTGTGAATTTCGGAGTTCGGAACATGAAGGAGGCTTCATTGAGAAAGAATAGGGAAAAGGAGTTGTCCGTTAGATGCCAGCTTGCACTTCTTTTTTTTCCAGCGCAGCTCAGCCCGGCAGATGCGATTCAATTTTTTGAGGAGCTCAAAGGAGCTCCGGATAAAGAGAATCACATCTGGGAAAGTATTGCCAGGCGGGGTCCGCGTCAACGTTCACTTTTTACCGGCAAGGACATCACTCAAAAATGAGCGACGTCCTTGCCCCCACCATTCTGGGTGCTAATCAAAGTACCTTACCGGAGAGGGTTAATATTTTTTATTAGCGCCCATATCTTCCGGAGGGATTGCACCCAGAATGGTGGGAACCTAGAATGATAAGGTTCCTATGTTGTCACAATCTCCAAGGAGGAGATCAAATGCTCAAACTGAGGGAAGTCATGAAGGTTTTAACCTTTGCGATTTTATTGCCGGTGTGCTTCGCGGCCGTCGGACTCTTTGGCGATTTTGGCCAGGGAGCGGAAAAATGGGTAAGGCTCTGCCTGATGGCTGCGGCCGGCGCTGTAATCGGCCTTGCCATTGATTTTGTCCGGATGTTCGGCACGTATCTCAAAACTCTGATCCGCGGGTTCGCGTTTACCCTGGCGGTTCCACTGCTCTATGCAATCGGTGAGTTGGTGTTTCGTCGCCAGTGGCCGCACGGGCCGGGGCGCTCGCTATTGCTCGCAGTTCTGGTGGGAGGGGTCGTTGGCGTGGTGGTTGACGTAATTCGATATTTTTCTCCCGCCCGCCGGAACGCCCGCCTCGTTGCGCGGCGACTCGAGGAGCTGACTCCCAGCCACGGCAAATCGAGTTTTTTTCACTCCTGACCCCCTCAGCACCCCAATCGGGAACCGATATGTACAGCTCAACACTGTCTTTCGGTTCCCCCACTTCAGCTGTCAAGGATAGATTATCCCAGCGTAATCGTTCGCAAGAACTGTCCGCTAAGGTAATTCATTACTCGTTTCCCGAAAGCAATTTCGGGATTCTCCTGTACGAGGTTCCTTGGCAGCTGAAGTGGTAAACAAAAAAAGTAAGCCTTTGCCGGCTTGCTTTTTTTTGGCTTTTGGATATAATACACGAAGTATCATTAGATTTTTTCATCCTAAATATGGGCGTCCCCAGACAACGCAAAACCAAGAGCGAACGCAATCAGCGCCGGTCGCATCACAGTCTTGCCAAAATTCAGTTGGCCAAATGCAAAAATTGCGGCAGTCCGGTGCGGCCGCATGACGTCTGCCCGACCTGCGGCTACTACCGCGGCCGGCCAGTCATTGGCACCGCGGTAGCCGCGAAGGCCGCGAAATAACATGGCTAATCGTCACCTCAGCCGAACCGTTGCCATGCAGTCCCTATACGAATGGGACTTTAACGGCGGCAGGGGAGACCTCGAAAAAATTACGGAGCGCAATATCGCCAATTTCGCCCCCGGTATCGGCGATCCGAAATTTATCTATGATTTGGTCAATGGGGTCAAGCAAAACCAAGTAGAAATCGATGCGCTCATAGAGAAAACCGCGCCGGAGTGGCCCCTGGATCAGATCACCGTGACTGATCGGAATATTTTACGCATCGGGATTTGCGAAATGCAATTCAGCAAAGAAGTGCCCCCGAAGGTGGCGATCAACGAGGCGGTGGAATTGGGTAAAACTTTTGGCGGCGAGTCTTCCGGCAAGTTTGTCAACGGGGTTTTGGGCACTCTTTACCGGCAAATGGAAGAAGCCGGAAAAGTCGCAAAAGAAAGCCCCAATTCGGAAAATGCCCCAATCCAGGCAACTTAGGGCCCCAGTATTTTTTTGCCTTACCTTAGCGCTTTTTATACGTTAACCAGCCCCCTCCGGCAGGTTTTTGCTCATAAAAAAGCCAAAATACTTGCCAGCGAAAAGGAAAATGCTATAATTAAGCCAAAATAAGTATTAATTCAAAAAGAAAGGATAGCTACATGAATAAAATGGAACTTATAGAAACAGTCGCAACCAAGACGGCAATGGGCAAAGCCGAAGCCGAAAAGATTGTCGGCGCTGTGATTGATATTGTCACCGAAGAGCTCAAAAAGGGCGGTGAGGTCACCCTCACCGGTTTCGGCAGTTTTTCAGTGTCCAACCGGGCCGCCAGAACTGGCGTGAACCCGCAGAACCCAACCCAGAAAATCCAGATTGCAGCCACCAAGGTGCCGAAGTTCAAAGCTGGCAAAGGCCTCAAGGATGCAGTCCGCGGCTCATAATCTTGCAGTGAATTTTGCAATGACTTTTTCGATAAACCCCCATGAACTTGGGGGTTTATCGCTTTTTGCAGGAATGGTTTAGGAGTTTTAATTTCTGCTTGTTGAGTTTCCTCGGGCTGTCGTATACCGGTAGTACGCCTGCTTTGGGAGCAGGTAGACTGGGTTCAATTCCCAGCAGCCCGACCAATAACTCGAGACTTCAGTTGACCCCGGTCGAAGCCAAAAGCTCACCGCAGAGCGTAGTCAAAATTGGCGGTTATATCTGCAAGTATTGGCTAGTCCTGAGCGAAGTCGAAGGACAGCCCGACCAGTTAGGATATGAATTTTTTCCGGAGTTTGGCCCCGGTTGATAGGGAAGTCGCAGGTTTGGCTAGAACAGCGGAAATATACTATACTGAACACGTCCGAATTCAGCCCAAGCAAAACCGAGATTATGCGAAACAAAAAGTCGTATTTCAGTGCTATTTTACTGTTGATTGTTGTTGGAATCTTGTCCCTCCACCCAACGGTCGCGGCTGCTGTCACCTTGACACCCACTGGTTTTATTACCGCTTGTTCGGCTAGTACGACCGGTACTGCTAGTTTAGCCGCCTGTATCAAAGGCATCTACACCCTTTCTCTGGGCCTGGGCGCGCTTTTGGCGCTTTTGATGATTGTCCTGGCCGGGTACCGGTATATGACCGCCCAGGGCAATTCCCAGCAAGTCGAAAACGCCAAAGATTCTTTCACCAGCGCGTTTATCGGACTGATTATTATTTTTGTGGCGTTCATTTTGCTTTTTCTCATCAATCCTGACCTGACCTCGTTTTCGGATTTGCCGATACCTCCGATTCCGGCTCAGCCAGTCAGCACCGCGACCAGTACTAGTCCCGGCGGCGGGGGCGGCGCGGGGGCAGCTTGCACACCAGCAGCAGGGAGCTGCGCCACTGGACTTGTGTGCAATGTCACGATTGCCTCATCCGCTTCTTGCACTTGTGTGGCTGGGACTGGTCAGGGGAGTTGCGGCAATACCGGGGCACCGCCTCTGCCGGTTTGCACGACTAATCTTGATTGCATTTTCCCCGATACTTGCGTCAACGGGGTTTGTGCCAGCGGCTAAATGTTTTTTCGTCAACTGAGCGGATGCGAGTGATTGTTTCATCGCAGTTTATGAGTGAGAACCCCATTTTCCAAATGGGGTTTTGCTTGGCCTCTTTATGATGGTCCTCTGGTATTTCTACCAAAAATTATTGAACCAAAATGCGATCTGGCTCAAACGCGCGGCAGCTTGGGCCTTGTTGTCTGCAGGCATCGGCATTTTTACTTATGCGGTTGACCCAGGTCTGTTGCCGAAGTTTTTGGAGTTTTTGGAAGGGATTTTCCAGAACATCTTAGGCAGCAGTAGCTTCAGTCTCGATTTTCCCACCACTCTGCGGATTTTCGAGAACAATCTCACTGTGGGAAGCTTGATAATGTTTCTGGGCATTTTTTTCGGACTGCTGCCGCTGCTGAGCCTCAGCCTCAATTTTTTCATTGTCGGATTTCTGGCGGCCGCGTTTATCGGTACCGGTACTATTGGGCGGGTCGGGATATTTTTCCTGTCGATTTTTCCGCACGGCATCATTGAGTTGCCGGCGTTTTTGATCGCTGCGGCTTTTGGTCTGAAATTGGGCTCCTTTTGGTTCAAGCCTGATCGCTCCCAAAGTGTTTGGGGGAATCTGAAGCAAAGTCTCAAGGAAAATTTGCAGATACTGCCGCTGCTGGCCGTCTTTTTTTTCCTGGCGGCCGTAGTGGAAGTTTTTGTCTCCGGCCGTTTGGTGGAGTGGTTGGTCAAGTAACCCTAGGATTGGGTTGGCCTGATCCTTTAAGCTTTGAAGTGTCCAACAAATGATTTTTTTAAAACAACCAAATCTAGCTTTTAGTAAAGCCAAACAGCGCGCGCAAATGAATTTTTTTGAGAAAATCTATTCGGCAGTTATAAAAATTCCCAGAGGACGCGTTGCGAGTTATTCGCAAATCGCGGCTCTGGCCGGCAGTCCGCGCGCCGCCCGGCTGGTGGGTATTGCGCTTAGCCGGTTAGGAGACAAGACTAAGATTC
Organism: Candidatus Doudnaibacteriota bacterium; assembly: GCA_041497195.1. Taxonomy (GTDB): domain Bacteria; phylum Patescibacteriota; class Doudnabacteria; order UBA920; family 2-01-FULL-46-14; genus JBGQGB01. Next base: position 290,299 of record JBGQGB010000001.1, on the reverse strand, counting down.
CCTGGCATCGGGTGGTCAATGCGGCCGGGATGATTAGTATTGAGAACTTGAGTGTGCCCAAACAGGAACAAGCCAGGCGTTTACAAGCAGAGGGGATCAAGGTAAAATTGAAAAACGGAAATTATTGGGTGCCAAAAGAGCGGTTTTGGCGGTAGGAATTTTTGCCTAAAAAATCCAAGGCAAGCCCAGTCGTTATTCTGTGATTGCCTGAGCGGGTATCGTATAGTGGTAATACCTCAGCTTTCCAAGCTGATGCGGGGAGTTCGATTCTCCCTACCCGCTGAGGCAATCTCAGATTATGTATGGAAGGACCAAAACAGATTTTCATTTTTGGCTCTAGCTGACGACTATAGCGCGACAGAAGTTTTGGGGAAAATTAGCCTAGCTGCCATAGAAGGCTTTTCATAAGCCTTTTTTCATTGGATTTTGTCCACACTAGCTAAAGTCGTATGTGGGGTGAGGAAAAACTCCGCCTGAATAAACTTGGCTTATTTGACTGGTTTTTGTGTTTCCCCATATAATGACTGCAGGTTAATTTCACTTGCGCCAAAGGTTTGATTGTGGCGTAATATTGTAACGGTTTCTATCAATCCTCCGTCTGATAAAGCACAGATGAAGCGAGAAGAGAAATCAATATTTTTTTGAATTTGGGAGCCTTTGTGAAAAGGCCTTTCTTGGCATGGATTTTAGATTTTAGGTCGATAATCTAAAAAACCCCAGTCAAGGACAGCCTCATCTTTCCGAGGGCGAGAATTAAAAATGAGTAATTATCAAGTTAATTTGCAATAGGTTTGGATTTGATTGTATCAATTGAACAATTAAATCAATATCTTTGCAATGGAGCACAAAATGCAAAAACCTAATAGATCTTTTGCAAAAAAGGTCTTTGCTGCGGGTTTAGCAATCTCCACCGTGATGTGGGCTGCCGGCGCGTTTCTGGTTCTACCAGTAGCCGCTGACTCAGCTCATCCGGCGGGGACATTGGTGCTTTCTGGCGGAACCGTCTGGCGCATTAATGATAGTGCGAGCGGACGCAACGGCATTGATTCAATGGAAAAGTTTGAATCCAACAGATTCAGCTGGTCCAATATCGTGCCAGCCAACGCCGCGGACTTGGCTTTGCCCGATCAGGGACTTCAGTCCTGGGGCGACGGCGTGCTGTTCAATGATGGCGGCACTGTCTACCAAGTTTCTGGCGGAATGAAGCACGGCTTTACCTCAGCCTCTAATTTCACTGGCAACGGCTTCAGCTTTGCCAATGTCGTTTCTGGAAATCTATCCAGCGTACCAGCAGGTGGCGTCATTGGCGACACCTCTAGCGCGCACTTGGCAGGAACTTTCGTAGTTTCTGGCGGAACCGTGTGGTACATCGATGCCACTGGCCGCATGGGTGTTCCCTCCCCGGGCGTTTTATGGTCTTGGGGCGCGACCTTTGCTGACGTCGTTCCGGCGAACGCTGCGGATTTGGCCCTTGCCAACGAAGGCAATGCCACTTATCGCACCGGCACTTTGGTTAATGACAGCGGCACCATTTATGATGTCACTGCCACGACCAAAGCCGGTTTCCCGTCTGCTAGCTGTTTCACTGGTTTTGGATTTAATTTCTCCATGCCAGTATCCGGCAGCACCTCGGGTCTGACTGCTGTAGCAAATCTTTGCTCAAGCAGCACGACCCCAACGCCGACTCCAACTCCGACCCCGAGCACCAGCTCGACCGGAAACTTGTCGGTGTCTCTAGCTTCTGACACCCCGGCCGCTGCGACCGTAGTCAAGAACGCGGCTCGCGTTCCGTTCACGAAAGTGAACCTGACTGCTAGCGGTGGCAACGTCGTGGTTAGTCAGTTGCTCCTTCAGAGAATGGGCATTTCGACTGACGCCAACTTCAGCAGTGTTATCTTGCTGGATGTTTCGGCCAACACATCAGTCGGGATGGCCAATCAGATTGGCAATGAGAAATCTCTCAACACCAATCACCAAGCTGCCTTCAATGATGCGATTACGGTCTTTAGTGGGACGACCAAGAGCATCATGTTGGCTGGCAATATGGCGACCGCCTTGAACGCTTCTGATCAGGTTCAATTGGCTGTCGTCGGTATGACCCTCTCTGGCAGCGCGACCCTGTCCGCTTCGTTCCCGATCATGGGCAACACCATGACGATGAACAGCAACGTGGCAATCGCGACTGTGACCGTGGCCTCAGGCGGCCAAAATCCGTCTGCCACCACGCAAAACGTCGGCACCTCCGCTTATGTCGTCACCTCATTCAAGATGACTAACAATAGCGGCACCGATGATGTCCAGGTCAGCCACATCCGTTTCTACAACAACGGCACTTCGGCTGACAATGATGTCGCGAACCTCAAGCTCTATGTCGATGGCAATGTCGTCGCTACGGCTTCGCAGCTCACGAACAAGGAAGCAGTGTTTAATCTTTCTTCCCCAATTCTGATTGCGCGCGGTTCGAACAAAGACTTCAACCTCTCGCTTGATATCGTTTCTGGCTCTGGCCGGAATATCGAGTTGGATGTTGATAAGCAGGCGGATATCGTGGTGCAGGATATGACTTACAACTTCTATATCTTGCCGACCTATCCGAACACGACCAGTCCGTTCTTCTCCAATGCCAGCAACATCACGACCATCTCCAAGGGATCAATCACCTTCTCGAAAGGTGTCTTGGCTAACTTGAACATCGCCTCTGGTGTCAACAACCAGCCGATCGGTGCTTTCAAGACCACGGTCCAAGGGGAACCGGTCCAGGTCACCCAATTGATTTTGGGAGCGACCTTCTCTGGTACTGGTGCGAACGCGACCAATATCACCAATTTCACGATTGTTGATCCTGCGGGATATGTAATCGGCGGTCCGGTCAGCGCGAGTACGACAACCAATACCGCGACTGACACTGACACGATCATCTTCCCGGTCGGGACCAATACCTACACGATCAACGCCAACCTCAACAGCTCGGTGACTTCTGCCTCAACCATCCAGATGCGGTTGAGCACTCCCAGCTCGTTGGCGACATCAAAGGGTACGGTCACCAACCAAAGCATCACTGCTGGTCCAACCTCTGACGTGAGTTTGGATACAGCAAGTGTCCAGGCTGCTGCGTTGAAGGTTTCGACCTCAGCGACTCCTGGAGCCCAATCCGTGATTGTCGGTGCGAGCGGATTCACTTTGGCGAACTTTATCTTGGATGCGGCTAACTCGGGTGAAGATGTACGCGTGACCCAATTCAACGTGGTTATCAAAACCTCGGCCAATAGCATTCAAACCAACGTGGCAAACTTGACTCTGTACAATGGCAGCACGCAATTGTTGCCGATTGTCCAGCCAGTCGCCGCTGCCGCGACAACGGCTACGTCAACCATCTCGTTGACGAATCCGGTGATAGTCGCCAAGAATTCCCAAGTGACTTTGACCCTCAAGGGTGATTTTGTCACTGGCTCCAACCCTCAGACCATCTCGTTTGGTTTGAACGGTTCCGCCGCAGTGGTGGCAACAGGTGCTGTTACAGCATCTTCAGTTACTGCCGGCGTGACCAACAACGACGGTGCGGTCATGACGATTGTCGCCTCTGGAACCATGACGGTGGCAGCTGACGCCTCGAGTCCGTCTCAAGGCCAGCTCCTCTCCGGTGGTCAGAGCAAAGTCGATGTCGGTGACCTCTTGATTACGTCGAACAACGAAGACCTCGATCTGCAAAACATTAACTTCGTAGTTAATACAGCCTCGACCGGCGGCACTCTGACCACGCAAGTGGCCACAGTCTACCTGTTCGACGGCTCGACGCAGATCGCCTCCGTTGTCCCGACCAGTACCACTGCTGTGACTTTCCAGGGCTTGCAAGGCAAGTTCGTGATTCCGAAAGGCGGCAGCAAGAAACTGGGTATCAAGGTGGATACCAACCTGGTGACCAACAACAACGGCGACGGTAATGTCGCGGTCTCAGGCCAAGGTATTATCTTCACGGTCGCCGAGGACGATTACAACGCCAAGGGCGTATCGTCAGGTAGCTTATTGTCAGCTGCGAACAAGTCCGGGACCTTCACCGGTCAACAGTTCCAGGACTTCAAGAGCGTCCCGACTTGGAGCGTAGTCTCCTTGTCGAGCACGACTTTGGCTAACCAAAGCGGCTTGACTCTGTATCAGTTCAAGGTTACTGCTGATCCGAAGGGTGACCTCGGCTTCTACAAAGCCAGCTTCCAGGTGACAACCTCGACGCCAAGCGGCACGTTGACTATCGGTTCGTACAAGTTCTATGAGAACCCAGGGACCTCTAACCAGGTCGACCTGACGACTGATGGCGCGCGCGCCTTCACGACAATGGCCTCAGATAGCGTAGCGAATGTGAAATTGCTCTTCTCGACATCGGCTCAGACCACCACTAACGGCGGTCAGTTCCGATTCGTCCCAGCTGGTACGTCCAATACCTACCAGTTGCAAGCAACCGTTTCCGGCTCGGTCAGCGGATCCAGCGTATCCACGGTCCAGCTTGGCGACAGCGCATTCACTGCAGTCTATCCTAATGCTGCTGGTGGAGCGACTACCGGAAACAATACCTCAACAGGTATCTCCGGTCAGAGCGCAACCACCAACAACTTCATCTGGTCTGATCTTGCTTACGGTAACAGTTCTTCAACTGCTACCGACACTCAAGAGTGGTTCAATGGTTTCCGCGTCAGCGGCATGAACCCGACTTCTGCATCTGTGACGGTGTCCAGATAGTAGTAAGTCTTCAGTCCTTGCTCTGATATGATTTCCTAAGAAATCTTGCCAGAGTAGAAGACCAAACAACCCCCGCTAATAAAAAGCGGGGGTTGTTTGTTTGGGCCAAATTTGCTAAATTGAGTCTATGTCTAAAATGATTAAAATCTTGCTGGCGGTCGTCCTAGTGGCTGGGACTGGGTTTTTTTTGTATCGGGAATTCCGTAAAGCCCCACAATCCGCCCTGCCGGATGTGGATGCCATGAAGCAAAGCATTGTTGCTGACCCCAAAGTCAATGCGCCGCAATTGACTGACGCGCAGAAAACCGTGTTTCTCGAACAGTTTAAAACCGGCAAGAATGTGGTCATTCAGTCCAACTACGATACCCTGGATGGACTCAATCAGGTCGCCCTCGCCAAGCAGCACCTGGGTGATTTACAGGGAGCGGAAACCGCCTGGCTTTATGCCAATATCATTCGGCCTAAAAATTCATTGTCCTTTTCCAATTTGGGAGCTTTGTATCAGTTTGATTTGCATGAGTTCGACAAGGCCGAACAGAATTATTTGATTTCCGTGGCGAACGACCCCAAAGATATTCCGACCATCCGTAATTTGTTCGATCTCTACCACCAGGATCTCAAAGCAGACGACAAAGCTGAAGGGTTGCTGCTGGATTCGATAAAAAATAATCCGCAATCAGCCGATCTCTACGCGCTTTTAGGTAGTTTTTATGCTGAGGCCGGCAAGACGCAGCAGGCCATCACCGCCTTTCAAAAAGTTTTGAGCATCACCCCCAACAATGCCAGCATCCAGCAAGAACTCAATCGGCTCAAGCAGCAGGGCGGGAAATGAGCTCCTGGTACAAGGCAGTTGTTTGAGCAAGCATTTTTTCCTCGCCGAACTTTTTTACTCGCTCTCGGGCATTGGTTCCGAGAGTTTTTGCAAGCTGAGGGTCTGCGATAATTTTTTTGATGGCCTGAGCCAGAGCTTGGGGATTGTGGGGCGGTACGAGTAAGCCCTCCCGACCCGACGTGATCGCTTCGGGAATCCCGCCGACGGCTGTGGCTGCGATCGGCAAGCCAGCGGCCATGGCTTCCAGTATAGTGTAGGGGAAACCCTCCTTGGCTGAGGATAAGGCGAAGACATCAAAACCTGCCAGTAGTCGGGATGCTTCCGGGATCGGGCCAATGCGTGAGCCGCGGCCGATAATAACCAGTTTGAGTCTGGGGAAACCTTTGTTGAGTATCAAGAAGGCTTGCTTCAAGGTTGGCAAATCCTTGGTCGGGTAGTCGTGAGCAATTGAGCCTAAGATTAAATCCGAATCGGCAAAGGTTTCTCCCGCCAACGCCCCGAGTTTTTTTCTGGCCGCACCACGGTCCAAAAAAGTCGGACTGCGCAGGCCGTTGTGAATGGTAATGATTTTTTCCGTGGCGCATAGATTGGCGTGGACAGCGGCGTTTCGATCCCACTCGGAGACAGTGATGATGCGGGCCCGAAATTTGGTGGCCAATTTTTCCGCCCAAAAATAAAAGCGTTTTTTTAACCACCCGCCCGGTTCCAGAAACGCAAAGCCGTGGGCAGTAAAAATTACGTTCTGATATCCAGCCAGACAGGCCGCCAGGCTCCCCAAAACTCCGGCCTTGCTGCTGTTGAGGTGCACGATGTCGGGGCGGAGTCTGTCATACAAGCCTGCCAGTTCCCGGATCGCCTTGAGGTCCGCAAGGGGATGGATGTTGCGGCGCAAGTGGGAAACAGTCTGGACCGGAATTTGTGCTAGAGTCAGGAGTTTTTGCAGTTCGGTTTTTTCTGTGCCTGACGCAACGATCGTTTCCATACCCTTTTTATTTAAATTTGCGGCCAAATCAAAAACATAGCGTTGCGCGCCGCCCATCTCTCCTTGGGTTACTATGTAGAGAATTTTCATTTATGGTAACGGTTGACGAAACAGTGATTTTTCTGCATAATGAAGTATAGCATATGAGAGAAATTACAATCGGAATTATCGGCGGCGGGGTGGTGGGCGGAGCAGTCAAAAATTTTTTCCGCAGCGCCAAAGTCTACGATAAATTCAAAAAATTCGACACCATTGAAGAAGCCGGTGCTGCCAGGTTTATTTTTGTCACCGTGCCGACCCCATTTACCGACAGACTTGATTTGTCTATGGTCGATGATGCGGTGGCTAATGTAGTTTCGCACCTGACCAAGGCCGAAAACCAGCTAATTGTAATAAAATCGACCGTTTTGCCCGGAAGCACCCAAGCTTACCAGGACCGATATCCACACGCCAATTTTGTTTTCAGTCCGGAATTTTTGCGTGATAAAACCGCGAATGAGGATTTTATTAAAAACGATCGGCAAATTATGGGTTGCACGAGCAAAACCAAAAATAATCCCTTGGTCGAAGAGTTGATGAGCATTTTGCCCCCGGCTCCTTATCAAAAAATCGTACCATCGCAGGACGCGGAGCTTATCAAATACGCGGGGAATACTTTTTTGGCTTTGCAAGTGATTTTCGCCAATGAGATCTATGATATGTGCGAAGCGGCGGGTGTTGATTATGAATTGGTCAAGGAAGCGGTCAAATCCGATAAACGCGTCGGTAAAACCCACTGGGAGATTTTTCATACCGAATCAAGCCTCCAAAGTACTGTGGCGGAGAAATACCGTGGCTATGGCGGCAAATGTTTCCCCAAAGATATAAATTCCCTGATTTTTGAAGGAAACAAACTGGGTGTCGATATGTCTTTATTTGAGTCTGGACGCGCCGCCAATCTGCAGCTGAACGGAGGAAAATATGACCAATAAATTTGACGTCGGCGTGATCGGAGGTGGGGCAGTGGGCAAGGCCGTGGCCGCGCACTATAGTCAGGTAAAAATTTATGATAAATACAAGCCAGTTGACCCGATAGAGGAAGTGATGCGCGCAAAATTTATTTTTGTGGCTGTCCCCACGCCATACCATGACGGCCCGGACCTCAAAGAAATGGATGATGCCATGGCGATTTTGAGCAAAACCATTTCCGATCCGCAAAACCATACCGTTATAATTAAATCGACCGTGGTTCCGGGCACGACAGACAGGTACCAAGAAATGTATCCGGATTTAAATTTAATTTTCAGCCCCGAGTTTCTCACGGAAAAGACAGCGGTTGAAGATTTTGCCCATCCTGACAAACAACTGGTTGGTTTTACTGGTAAGACCCAGGGACTCGCCGATGAGGTCCTCCAAATGTTACCAAGGGTGCCCTATGAAAAAATTCTTCCAGCAAAGGCTGCGGAAATGGTGAAGTACACAATCAATAGTTACTATGCTTTCAAAGTTATTTTCGCTAACACAATTTATGACTACGCTCAAAAAATCGGGGCAAATTATGATCAAGTAAAAGAAGGCCTGACCCATGATCCGCGCATAGTTGATTCACACTTTGACGTGCTTCACGGCGGTTACCGCGGTTACGGCGGAAAGTGTTTGCCCAAAGACGTCAAAACTTTTGCTTGGTATGCTCAGCAAAAAGGAAGCCCGGCTAAATTCATTGAGACGATTATTTCCCTCAACGAAAAATTGCGTTCTCAAGGATTATTAAAAAAAGATATATGAGCAAAGTCTTAGTAACAGGAGGAGCGGGGTTTATCGGGTCTAACATCGTTGACCGCTTCATTCAAGACGGCAATGAAGTTTTAATTTTGGACGACCTCTCGACCGGAAAACGAGAAAATCTTAATCCCAAAGCTGTGTTTATCCAAGCCGATATCTCTGATTTCGAGACAATCGCGCACCATTTCACCGGAGTGGAGGCAGTATTTCACTGCGCGGCACTCGCCCGGATTCAACCTTCCATTGTCGATCCCTTGAGGACTCATAAGGTCAACATCACCGGAACGCTCAATGTTTTGTGGGCGGCGCATAAAGCCGGAGTGAAGAAGGTGATTTATTCGGCCTCCTCCTCAGCTTATGGCGAACAAGATCCGAAAGCTTATCCTTTGAAAGAACATTTATCAAATCATCCCGGCAGCCCCTACGCTTTGCAGAAACTGGTCGGTGAGATGTATTGTCAGCTGTTCAGCCAGCTTTATGGTTTGCCGACTGTCGTGCTGCGTTACTTTAATGTTTATGGGCCACGGCAGATAACGGAAGGTGCTTACGCTGCCGTAGTCGGAATTTTTTTGGAGCAGCGACAGCAAGAGCAGCCGATGACGATAGTGGGGGACGGAGAGCAAAGACGAGATTTTACCCACGTCCATGACGTGGTTGAAGCGAATGTCTTAGCCTGGCAAAAAGAAATTTCCGGCGGAGAAGTCATCAACATCGGTTCCGGCCACAACTATAGCATTAATGAAATTGCCCATTTCATCGGTGGGCCAGTTGTTCATATCCAGGAGCGGCTCGGAGAATACCCAGTCACGCTGGCGGATAATACAAAAGCTCGCCAGCTACTGGGTTGGCAGCCAAAGATGGACCTCCTCCAGGCCGTTGCTGAATTGAAAAAGGCCTACGATTTATGAACCTTGTAAAAGCTGTACTTTCATTTGAAATTGATTATAAACAGTTATGGCATTTCCTGCGACAAAAATTGCCGACGGGGTAAAATTGCGCGCCGTAATTTTTAGCGTGGCCTACGAACCCTTGGTGGGCGGGGCGGAACTGGCGGTCAGGAATATCACTGACCGTTTGCCGTCTTATGAGTTTCATCTTATTACTTGTCGTTTTGACCGCAGTCACAAAGCCCGCGAGCAGATTGGGAACGTGATGGTCTATCGAGTCGGGTTTGGAGGTCGCGTGGGGCGGTATCTTTATCCATTTTTCGCAGCACGCTTGGCCAAAAAACTCCATCAGCAAAAGCCGTTTCAATTAGTTTGGGCGATCATGGCCGCTTACGGGGCGGCTGGCGCGTCTTTATTTTTAGCGCGCTACCCGCGCCTGAAATTTTTGTTGACTTTGCAAGAAGGGGATGCTATCGAACACATTCACGGTAAAGTCCGCGGATTCAGACGGCTGTGGCAAGGCGTGTTTCGGCGCGCGGATGCTGTGCAAGCAATCAGCACTTTCCTGGCCGATTGGGCCAGGAAAGAAGGAGCGGCGGGGCCAGTCCATATTGTTCCAAATGGAGTGGATTTGAAATTATTCGCTCCAGGTGATGCTAGGGCCATTACAAGTGATCCAGTAAGAATTATTACCGTCTCGCGGTTGGTGCCGAAAAACGGGGTTGATATTTTGATAGAAGCTCTGGCGCAACAGCAAGACAAGCGCGTTGAGCTTTGGATTTTGGGCAAGGGACCGCAAGAGTCGACCTTGAGAGCTTTGGCAAACGGTTTGCATCTGGAAAATCGAATAAAATTTTTTGGCGAAATTGCCCCGGACAAAGTCCCTGAGTATTTGCACCAGGCCACTATTTTTGCCCGTTCTTCCCGCTCGGAAGGCTTGGGTAGTGCTTTTCTCGAAGCGATGGCAGCGGGTTTGCCCGTGGTTGGTACCGAAGTTGGCGGAATTCCTGATTTTTTGACTGACCGGGTAACCGGTCTGGTTTGTAAGCCCGAAGACCCGCGCGATTTGGCGCAAAAATTAGATTGGCTTTTGCATAACGTCGCTTCTCGGGAAAATTTGGCTCGGGCGGGTCGGGAGTTGGTCGAACAGAAATATAATTGGGACAAAATTGCCTCCCAGATGGAGCATATTTTCCAAACTATATGAAATTCAGCTGGAACAAGGTTTTGACTGGTTTGGTGGTGCTGGCCGCGTTTTTAATTTTTTTCCGCCTGGGCCGACACGATATGCTCAGCGATGACGGGCACTATGCGTTCCGTTCTGTCGGTTATTTTGATTATTTAGGCTCGCTCGTTCAAACTACGCCGGTGCAATGGTTTGGGCACAGACCAGCTTGGTCTTTTCTCTCGTTTCATGATCACCCGCCGTTGTTTTTTTTGATTCAACATATTTTTTTCAAAGTTTTGGGCGTCTCGGCAGTTGTGTCGCGTCTACCCTCGGCTTTGGCCGCACTCGGCAGCATATTGGTGGTATTTTTTATCGGCAAGCGTTTGGGCAACGAGAGAATCGCTTTTTTTTCGGCAGTGGCGCTGGTTCTGAATAATTATTTTGTTTGGACCGGCCGACTGGGTCTGCTGGAAGGCGTGTTTATTTTTTTTGCTCTGCTTGGTCTGCTATTTTTCGTGAAGGCTTGGGAGGAGGAAAGGGGGTTTGTCTGGAGCGGATTCTTTTTCGGCCCGGCGTTTTTAACTAAGTATACTTTGCTTTTTTTATTGCCCGGCATTTTGTTTTTTTTGGTTTGGAGACGCAGAGACGTATTTCGAAAGAAACATTTTTGGTTGGGGATTTTGTTATTCGTCGTTATTTGCACCCCGGTCATCATCTACAATTTGGCCATGTATAAAACTCGGGGTCATTTCGACGTCCAGCTGGCGGATTTGTTCAAACAGAGCAACCGGGACTGGACTAATCTGCAGAATCGCGTGGAATTGAAAAGTTTCTCCCTCGATGGTATGTTGCAGACCCTGACCTCTGGTTTTTCCTGGCCCTATTTTTTACTCTTCCTCGGCGCTCTGATTCGAAGCATTTACCAGACGGTCAAGGGCAAGGCGAACAATAGTTTGATACTTTTGGTTTTAGTCAGTTTGTCTTTGGCGGTTTTTTTGACTTTGGTCGGGGCGGCTTACAGATGGGTGGGGGTCTTGAGCCCGTTTGCGGCCTTGCTTATAGGCGTTGCGCTCGCAGATTTTACTGAGTCCCGTTTTTATCGGGGTACGGCGAAATTATTTTTTCAAGGTTTGGGCATCTTAGTTGGTTTGTTTTTACTTTTTTATCTCTTGAATACTAATATTTTCTATCGCCCCGTTGGGCCAAAAAATGTCCTTTATTCGGATTTCCGGGTAGAAAATTACGGATATAGACAACTGGATTCGTGGATGAGCGATCTGGTTGATGGCGCCCGGACTCCTCCTTTGATTTACACAGCGATTCATATGTGGTGGTACAGGGATTTGGACCCGCAGGTGACAGTTTTTCCTGACCTAAACCAGAACCAGAATAGAGATTTCAATTCCCTGATTGTGTATGATGCAAATACAGATTGGTTTCAAAACGTTTGGATATTTGAGCGATGGAAACTGTATCACCATATTTTGATAATGAACAGCGATGAGTTTGCCAAAGTTCTCAGTGACGGAGATTATCATTTTTTCAACCAAATACATTTAGACGGTGTTTATTACATTCGGTCCGGTTCTGCGGTGCGCCAAAAAGCCCAACAGACTTACCCAGAGTCCCAGCTTTTGGAGACTTTTCAGAAAAATCATGTGGAGCCGGAAATTATTTATGATGATCAGCACCGTGAGGCTTTTTATATTTATAACGGTGACATTGGCTTTGAATAATATGGAACAGAAATTCAGGATATTAATCTGTGCGGGGATCTTTCCGCCGGAAAGCGGGGGCCCTGCGACTTATAGCCTCGGTTTGGCCCGGTCATTTCAGGCGCGCGGTTTTGCCGTCAGGGTGATTACTTATGTCGATCATCCGTACAAGACCGATTACTCTTTTCCAGTGGTTCAAATTTCGCGAAGTTGGCTAAAACCCTGGCATTATTATAAATACTTGCGAGCCGTGAAAAGATTTGGCCAGGACGCCGATGTTTTGTACGCGCAAGATACGGTTTCGGCAGGATACCCGACTTGTATTGCTGCAAAAAGCTTAAAAAAACCATTTGTCGTCAAAGTCACCGGCGATTATTCCTGGGAACAAGCCACGCGTCGCGGCCTCACGAACGTGTCTGATCGAGACTTTCAAGGTTTGCCGACATACCCGTTTTTGATAGGCCAGATTCGTAATATCCAGATTCGGGTCTGTCAATCCGCCAACCTAGTCATTGCGCCGGCTGAGTATCTAAAAAATGTAGCGTTGGGTTGGGGCGTCAAAGAAAAACAAGTTAAGGTGATTTATAATTCTGTGGAGCCACTCAGGATTTTTGATAAAGCGCAGGCTCGGCAGCGCTTGGGTCTGAAAGGCTCGGTGCTCATTAGCGTCGGCCGGTTGGTTCCGCACAAGAGTTTTGATAAATTGATCGAATTAGCGCGCCGCCTTCGGGATAAAATTCCTGATTTATACTTGGTGATTGTCGGCGAGGGGCAGGAGGAAGGCAGGCTCAAAGCGCTGATCGAAAAACTAGGTTTGCAAAATCACGTCCGTCTGACCGGCCGGCTTTCTCAAACTGAGACTGCCGAGTATATCGCCGCCGCTGATTTGTTCGTTTTGAATTCCTCTTGGGAAGGCCTTTCGCACGTGATTTTGGAGAGCTTGGCTGCGGGAACTCCGGTGTTGGTTTCGGACGTGGGCGGCAATCGTGAGATTGTTCAGGCAGGCCTCACTGGTTTATTGTTTCCCTACAATGATTTGGCAGTATTTGAACGAGAAATTTTGCGATTTTTGCATGACGAGGGTTTGCGCAAGCATATCATCAGAAACGGAAAAACCTTGGTTCAGGAAAAGTTTGGTTTTGACAGAATGGTCAATGACACCATCGTCTCCCTCGGGAGGCTTTTATGAAGATTTTGATGTTTAGCCTGGACCCGAGCCTGGTAGGGCCGGTTGAGGACGCTGAGGCCCTCCTGCGGCACCAAAAGTATGCAGCCTTAGCCGGGCAGATTGATGATATTGTTTTGACTGATGGCCGCTCCTGGAATTTGGGAAAACTCAGGACATATCCCAGTCCCGGAGGCAGCAAGCTGGTGCGTTTTTTTGTGGCTTACGGGATAGGTAGGGGCCTGGCCCGGCAGAATCATTATGATATTTTTCTGGCCCAGGACCCTTTCTGGACGGCAATTTTAGCGAGGTGGTTTCGGAGATATCACCCTCGGGCCAAATTGATTATCAATCTACACGGTGATTTTTGGGGGTATGCTCACCCGCTCAAATTGAAAATAGGAGAGAGCAATTTGCGTCGCGCTGATGCTATCAAGGTCAATACTCCGCCTCAGCAGCGGAAACTGAATGCGCTAGGTTTTGACCCGGGAACAATTTTTGTTTTACCAACGCCAGTGGATGCCCAAAAGGTTGCTAACGGGGACGGGGAAAAAATCTTGAAGCTCTTCCCGCAGGAAAGTTTGGTTTTATATGTAGGCCGCTTGGAACCGGAAAAAAATGTTTCTTTGTTGCTGAAAAGCTGGCGCGCGGTCGAGGACAGGTCGCCAACTGCCCGACTTTTGGTCTTAGGTGACGGTTCGGAAAAATTAAAACTCGTCAAACAAGCTCAGGAGCTCAAACGAGTCAATTTTTTAGGCACTTTTTCTTCCCAGGAGTTGCGCGATTATTATGCGGCCTGCAATTTTCTCGTCCTTCCCTCAACAGTGGAAAGTTATGGGAAAGTGATTGTAGAAGCCGCTGCTTCAGGCAAGCCTGTTGTTGCCACACTGACGGCCGGTCCCGGTACTCTCATCCGAGATCATGAAAATGGCATACTAGTTCCGATCAACGAGGCCGAAGCATTAACAGCAGCAATACTCGAGCTTTTGGGCAATCCTGATTTGGCCAGGCAATTGGGGTTCAAGGCAGAGCAAACCATCAGAGTCGATAACGATAGAGCAATCGAGTCGATTGTTAATTTTTGGAAAGAGGTAGTGCACCGATGAAGCTAATTTTTGTGACGCGCAAAATCGATCGAGGAGATGCCCGGACAGGGTTTGTTTTTATGTGGTTGGAAAAGCTTTCGGTCGCAGTCGCACGTATTGAAATCATTTGTTTGGAGTGTGGCGACGATTCTGGCCTTCCGGCTAATGCGACCGTTTATTCCATGGGCAAAGAGAAAGGAAAATCACGCAGCAGAGAACTTCTGAATTATTGGAGGTATTTGAGAGAATTGCTCCCCGGAGCAGACGGAATTTTTATTCACATGCACCCAATCTATGCCATTGCAGCTTGGCCTTTGCTGAAGTTGTTCGGCAAAAAAGGCGCCAAAATGGTTCTCTGGTATACACATAAATCAGTCGATCTAAAATTGCGACTCGCAACCTGGCTCGTTGACGCAGTTTTGACGGCTTCAAAGGAGAGTTTTCGCCTCACTTCCCACAAAGTTAAAGTCGTTGGTCACGGCATTGATTTAGAGAAATTTCATCCAGTCTCGAAAAAACAATCGCCAGATTTTCGGATAGTGAGTATAGGTCGGATTAGCCCAGTCAAAAGTTATGAAATTTTGATCAAAGCCGCCAAGATTTTACGCGATCAGGGAGAAAAAAATTTGAAGATTGACATTTACGGCGGCCTGGGCTTGCCCACGCAGCAATCTTATTTTGATTCACTGGTGGCACTCGTCCGCGAGACTGGTCTGGAGGGAATTGTGGAATTTAAAGGGAAACAAAATTACGAGCAGGTGCAGGAGCAATATCGAGAAGGTGATTTGTTTGTTAATTTGAGCCAGACCGGGAGTATGGATAAATCCGTTTTGGAAGCAGCCGCCTCGGGGACTTTGGTACTTACTTCAAACGAAGCATTCCTCCAGCCCCTGAAAAAAATTTCTCCGTTGCTGTTATTTGAAAGTAATAACCCTAATGATTTGGCTGGGAAAATTTTGTATCTTAAGAATTTACCGCTTAGTGAACGAGAGAAATTAACTGAGAAACTGCGTTTTTGGGTGGAAGCGGAGCATAATCTTGAAAACTTGGTGAAACGAATAGGGAAGGAGTTTTCTGGATGAAAAATTCTATAAAAAAACTTCGTTTTTACCAAGAATTGCGCTATCTTTATCGTGTTTTTTTCCACTACCGCCGCCCTCTGTCCTATGCTTATTATCGTTTTTTCCTCGGCCCAAAGATCAGAACTCTAGAGCACCCGCTCGATCAGGCCAGCTTCGACCCCAGTTATTCCATTCACTTTCTCTGCTCCCATACAGACCTCGACATGCTGCTCTGGTCGCTCGCATCATGGTATCAGGTTGTTTTGCAGTCAGGTCGGGTCTATATTCACGAAGATGGGAGTTTTTCTGAAGAGGATAGAAAAATTGTCGCGAAATTATTTCCGCAGGCGGAAATTATTGATTATGAATGGGCGACAACACAAGCTTTGGAAATTTGGCTTAAAAACTCGCCTTATGCCCGTTCGTTTCGGCAAAACCAAAAAGTCGTTTTTGCCACCAAGTTAGTTGATCCATATTTTGTCTCCCCAGCATCCGCGCGTCTGCTTTTGGATACCGATGTTTTGTGGTTTCGCACGCCTACGGAAATTCTCGACCTCCTTCATAAACAAACGCACCCGTTTTTTTTGGCCGGCCGCGTGCCTATGAATTTTGTTTTTGCAGACAATAAATTTCCCGCCGATATTGCCACTTTAAACGCCGGGATAATCGGCTATGCAAAACAGGACTATCAATTAGCGGATTTGGAGGAATTTTGCCAAAAAATTGGTCCGCAAAGTGATTTATATTTCTTTGAACAGGCTGGTCATGCGTATGTTTTAAGCCGCCACAACCGCATCCAGGCGCTCGACAAGCAAACATATTTCATTCGCGGCAGAGTCGATCAAAATACGGTAGTCAAGCATTACACAAGGCCTCGTCGGGAAGAATATTGGTTTGAGGGTATTAGGATCCTAAAGCAACGGATTTTGTCATGACCATCTGTTTTTTTGGAAATTATATTCCCGATTACCCGCGCATTGTGGTGCTGAAGAAAGGCTTGACGGCAAATGGCGTCCATATCGTCGAATGTCAAACCCGCCGCCGCGGCTTCGCAAAATATTGGGGTTTGTATCGGCAGCATCGCAGGCTGAAAAATTCCTACGATGTTTTGCTGGTCGGCATGGCCGGCTATTCATTGATGTGGTTTGCCCGGTTGCTGACTAAAAAACCAGTGGTTCTAGATGCGTTTGTGTCTCTCTATTTGACTGAGATTGAGGATCGGGCTCGGTCGCCGCGGAACGGGTGGCGGAGCTGGTACCTGCGATGTTTGGAAAAATCCGCTTGCAACTTGGCTTACCGGGTGCTTCTGGATACCCAAGTACAGATAGATTATTTCGTCACCCAATACCACCTTTCCCCCCAAAAATTTATTCGGGTTCTGGTGGGAGCAGATAATGAAATTTTTTTTCCTCGGGCACGACCTTCGCCGACAACAAGCCTTTCCAAATTTGTCGTGCACTGGCACGGACATATTGTTCCTTTCCACGGGGCAGAGACAATTTTGCAGGCCGCGGCATTGCTCCAATCAAGGCCAGACATAGAATTTCATCTGATTACCCGGTTTAATAGTCAATATCGAAGTTTGAAAGTCCAGGCCCAACAATTACAACTTCACAATATAGTGTTTTTTCCGGAGACTGATTATCACGGGCTAGCTGACGCTCTGAACCAGGCTGATCTCTGTTTGGGGGTTTTTGGAAAGAATAAAAAAACCGCGCTAGTCGTACCGAATAAAATTTTTGAAGCCGTTGCATGCCGCAAGCCAGTCATCACGGCCGACACCCCGGCAATCAGGGAGGCATTTCCGAGCGGAACCCTGATAACTTGCGCGCCAGCAGATCCGCGCGCATTGGCAGAAGCGATATTGTCCCTTCGCGACGATCAGGCTCTTCGTGAGACATTGGCGCAGAATACCTACGAGCTTTACACTCAAAAATTCACTCCCCTTGCCATTGGTCAGGAGCTTTTGTTTCAATTAAACTTGAATTAAGAATCATGAAAATATTTTATATTGCCAATGCCCGTATTCCCACGGAGAAAGCCCACGGCGTTCAAATCATGAAAATGTGCGAAGCTTTTGCCAACCTTAATCACGAGGTAGTATTGATAGTCCCGCGTCGGGTCTCTCATATTGCTGGTAACGCTTTTGTATACTATGGGCTCAAGCCCTCGTTTGAGATAGTGTATCTGCCGACTTTGGATTTGATCCGGTGGAGCGATTTGATTCCGAAGCTCTTGAGCGTTTTGCAGAGCTGGTCATTTGCCAGAGCAGTCCGCAGGTATCTGGGACACCATCAGTCCGATTTGATCTATACCCGCGACGAATTATCAGCGCGCGGGTTTCCGCCCGGAGCGCCGGTGTTTTTGGAAGTGCACAATATTTCACGCACCATTCGGCGCAGCGTCCAGCCGTTGGCCAAGCGTTTACAGCGAATTGTTGTGATCAGCCACGGCCTGCGGGAAGCTTTGGAACGATTGGGCTATCCGGCAGAAAAAATTATTGTTTTACCCGACGGGGTTGACCTCAAACAGTTCCAGATAACTGAATCGAAAACCCATAGTCGGCAACAGCTTGGACTGCCGCAGGACAAACAGATCATCATGTATACTGGGAATTTTTTTGCTTGGAAGGGAGTGTATGTTCTGGCTGAAGCAGCGCGGAGTTTTGCGGATGATTATTTATTTGTTTTGGTCGGCGGTTCACCCCACGAGATGAGCGCTTTTAAAAAATATCTGGGGGAAAAACTGCACCAGCCCGGCAATATCATGTTGGTTGGCCATATCTCCTATGACAAAATTCCTCAGTACCTGAACGCGGCCGATGTTTTGGTTTTGCCCAATTCTGCAAAAGCTGAAATATCCAGTTTGTATACCTCACCCTTGAAACTGTTTGAGTATTTAGCCATAGGACGACCAATCGTGGCTGCCGATTTGCCCTCGGTGCGGGAAATTGTTTCTAAGTCCCAGGTTGAGTTTACTCGTCCGGACGACCCCGTGGCTTTGGCACAAGCAATCCGCCGAGCCCAAGCCCGAGATTTTTCAGAAAACCGGAATTTCGTATGGCAGTATTCATGGCAGGAACGAGTACTGCACATCTTGGCGAGCATTGACTCCTCTCGAAAAATAAAATAGAATTTAAAAACCTATGGAACATCTGCGCCGCGCCATCAAACAATTTGCCGGAAAAGGGATTTTAGTAGTCGGCGACATCATGCTCGACCAGTACACCTATGGCGAAGTAACACGTATGTCGCCCGAAGCCCCGGTCCCGATACTGCATAAATTAGAGGAAAATTTTGTGTTGGGAGGGGCGGCAAATGTGGCCAATAATGCAGCGGCCTTGGGCGCCCGCGTTACTCTCTGTGGTTTTGTTGGGGACGATTCAAGGAAAACCAAGATTCTCGAATTATTGAAGAAGAATCGGATTTCTGCCGCTGGCGTTCTGGATTTCACCACTCGTCCGACAATTTTGAAGCATCGGCTAGTGGCAGCTGGCCATCAGCTTCTCCGCGTTGATGACGAGGTTGTGAAGTCTTTGGATACGGACGAGGAGGATCGGCTGATTACAACAGTCAAACGGCTGCTGCCAGCCTGCGAGGCGATAATTTTTTCCGACTATGCGAAAGGGGCTTTGTCCGAACGGGCGGTGGCGGAGATCATCAAGCTGGGGAAAAAAGGCCACAAGTTAATCGTTGCCGACCTCAAGCCAAGCAATAAAAAAATTTTTTATGGCGTTGACGTGATAACGCCAAACGTAAAAGAAGGTATGGAAATGACCGGTTCCATTACTCTCGAAGAAATTGGCCCGCAATTAGTCAAAGATTTCAATGCATCTGTAGTTTTGACCATGGGAGAAAACGGAATTTATGTTTTCGAAAAAGCAAAACCGGCGAAGCATTTACCCTCGAGAAAAGTCAAAGTATTTGACGTCAGCGGCGCGGGAGATACGGTTGTCGCGGTAGTGGCTTTGGGCATGGTGTGCGACTTGAACTTGGCAGAGGCGGCCCATTTAGGAAATTTGGCGGGTGAAATAGTCGTGCAAAAATTTGGTACTGCCACTCTCTCAGCTGAAGAATTACTGTCAGCTCTCGTCTCTCACCATGATGTGAGCGCTGTGGAAGTTGTTCCAAAGGTTTGGGGATTTGAAAAGTGGCTTGAAAATAACGACAAATATTGCTCCAAATTGCTGTCTTTGAATAAAGGGTATCAATGCAGTCTGCACTCCCACAAGGTGAAAGATGAGATGTTTCTCATCACCAAAGGGCATGTTCGTTTGGAGCTAGGTGACAAAGTTTTGCATCTCCGGGAGAATAATTATATTCGGATCCCTCCAGGGACCGTACACCGTTTCACGGGAATGGAGAACTCGGAAATTTTGGAGATCAGTACACATCACGAGGAAGCTGATACTAATCGTTTTGAAGAAAGCAAAAAAATCAACCTCGGCGATTATGAAAAAGTTTAGATCCAGAAAGCAGTTAGCCGCCATCTCCCGTCAAATGAAAAACCAGAAACAAAAGCTGGTCACCGTGAACGGGAGTTTTGATATTCTGCACCCCGGCCATTTGGAGTTGTTGCGCCAAGCCAGGGCCCAAGGCGATCGGCTCGCGGTTCTTTTGAATAGCGATAAGTCAGTCAGAAGCTATAAAGGGTCGCAGCGGCCGATTCTTGACCAGAACGCCCGTGCGGTTTTGCTTGCGGCTTTGGAGTGCGTTGATTATGTGTGTTTGTTTGACGAGATCAACCCAAAAATAATTTTGTCTGTTGTACGCCCGGCGATTCACGCAAACGGGTCGGACTGGGGAAAAAATTGCATTGAACGCGCTACCGTTGAGAGATACGGTGGCCGCGTCGCGGTAATAAAATTGAAGCTAGGCTACTCAACTTCGAATTTGATAAAAAAATTCAAAAACGCAAATGCCAGCTCCTCGCCTCGAGCTGTCTTCCTTGATAGAGACGGAACGATTAATTTAAATAAACGGGGATACATTCACAAAATCGAAGACTTCGAATTCGTACCCGGCACTCCCCAGGCCCTAAAGAGACTCAGTAAATCGGAGTATAAAATCATTGTGATTACCAATCAATCTGGCATCGGTCGCGGCTATTTTCCGAAAAGCCACACCATAAAACTTCACCAACACATGAAGCGGGAACTCCGCATGCGGGGTATCCGGCTCGATGCCATTTATATTTGTCCACACAAACCCGCTGATCACTGCGATTGCCGGAAACCAGGGACAGTACTCATCATGCAGGCAGTAAAAGATTTTCATTTGAACCTCAATCATAGTTGGGTGATTGGAGATGGACCTGCGGATATTGTTATGGGCCGTGAGGTCAATGCAAACACGATTAAGCTGGGTCCCCCCATGCCTAGAGATCTAAAACTGGAGCCGAATTTTTATGCCCGCGACCTGAAAAGCGCAGTAAGTAAGATTTTCAATGTCGGAGCAAAGTAACAAAATCGTCGTCACTGGAGCCGCCGGGTTCATCGGCTCAAATTTGGTCCAGGCGCTGAACCTGCGTGGCCTCCAGTCGCTTTATGTCGTGGATCAGCTTGACTATGAGCGGAAAAAAACTCATTTGCAAAATTTGAAATACGAGCGCTATTTTGGCAAGAACGAATTTTTAACTATACTCCCCGAGCTTACGGGAATCGAAACCATCATCCATTTGGGCGCCTGTACGGATACTACCGTGCAGGATGAGCAATATTTCCGCGAGAACAACACCCAGTACTCAAAAGTTTTGTTTGATTATTGCGTTCGAGCCGGCTCGCGCTTTATTTACGGGTCTTCGGCAGCAACGTATGGAGACGGCAGTCAAGGGTTCAGCGATCAGGCACGGCGGTTCACCCCGCTGAATCTGTATGGTTATTCGAAATATTGGTTTGACGAAATGGTCTTGGATAGCAGGCAAAAACCCGGTCAATGGGTCGGCTTGAAATTTTTCAATGTCTATGGGCCGAATGAGGGTCATAAAGGTAAGATGGCCTCGCTTATCTGCCAGGGCTATGAACAAATAAAACAAACCGGGAAGATGCGTTTATTTAAGTCATCCCAGCCCGGATTGGCGGATGGGGGCGAGAAGCGAGATTTCGTTTACGCCAAGGATGTGCTGAAGG
The DNA here is from genome assembly GCA_041497195.1 of Candidatus Doudnaibacteriota bacterium. Classification (GTDB taxonomy): domain Bacteria; phylum Patescibacteriota; class Doudnabacteria; order UBA920; family 2-01-FULL-46-14; genus JBGQGB01. Next base: position 268,785 of record JBGQGB010000001.1, on the reverse strand, counting down.
TGATTATGTTTTTTTTGGATAATCCGCAACACAGCGGGATATTTAATGTCGGGACGGGAAAGGCTAGGAGTTTTCTGGATCTGGGTAAAGCACTTTTCGCCTCGCTCAACCGAGAGCCAAATCTAGAATTTTTCGAGATGCCCCGGGAGATTCGGCAAAAGTATCAGTATTTCACTCAAGCTGATGTCAGCAGTTTGCGGAGAGCCGGTTATTCGGAAGCCTTTTTCGAATTGGAAGACGGCATCAATGATTATGTCAAAAATTACTTGAATGTTTGATTTCCTCACAACGCTCACGGCTCGCTTATTTTTGAAATCGTCTACCGGCAGGCGCCGGGTTTTAGTCGTACAAGAGGGAAAAATCGGGGATTTGGTCTGCACGACGCCTTTGTTTCGAACGCTGAAAAACAATTTTGCCGAACCGGTTGATGTAGTAGCCGGTACTTTTGCTGAAGAAGTTCTGAAAGGCAATGATGCGGTCGGAGAAATTTTGCCCAGAACAGTAAGTATCCGGATACTCAGACAGAAACAATATTCGCACGTATTGATTTTGATGCCCAGCGTGGAAATCTTGAAAAGGTGCGTTGTCGCGGGAATTCCGAATTTGCTCGGGACCGTGCATGACAAAATGTCAAAAAAGGAAAAACTTTATTCGTTTTTTTTGACCAAGAAGTTTAACTATGATTTCGTCACCGCGGCCCAGGATCATTATTTGGAGATGGCGAAAGCATTGGGGGTCACAAATCCGGTCCGGCGGCGAGAGGTTTATTTTGATGCGCAAGATCGCGTGGTAGCCGACCAATTTTTAAACCAGTACGGATTACAAGGCAAAAAGTTAGCGGGAATCTCCGTCACTGCGGGAAAGGATTTCAAAGAATGGGGAATTGAGAACTTTGCGCACTTGGTGAACCGATTAAATGAGTCTGGATTTTGCGTGATTGGAGTCGGTTCGCTACCGGAGCGGGAGAAATTGGAGAAACTGGCCTTAAGTGTGGACCGCGGCATGTTTTTCAATACAGCAGGTTTGTTTTCATTAAGTCAATTGGCAGCTTTAGTAAGCATTTTTTCAGTGTTTGTTTCCGCTGATACTGGACCCTTGTATATCGCTGACGCTTTGGCTGTGCCGGTGGTGGATTTAATGGGCCCGTGCTGTAGCACGAGCCAGCGCCCGCAGGGAGCAAAAGCTGTGATTGTGGGCGAGTGCCAGGAGCCAGTACATCCGAAATGCTACATGATGAATTGCCCGAATGCTTTGCGCGAGGATTTTTCCCGCTGCATGAGAGATATTACCTTTGCGGAAGTTTGGAAAGGCTTGGAATATGTTCATTGACGCGCGGACCATTGCAGATGATACGATTATCGAGGCTGATATTTGTATCATCGGCACGGGCGCGGCAGGTATCCCGCTGGCGCTCGAACTGGAAAGTCAACAAAAAAGCATCTGCGTTTTGGAAAGCGGCGCGCTGGAAAATCAGACCGAACTTGATGCACTGTATGAGTTTGGAACAACTGGTTTGCCAATCTCGCCAAAATCCCGGACCCAAGGCTTTGGTGGGACGACGCAGGTCTGGGCCGGCATTTGGAAACTCCATGACCAGATTGATTTTGCTGCACGGCCTTGGGTGCCGCATTCGGGCTGGCCGATAGGCCGGGAGGATTTGGACGCGTATTACGAACGGGCTGCGAAATTGGTCCAGGCTCCAAGCCCAGAAGCCTTTGGGCCCCATGAAAATTTATTTGCCCGGAGTACTGTAAACCCGACCATCGTGCGGCGCATGGACCAGGACAAAATCAATTTTGCAAAAGTTTTTTATACTCGTTTTGAACAATCGTCAAATATCCAAGTCTATTTCAATGCCGTTGCTTTGAATTTGCCGGCTGGGGCAGCTAATTCCGGAGTGGAGAACGTGGCGGTGAAAACTTTCGCCGGTAATGCTTTCCGTGTTAATGCGAAAGTCTTCATTTTGGCTTGCGGCGGGATTGAAAATGCTCGTTTGCTTTTGCTATCTGGCATCGGAAACGAATCTGACCAGGTTGGCCGATACTATATGGACCATCCTAAAGGAAAAGTGGGAACGATTAGGTTATCCGATCAGAATCTGGATTTGAGCGGTTTTTGGGACGGCTACGACCAATTCGGACAGTACTTCATTGGGCTGGGCTTGAGCGAACAGATCCAGAAACACGAACAAGTTCTGAACAGCTATGTTCAGCTACAGCCGAATTTTGGACGATCTTCAATTTTTGCCAAATTCATCCGGAAAATTGTCAATCCAAAGCCGGTCTCGATTTCACTCCGGAACTTCATGGAGCAGGAGCCGAATCCGGAGAACCGGATTGCATTGGGTCAGACTCGGGACGCGTTCGGCAGGCCGCGGGCCGAAATTTTTTGGTCAGTAAGCAATTTGGAGAAAAAAACCATGCGCATCTTGCATGAGACCCTCAAGGCGGAATTAAACCGAATGAAAATAGGGGATTTGGAGAGTCCCTTGTTGGATGAGACTGCGGCCGAATGGCCAATCAAAACTGACGCTTCGCATCACATGGGTACGACGCGCATGGGAACTGAGCCGAAAACGTCTGTCGTGGACCAAAACTGCAAAGTCCATACGCTTAATAATTTATACGTCGCAGGCAGTTCGCTATTTCCGACTGCTGGGTATGCACATCCCACGGCAACTATTATTGCCTTGGCGATCAGACTGGCTGATCATATCAAATCAAATGCCTAAGAAAAACGTTCTGGTGATTGGTTCAGGTCAGCGGGTCCAAAATACTATTTTGCCGGCAATCTACTGCTTGCAAGATGAATTTGAATTGCTTGCTGTTTATTCGCGGTCAATTAAAGATATTTCGCTTTTCAACCGGAAAATGCAAATCCAGACGATCAATGATTTCTCGAGAATCGATTTTCGATCCCTGGATTTGATTATGGTGGCAGTAACTTTGGAACAGGTTCCCGATGTGCTCAAGAAATTGGCCGTTTATAATACACAGCACGTGCGATTACTGATTGATACGCCTGTTTTGAGTTTGCATGACATCCGCTGTGCCAGATATTTTAAAAAATTTAGATCCGTTGGCGTTTCGGAAGACTCAATCACTTTGCCCCCTTTTGTGCTGGCGCGCAAACTTATTGACCAAGGCCAGATCGGCAAGATTAAAGAAATAAGCTTGATTCACAGCGGCTATCGTTATCATGCCCTGGCAACTTTGAAAATGCTAACCGGGGTAAATTATATTTCCAAAATAAAAAATACCTATTCGCACGGGAAAATTGCCGAACGGCAAATAATATTCCGGAACGGGATCAAAGCGAGCATTGTCGAGCCGCGCGACTACAGCGTCGGCAAGTTCCATATAATCGGAGAGGGCGGTGCGATCGCGGATTATGATTTGAGCGGCCCTAACCTGTCTCGCCTTGATTATAAGGTCGAGGGTGGGATTTACCGAGGACTGCGTTTGGACGGGCAAGACCAAACACCTGATGACCTGGATCGGAAGTATCTGCAATTTATTGGCGTAGATCTACCAGAGAGCAATCTAATGACGACTATGAAGATCCGGGGGCTTATGGATTTAATTTTTGGTCGAGTTGAATATCTGTCCGTAGGGGGTTTGTATGATTCCCTGGCGATTATATTCAGCGAGAAATCGGGACTGTTCATAGACTTTGCCTGGGGCGGCAACCGTTCAGTTTTTCAGTCATTGTTGCTGATGACACTTGCAGGATTTTCCATGATTCCTTGAGGCTTGATAATTTTGTTTCATTCTAGTATAATTTTCTTACTATGAAAGTCGTTATTTTGTGCGGAGGCAAGGGCACTCGCCTGCGCGAAGAAACTGAATTTAAACCCAAACCCTTGGTAGAAATCGGAGGAAGACCGATTCTTTGGCATATTATGAAAATTTATTCTCATTATGGCTACAAAGATTTTATTTTATGTTTGGGGTATAAGGGGGATATGATCAAGGATTATTTCTTAAGGCAGCGGATTTATGCGAATGATTTTTCTTTAAATACCGAGACAAACAAATTAGTCTTTCATAATGATAATGGCGACGGTTTTAAGGTTACATTCGTCGATACCGGACAAGATACCCTGACAGGAGAACGATTACGCCGCGTTGCGCCTTATTTGGACGGGGACGAAAATTTTATGGTCACCTACGGCGACGGTGTAGGCGACGTCAACCTGATTGAACTTTTGAAGTTTCATAAAGAGCAAAATACTATCGGCACGATTACCGGGGTTCGCCTTTTGACTCGTTTTGGAGTTATTTTGCTTGACGGCAGCCGGCAAAAGGTCACGGGATTTCACCAATCCGGGGTTGTCAGTCTAAGTGAAAATGCAAAAAAATTACAAAATTCGCGTGCGGGCACAGGGCAAGATTATATTAATGGCGGTTTTATGGTTTTTAAAAAGGAAGTTTTCGATTTCGTACAACTCAACAGTATGATCGAAGAGGTATTTGTTCCGTTGTCGGAAATTAAACAATTGTCCATGTATAGTCACCCTGGGGGTTGGAAGTGTATGGATACCCATCGGGATATGGAAGAATTGAATTCGCAGTGGGCACATGAACCTTTTTGGAAAGTCTGGAAGGATGAAAAATAGATATGATGCAAGCACTGACAAAAAAAAGGGTTTTGGTTACGGGTGGTACCGGGCTAGTCGGCGGACATTTGACGGAAAGCTTAGTTGCCCGGGGTGCCAAGGTCCACATCACCACCCGGTCTCATAATCCGCAATCCTATTTTGCTGGTCGCAGCTTAGGGACAAAGGTTGTGAACGCGTGGTGCGACATAACCGATTTTCGACGGGTCATAGACGTAGTCACCAAATACGAAATCGAATATATTTTTCATGTGGCCGCTCAGTCTACGGTTACAGCCGCTTACGTCAATCCGTATGAGACTTTTTTAACGAACGTCATGGGCACCGTGCATATTTTGGAAGCGGCGCGCCGCTCGCCTTATATAAAAGCGGTCATCGTGGCGTCAAGTGATAAGGCTTACGGCAAAGACTGCCTGAAGGCTACTGAGGTTCAAAAACTCGCGGGCGATCATCCTTATGAAGTTTCCAAATCGAGTGCCGACCTGATCGCTCTTTCTTATTATAAAACTTATGGGTTACCAGTTGCCGTGAGCAGGTTTGGAAATATTTTCGGCCCGGGAGACCTAAACTTTAGTCGTTTGATCCCGGGGATCATGGATGCCGTCATAAACCAAAAGGTTTTAGAAGTCAGAAGTGACGGAAATTTTACACGGGACTATCTTTACGTCAAAGACGTAGTGGAGGGGTATGTATTATTGGCTGAGAAAATTGATAAGATTGCCGGTGAGGCATTCAATTTTAGCGCGAACTCCAATTTTTCCGTAAAAGCAATGATCGAAAAAATTTCCTCAATTTTAGGACAAACTTGTCAGTACCGAGTCTTGAATAATCATAAAAATGAAATTCAGGAGCAAAGCATTAGCAATGAGAAAGCGCGACGGCTTTTGGCTTGGGAGCCGAAATACAGTTTCGAAGAAGGGGTTAAGGAAACTTACATTTGGTATAAAAAATATTTTGAAGAAACTCCAAATAAATAGAAAGATATTAAAAAATTTATTTGTGCCAGAATTTCTAGATTATCATCTTTTTAAGCAGGTGGCGTAAAAGTATGGCGAAAGAGGCGCCTGTGATATAAAAAAACGTTAGTTGCAAAGCAGGGCTCAGTTAGATATCTATTGAGAAAGAATATCTTGATAATAACAAAGAGCAAATTATGGAATTAAGTGCGGCGGTGATTGGGTCATGCCCGATTTGTGGCATGCAGTCTGTTTTTGAGCCGTACTTAACTTGGAATGGCCACTTTTGGGTGCGATGTCGGTCTTGCGGTGGCGGGCATAAAGATCCGTATATCGGGGAGATTGAGAACCCTGAGCTCATGGCCAAAAATTATGACAATGTTTACCTTGAACCAGCATTTTTCGAACGTCGTAAGTTCTTTGCTAAAAATCAGGCGGTTTGGCTGATCAGCGCCTTTCACAGAGGAATGTCGGTGTTGGAAGTCGGTCCCGGCCTGGGGTTGGCCGCTGAGGCTTTTTTGGAATTGCAGCCGGACGTTTCATATCACGTTGTTGAACCTTATACTTTTTTCGTAAAGCAGTTGAAACAGAGACTGGGCGACAGGGTAACAATTCACGCCTCCCTGGAGGAAGCGCTCAGGCAGTTGAACGGACCAGTATTGGTGTACCTTGATAATGTGCTTGAACATTTGGTCAATCCGAGAGAGATATTCGTTTTTTTGAAAACGATCTTGCCTCCAAGGTCCAAAGTACTGATAGACGTGCCGAACGAACGAGGACTGAAATGGAGAGCGAGGTTGTATCGGGCAATTGGAGCTGTTCCGACGGTAGCGTCAGCCCACATCAATCTGTTCACCTCTCGATCGCTGCGCGCCATGGTATCCGGTCTTGGTGTTTCCTGCACAGTGCGCCAGCGGGGGATTCGTAGGCTGGAGGAGGTGAATTGCATTCCGGAGGGGCCGTTTTTGTCGTCTTTGTTGCGCATTCTAAGGGTTCTGCCAGTTGATTGTTGGTTGGGACTGGCAAACAATTTGCGCGCTGAAATTGTGTTTTAATATAAAATTGAGGAATTAAAATATTTATTTCCGCTTTATAAAGCAGAAAGAAATCCCGGCGCTTTTTCGCCAGGAGATGTTTTGGAAATTTGACCAGAGTTCACCTCGAATACGCTTAGACAACTGACTATGATCAGCTATTTTTCTTTATTACCTTTGTGATTTGCCGATTTTTTATAAACCTTCAAAATATATTTGTTACCGCGGTGGTTGAAAAAGGCGGGGTACCTTTCGTTGTCTGTCACTCTCAGAAGGTTGAACTGCGATTTTAGCGACTTGTTGATATCAAGCTTGCTGTTTTCGAAAGTCCGACGTGGATAGACGCTTATTTTTCCCCGTTGTTTCAGAGGTTCCAGGTTGTTAATATTATTTACAAATTTCAAAATCATTCTCTCCATGCATAGGTAAAGTTTTTCCCGCCACTCCTCTATCAATTCTGTCCCGTCTAGATGAAATTTGTCTTTTAGGTAGAAATCCCCCGAGTCAAAACCGTCGGCAACCTCAAATAACGTAACCGGGATCGTTTTTTGCCCAGCTACAATTTGCCATGTAGCCGGGGACATGCCGCGGCCTCGTGGCAGATCACTGGCGTGAATCACGATATTATGACGGCTTTGGTAGCGGACTTTGCGGGGAATGTAGTTTTCGTAGCTTAAAAAAAATGTAATATCCGAGCGACTCGGCAATTTTGCGGCATCAGATAATATTTTAACACGGTGGCTGAGGGCTCTGATCCGTTTGGCCAGTCTTATAACTTTGCTGTAAAACCAGCTTTTTTTATTGTCAGTGACTATATTAATCAACATTGCTTCCCGAATTTATTAAACTCCAAGACAGCGGAGTTCCTCGATCTAAATTTTTTTTTACGGTTTTTCCCAAAATTCTCTTTAGATATTTAGGCGGAAGCCCGTATCCCGGACGAATTGATCTAACGTTTTTTGAAGTCAGTTTTTCTCCGGCCTTGATGTTTTTTACGATAAATAATGAGCGGCGGAAGACTAGATTTTCGGCCTCTTTAGATTCTATTTCGTAAGTGGGCTTGCCGATGGCTATTTCTGTTTCTCGTATGGCTTGCACCAGCTTTTTTAGCTCATGCGGTTCGAGGGAAAACTCGGCATCCACCCCTCCGCCCGATCGTTTGAGCGTAAAATGTTTCTCTATGATGGATGCCCCCAGAGCTACGGCACCTATAGCCACATTAATGCCGAGGGTGTGATCAGACAATCCCGATATGACTTTGAAACGTTTGGCGATGTCGGGAATCGTTGCCAAATTCATCTGATCAGGGGTTGCGGGGTAGGAACTGATGCAGTGCAGTACGGCAATTTCCGGAGCACCAGCCGATCTGAGCGTCCGGAGGGAGAGCTTTAAATCCTCGATCGAACTCATGCCACGCGATATGATTACTGGTTTTTTCGTTTGGCCAATTTTTTGTAACAATTCTAAATCGCCGTTTTCAAAAGAGGCAATTTTATAGAGTTGAACATCCAATCTCTCCAAGAAATCTACCGAGGTTTCGTCAAAAGGTGTCGAAAACAAGACCAGGCCTTTGCTTTCCGCATATTTTTTTAGTTTGGGTTGCCAATCCCAGGGCGTATGGGCCTCCTGGTATAATTGGTACAAAGTCCGTCCTTTCCATGCTTTGTTAACTTCGACCCGGAACCATTTTTTATCCGAATTTATAGTCAAAGTATCAGCGGTATACGTCTGCAATTTGACGGCATCGGCGCCCGCTTCTGCTGCCGCATCAATAATCGCAAACGCTCGGTTGATATCCTGATTATGATTGCCAGACATTTCAGCGACAATAAAAACCGGTTCGTTAGGGCCAATGTGGCGTTTCCCTTTGGGTGTTTGAATTGTTATTTTCCGGCTCATATATTATTTGTAAAAGTAGGTTTGATTTTTAATAGCTTTAATGCCATTCATTTCAAGCTTCACACGTTTTTTAAACTCTTTGCTGGAACGGGCTGTTTGAATGATTTTTCTCCATTTTTTCCGATCATATTTTAACACAATGGTTTCCGCTGAGAGCAGTTCTGGCTCGTATCCGGCGAGTTTACGTAGCCCAGGGTTATGTTTTAGTAAAGCCAGAATTCGCGGAATATGCCATTGGTTGGTTAGGATAAAAACTTTAATAACTCGCAGCTTGCGAACTAATCTGGTGACATTCTGCAGCTGCCGGTAAGTCGTATCTGACTTGCTCTCTTCCAGAATTTGTTTTTTAGGGACCCCTAGTTCTAGAAGCTCATTTTTAATTACCCTAGAAATATTAGGAGACCCGGGGATATTTTTATATTGGCCCCGCCCGCCCGCCGCAAGAACAAGGTATTCGCCGTGGTCTTGAGCCAAATATGCGCCGGCGATTATCCGCAAGCGGTCCCCGGTCATGCCGAATTTGTCGCCTGCTTTGCCATAATTGGCTGTTCGCCAGCTTCCATTTTTATTCCTTTTCAAACCTCCTCCCAAAATGATAATAGCGGTTTTTTCCTTGGCCATGCAAAGAGTTATAAAGCTTGAAAATATTCTGAAATTTTGTTGCAGATAAATTTTACTTCAGTGGAAGATAGTTCAGGGAATAAGGGTAAAGTTATAGCCGATGCGCTATAGTTATCTGCTACTGGACAGGAGGCCGTCAAATTTAGTTTTCGGTAGTAAGGATGCTTATAGACGGCAGGGTAATGGAAGTTGGCACCGATGCCATTTTTGAGTAAGTGCCGGTAAAGAGGTAGCCGATGTTTCGGATTTTTTAGATTAATAACATAGATGTGCCAGGCGCTGTAACAATCCTGGTGTTCCACCGGTAGCGCAATTTGTGGGAGACGCTTCAAATTATTTCGGTACAATTTCGCCATTTGGTGGCGCAAGTTTAGGAATTTTTTTAGTTTGCTCAGTTGACTCAGTCCCAAAGCTGCTTGTAGCTCGGTCAGGCGGAAATTGTAGCCCAGAACGGTCATCACATTAAAACCGTTTTTATCTTTTTTTATGCCGTGATTGCGTAAAAGTTTTAGTTTTACGTGCAATTTTGGATTGTTGGTCACTATCAGACCGCCTTCGCCAGTGGTTATCGATTTGACAGGATGAAAACTAAACGTCGTTAAGTCGCTCTTGCCGCCTCCGATATAGCGATTGCGGTATTTTGCTCCAAAAGCGTGGGCCGCGTCTTCAATCACCAAAAGCTTATTTTTTTTTGCCAATCTCCAAATTTTATCCATCTCGCACGGATGTCCGGCAAAATGCATCGGAACGATGGCGCGGGTCTTACGATTGATTAGTTTTTCGATTTTATCCTCGTCTATATTGTGAGTATCCGTGCGGATGTCGCAGAAAACCGGTTTAGCCCCGACCGCTAAAAGCATGTTAGTAGTTGCGACAAAAGTGTTTGGGCTAGTAATGACTTCATCCCCCGGACCCAGTCCGGCAGCCAAATAGGATAAATGTAAAGCCGCAGTGCCGTTTGCTACGGCTACAGCGTACTTTGTTCCTATTAGTTTACTCGCAGCTGATTCAAATTCTACTACTTTCGGCCCGGTCGTCAGATAGTCCGATTCTAAAACTTTTTTAACCGCTTGGATGTCCAGCTTATCGACAGTTTGGTGACCATAGGGAATCATAATTCCAGGCTAGCTTCTTTTAAAATCAATATCAGTTCTTCAGACGTCAGCCATTTTTCATTTGTATGGCTCACAAAAGAGAATTTTGAATCGAGTTTTTGCCCCCGCTCTTTGTATTTACCGTAAAGTCCTCTCTCCCCGCTAAAGTGCGTGAATTCCGGTAAGATGACAAAATAGTCAGAAAGTTCAATGGTATGTCTCGATTCATGCTCGGTCAGCAGTACTTCATGCAGTTTTTCCCCCGGCCTAATTCCGATAACTTCTTTTTCAACCCCAGGAGCCAAAATATTAAAAAGATCAATCAATTTCATGCTGGGAATTTTGGGGACGAAAATTTCGCCTCCCTCCATATTTTCTAAGGCAAAAGTCACGAGTTGAAAACTTTGTGCAAAAGTAATCCAAAATCTGGTCATTTCCAGATCGGTAATTGGGACTTTGCCGCTGCCTTTGTTTTCTAATAACATTTCGACAATACTGCCACGACTTCCTATGACGTTGCCGTATCTTACGGCGCTAAAAGTAGTTTTGCCGCGGGTGTAGGAGTTGCCGGATACGAATAGTTTTTCCGCGCAGAGTTTGGTGGCGCCATACAAATTAGTTGGTTGAGCGGCTTTATCAGTCGAAATCAAGAGTACCTGAGCAACTTTTTGATCGATGGCAGCTTCAATGACATTTTGAGTCCCCATGATATTAGTTTTTACTGCCTCAAAAGGATTGTATTCGAGGGCGGGAATATGTTTGAGAGCGGCCGCGTGAATAACGATATCCACTCCTTGAAAAGCGCGTTCTAGTCTAGGCAGGTCACGCACGTCGCCGATAAAAAAACGCAGTCGAGGGTCAGTGAGCTCCTTTTGCATGTAGTGCTGCTTGAACTCGTCACGACTGAAGATTGTGACTCGTTTTACGAGTGGATTTTTCAGAAGGAACTTGGTAAAATTTTTACCAAATGATCCGGTCCCGCCGGTGATGAGAATGGCTTTGTTGTCGTAGTGATTCATCGTTTTTTAAATTTGGCATCTACGCATATTTTAAAAGATTTGTCGTAAAAAATCAACTACCAAACCCAGAATTCAGCTGACGAGAGCACCTTTCCAAATTCAGACGATTATTCTATAATGCAGGGAGAAAAGAAGTCTGGTGACACGTGCTTGCGCAGCGTCGCAAATAAAATATATGATTTCATCCAAAAAGACGAATATTATCGTTACCGGTGGAAGCGGGTTTATTGGAGGATACTTAAAGCGCTATTTGGAGCAGAGCTATAAAATTTTTGCGCCGCGACACGATGAACTAGAGTTGACTGATGCGCAAGCAGTTGTAGATTACATAGCCGTAAACCAGATCGCCGCTGTTGTGCACTGTGCTCACCAAAAACCGGGGAAGTCATCTGAGTCCTACGAAATGGTGGAACGCAATTTGCGAATTTTTTTTAACCTGGCGGCAAACTTAGATCACTTGGAAAAGTTCATTGTTCTCGGTTCGGGCGCGGAGTATGGCAAATTTCGCCCTCTCGTGAAGGTTGGTGAGGAGGAGTTTGGAAAGTACGTTCCTAAAGACGACTACGGATTTTATAAATACGCTATCTCTCAATATATTGAGCGAGCAGAAAATCTGATTTGCTTGCGCCTATTTGGTATTTACGGGCCTGGGGAAAATTATCTTTTTTCCTTTATTTCTAACAGTATTGTAAAAAATCTTCTCAAGCAGGACCTGAAAGTCAACCGAAACGCCAAATTTAGTTATCTATACGTTACCGATCTTGGGCCGGTTGTAGAGTATTTTCTCACACACAAAGCGCATTATAAAAGTTACAACGTGGTCCCAGACCAAACAGTGGAATTGGTGGACATTTGTCAGATGATCAATGGCATTTCCGAGTTTCAATCCAAGGTCTCGACCTTGAATCAGGGAAACAGCTATGAATACACTGGCAGCAACGCCCGGTTGCGACAAGAATTACCCGGAGTCCAATTTACTGGTATCAGGGACGGGATCAAGAGTTTATTCGATTACTACAAAGGTCTAGCCTCTCAATTAGACAGGGAAGCAATAATTAATGATGAGTATCTAGTTCAAGTCCGCGCTCAGACCAGGCCTAAGAATTAGATCAGTAAATCCGATAATTTATTTTTTTATGTTGTTGTCCGATTACGTAATTCTAGAAATAAAAAAGCATGTCAAGACGATATTTATGGTCACTGGTGGCAGTGCCATGTATCTGAACGACAGTATTGGACGGCTTGGTATGAATTACGTGTGTTGTCATCACGAGCAAGCTTGCGCAATGGCCGCGGAGGCTTACGCGCGCATGACTGGAAGCATGGGCGCTATTTGTATTACCAGCGGTCCAGCAAGTCTCAATGCTCTAAATGGAGTGGCTGGTGCTTGGACCGATTCTATACCCATGATCATTTTGAGCGGTCAGGTCCGGACTCAAGTCCAAGCCAGTGGGGGTTTGCGGCTCCTGGCCGAACAGGAGGCTGATATCAAAAAGATTGCCCAGCCGGTTACTAAATACATAGTAATGATCACCGACCCCCGGTTGATTCGTTACGAACTGGAGAAGGCTCTGCATATTGCGACCCATGGAAGGCCTGGCCCGGTCTGGTTGGATATTCCTTTGGACATCCAACGGACGAAAATTAATCCGGAAAAATTAAAAGGGTTTCGACCGCCAAAACTAAGACACGTCGTATCAGCTGAGTTAATTAAAAAAGTCGCCCAAAAGTTGAGGGCAGCGAAACATCCTTTGTTATTGGTTGGCAACGGAGTGAGGTTGGCTCACGCAGAATCGGAACTCCAGAAGCTTTTAGCCAGAACCAAAATTAATGCCGTGGTTTCCGTTAGTGGTTTGGGCTTAGTCACCAAGGCTTATCCTTATTTTTTGGGCTTGCAGGGAATGGCTGGAGGGGAGACGGCTAATCAAGCGGTAGGGGAATGTGATTTGCTTTTAATCTTGGGCACGCGTATGAGCATCCAGCAGGTTTCCTTTGATTATGAATATTTTGCCAGGCAAGCTTACCAGATTATGGTAGACATTGATCCGGCCGAACTGCATAAAAAAACTTTAAGCTTGAACCTGCCAGTTGCGGCAGATATAAAAGATTTTTTAAGAGCCTTATTAAAAGAGCCTTTACTTTTACATAGATGGCCAGTGCAAGTAAAACCCCAGCGATACAAGCTGCCTAAAAAACTCGCTTCCTATGAGTTTTTTGATCACTTAGATACCAAATTGCCGATTGTTGTAGGTAACGGTCCATCGGCTTCGGTTGCGGCATTTAAAACCTTAGCGTTGAAAAAGAATCAGCGTCTGATTGTCAATTTGGGCATGGGATCAATGGGTCACGCCTTGCCGGCGGCTGTGGGAACTTGTTTTGCAGTCGATAAGAAACCTGTGGTCTGCGTGGATGGCGAAGGCTCGCTTATGTTCAATTTGCAAGAATTGGAAACAATCAGTTATCATAAGCTCCCCATTAAATTATTTGTGATGAATAACGACGGTTATTTATCCATTTCGCGCACGCAGCTTAACTACTTTGGTCGGATTTACGGCGCAGGGATAAAAAGCGGTGTAGGGATTCCGGATATGAAAAAGATCGCCGCCGCTTTTAATATGCGCTATTTTCGAATTGCCGATCGGGCTGATCTGATAAACGTTACCCGCAAGGCCCTGCGGTCTTCCGGCCCCGTGCTTTGCGAGATATTTACCGATTCGAAGGAGATGCCGCTTGGTAAGTGGTCGCCGAAAAAAGAGTAATTTTATGACACAACGGAAATTGATATCTATTGTTATTCCTTGTTATAACGAGGAAGAAAACATCAACAATACTTACAAAGAGGTAAAGAGAGTTTTGGCGACCTTACCTAATTACGAACATGAAATCATTTTTGTCGACAATGGGAGCATGGATCAGTCGGCAGCATTGATGAAAAAGCTGGCTCGTGAGGACCCGAAAGTCGTAGCGGTTTTGCTGTCGCGTAATTTTGGCCCCGAGGCCTCGGGTTTGGCCGGGCTGCGCCATGCCCACGGAGAGGCGATCATTCCATTGCCTGCCGATCTTCAGGAACCGCCAAGTTTGATCCCGCAGTTCATTAAGAAATGGGAGGAAGGCTACGATTTGGTTTTGGGGCAGACTCAAAAAACAGAAGATAATTTTTTGATTGGATGGTTTCGACGGTTCTTCTACAAATTACTAAAAGAAACTTCGTATATAGATATTCCTCGCGGAGTAACAGGGTTTGGACTTTATGATGCTCGGGTAAATCGAGAAGTCATACAAATGCCCGAAAGGCACCGGTTTCACCGGGGACTTTTGGCTTGGGCCGGGTTTCGACGGACATTCATTCCTTATGATCGGCAAGCCCGGAAATATGGAAAGTCCAGTTACAGTTTTTTCAATTATTTGAAATCGGCCGAATCTGGTCTGGTTGCTTTTTCCAACGTGCCACTCGATTTCATCACCTACCTTGGTTTATTTTTTGTGTTCTTGTCGGTGATTTCAATAATTATTTACATCGCCTGGGTTCTTGTCGCCGGCAACCCGATTCAAGGATCGGCCACGTTATTTTTAGGGATCATGTTTTTCGGTGGCATCCAAGTTTTGGCTATCAGTGTAGTTGGCAAGTACATAGCTATTATTTTCGAGGAAACCAAAAACCGCCCCAATTACATTGTTAAAGAGGTAGTGACGCAGAACAAGCATGAACGGACCGTGGAGCCGGGTTAATAACTCTCCGTTTTCGAGATTTCTTTTGGTGGGAGCGCTCAATACCGGCGTGGCCTATGGTTTTTTCGTCCTGTTCGTTTTTTTAAAATTGCACTACGTGCTGGCGTCAGTTTTGTCTTTCGCGCTAGCCGTGACCAACAGCTATTTGTGGAATAAATACTTTACCTTTCGCATTGCCAGCCGGCGTTTCGGAGAAATTCTGAAGTTTTTTGCCGTTTACGCCGTCCAGTACCTGATTGGTCTGGGCGGGCTGGTGGTGCTCGTGGAGTGGGTAAAGTGGCGTCCGATTGCGGCCCAGACCGTGCTTTTGGTGGTGATGGTCCTGTTTTCTTTTTTCGCCCATAAACACTGGACTTTCAAAACGTAGATTATGTTAGGAAGCAAAGAGATCCGACAGTTGCTGAAAATTTTAAAGAAAATTGACCATCCCCACGAAGGGTTGCCGCCCGCGGTATTTAACGGTTTTGTCAGAGTTGTTCCATTTGTGGCGTGTGAACTGGTCGTCGTTAACTCGAAGAAACAGATTTTATTGACGTGGCGGCGCGATCAATGGTGGACAGGATGGCATTTTCCCGGGGGATTGTTGCGGTATAACGAGACTTTTGAGGAACGGATTCAACAGACGGCGCTGACAGAACTTGGAGTCGATGTAGTACGCTCAAAATTTTTGTTTCCAGTGAATTACACGAGTGGACCACGCGGCCATGCGGTGTCTCTCGTCTTTTTATGTGAAACCGAAACGAAACCCGTACATGGGAAGTTTTTTGGCAAGATGCCGCGGGCTATAATCAACGAACACAAAGACGTTTGGGAGAAAGTCCGAAAGAAACTGAAAAGATAGGTATAGCGCCAATTCTCATCGGTAAAAACAGGGTCGAGAGATTCTGTTTTTTGTTTTGAAACAACCCCACCTTATACTCTTGACAGTAGAGGAAAAAATTGGTATTATCCACTTTCTCAGGTTGTTCGGATTGTCGTTTTTCTAGGGCAAGCACTCAAGGAGGAGGAGAGATATGTTGCAAGAAGCATGGGAAGTGATTTGGCAAGCATTCCACAGTCTGTTTAACCCTGCATCAGCACAAGAGACTTTCCACGAGCGGCTCCGGCTGTTTGCGGCGAAAGTTTTGTCTCTGATCGATGCCGACCAGCCCTATGGCGCCAAGCTGTTTAACGAGCTGAACAGGCTTGATCCACACCTTGCCGTCGAGGGAGTCTGCGTTCGTCGCAATCAGAAGACACAAAAACTCGAGGTCTGGTTGCGTTTGCGTGGCCCCAACGAAGCTTACCCTAACCAGTATGAGGTGGGAGGGAGCGCCATTCAGAATGGGGAAGATTACGCGGTAGTCGTGCGACGGGTGGCCGAAGCGAAATTCAAGGCCCCGGTTGCAAAGTTTTCAGTCCTTTACGGGAAGGAGTTTTTCCAACAGGAGGAACGCGGGTGGTATTGTCACATGCCGGTAGCCGTGTTTTTCGAGACGGATCCCGTCGACCAGCCAGGTGAGGGCACGGGCTGGTTTCCTGTGAAGGAACTCCCGCCAAACGTTTGCCCACACCACCTGGAGAAGCTTATCCCAGCAGGGGTAGAGTACTTTCTCAAGCGTGAGAATTTGCGGCTTTGATGCCCTTGCAGCAAAACCGGTTTGTTCACCGGCTTTTGGAGACGAATTTTGTTCTCCGAGAGCCGGTGTATTTTTTTTGTCAGAGTTTGATATCTTGCTATAATAAGAAAAGAAAGCCTTAATATCCTTTTTTTAATGTTGAAACTAAAAAAATCTGTATCCGTGCCGTACGCACTCTCGGTTCATGGCCCCGAAGAGATAGAGGCTGTAGTAAAAGTGCTCAGAGGCAATACGGCCCTGGGTGATAAAACTCAGGAATTTGAAAACCGAATCGCCAGACTTTTCGGGAAAAAATATGGAGTCATGGTCAATTCGGGCTCGTCAGCCAATCTTTTGGCGTTGGAGATTCTGAATCTGCCCAAAGGAAGTGAAGTGATTACTCCGCTTTTGACTTTTGCCACCACTGTCGCGCCAATAGTGCAAAAAGGACTCGTGCCGGTATTTATTGATGTCAGCTTGGGAACCTATCTGATCGATATCGAGCAGATAGAAAAAAATATCACCAAACGTACCCGCGCCCTGATGATTCCGTCCCTGCTTGGCAATATTCCCAATTTAAAGATGCTCCAGCAGATTGCGCGTAAACACAAGCTCTGGTTCATTGAAGACTCCTGCGATACTTTGGGCGGCAGATTTGTGGGCAAGCCGAGCGGTGCCTATTCTGACATTTCCACGACCAGTTTTTATGGCTCGCACATTATTAACGGTGCTGGTGGGGGCGGGATGGTTTGCGTCAATGATCCGCGTTGGTACAAAAGGCTGCTAGTTTTGCGCGGTTGGGGTAGACAATCTTCATTGTTTGGAGAGAAACAAAGTTCCGAACTTGTGGAAAATAGGTTTCGAACCAAACTTTCCGGCATACCATATGACGCCAAGTTCATTTTTTCGGAAATCGGATACAATTTTTTGCCGCTTGAGATCTCTGCCGCTTTCGCTTTGGTCCAACTCAAGAAGTTTCCGGGCTTCGTGAAAATCAGGCAAAAAAACTTTAGGCGGCTTTATAATTTTTTCAAGCGTTACGAAAGGTATTTTATCCTACCAGCCCAAACCGCCAAAAGTTATACGGCTTGGCTGGCTTTCCCATTGATTATTAAAAAAAATGCCCCTTTTTCCCGCCTCGAGATTGTAAAATATTTGGAAGCAAATAATATCCAGACTCGCCCGGTATTTACCGGGGATATTCTTAAACAGCCGGGATTCAGAGAAATTCCCAGAAAGATTGGTTCGCGGAATTTTTCCAACACTGAATACATTATGCGAAATGCTTTTGTCGTTGGGTGCCATCAGGGGTTAGCCGATTTGCAACTTCAATATTTGGAATCAAAACTCAAGTTTTTTTTGGCTAAATATTTTTAAACTTTGCCAATGCATGTACTTGACAACGTCTATGTTTGGAATTTTTTCCGCAAACTTTTGGATTTATGCTTCGGCAGTTATAGGGGCGTAGACGCAATAGTTAGAGAGTTCGATATTGATCGTTCGGTGTCGATGCTTGACGTGGGCTGCGGGACGGGACAACATTCCGCTCTGACCGATGGAGAATATTTGGGTATTGACATGGATTGCCGGTATATTGAATACGCGAGCAAACATTACGGGACTGAAAAGAAGAAATTCCAATGTGTGAAGCTTCAGGATGCAGATTTACAGGGACGAACTTTTGAGATCGCCCTGCTAGTTGATTTACTTCATCACATTTCCGATCCCGATGCCCGTGATCTGCTAGCCAGTTTAGCTAAACGTACTTCCGGATATCTCGTTGCGTTTGATCCAATTGAGCAAAGCCCGGACAATTACATCGGGAGATTTTTGACTTCCCATGATCGGGGCAAATTTATTCGCCCTCTAAACAAACACCTAGGTTTGATTAGGGAATATTTCGATATCCTTAAAGTGAAACAAGGAAAGAAGTTTTCTACAGAAGCGGTAGCGGTTTTGGCCAGGCTTAAAAGACAAGAACCGACTAAAAATAGCGGTGATTTATGAAGTCCATAAAATTTTTCGAATCATTCAAAACATTCGATTTCGCCAGTTACGCGCTGTGGCTGGTACCAAGCGTACTAATCTATTTTATTGCGTCCCGGGTGTTTCAGAACCACTTCACGTTTTGGAATTTTGAAATGGTTGACGCCTATCCGGGATTTCCCATCTTGCCCGAACCGTTCGAAATTCCCCTTTATTTTCTCAGCTATGCGGTCATCCCGCTTCTGGCCTTGGTTTTTTATTCTCTGCGCAATTCGAAAGTTTTCCAGTATGTTGCCGGAACTGCGGTCCTGGCGGGTATTGTTTATGCGTCGAGGCTGGTTTTTCGCGTCCATCTTCCAAGCTGGGCTTTTGCGACGGGATATTTTCAGAGAAGAAGCCTCTGGCACTTGGCTTGGCTTTTGTTCACCAAAAGGATTTACATCGTCCGGCTATCCTTTTTGGCCGCAATTTTTGCATTTTCGGTCGTGTTTTGGCGGCAAAGTAAAACCCTCTGGTTACAGACCCTCAACCAGTCTCCGCGCCTGAAAAAAATTGTCCCTTATTTTTTTGTCTTTCTAGCCCTGATCGTTTTTCATCCCAATTTTCCTTCTGCCGAAGGATATACGAACATGGTAGTCTCTCCCGTCGATCTGATGCTGCGGGGCCAACCCCTGCTGTATGAAACCGTCGGTATCTATGGGATCTTGAACACTTATTTGGTGGCCGCAATCATGAAATTTCTGCTGCCGATATCGTACCAGGCTTTCTCGGTAATCCTGATGGTATTGTATTTTACCTTTTTCGTTTTGGTTTACCGGACCTTGAAAAACTGGATGAATTCAGATCTGTTCGCTCTGGTGGGGACATGGCTCGCGGTTGTCGTGAATTTTTTCCTCCTTACTGATCCTTATCTCACGCCGTATGATTTTCCCGGCCAGACGGTATACCGGCAGGGGTTTTACATAGTATTAGCTTGGCTGATCTCCCGGTACGTTAAATTTCCCAGTACAGGAAAGAGACAATTGCTTCTTTTTTTCTCGGCTTTGGCTTTATTTTGGAACGTTGATACGGGAATTTATGTCAATATCGCAGTGTTTGCCACCTTGGGCTATGACGTTCACATTCGCGTCGCCCGGTTTTGGCCGAAACTTCGAAAAATACTGATTGCCGGTTTGGAACAGGCGGGCTATATCGCCATAGTTTTTGGGGTGATTGGCGGCCTCAATCGGCTCCTCTATCATCAGTGGCCGAAATGGAGATTCGTCTGGTTGGTTTTGACCGGATTTGAGCAGGGGTTTGGCAAGCTCCCGATGCCGAAAGTCGGCCTGTTTGAAATCTTCGTGCTGGTCTATTCGGGCTTTGCCGTTTGGATAGCGACGGGGTTGTGGCGCCGGCGCCCCGAACATTTACTTACCGTTTTTTTCACCGTTTACGGCATTTTTGCTTTGACTTATTATGTCGGTAATTCTGCCTGGAGTTATTTGAATGCAACGTCTTTGTCCATGCTGCTTTTGTTGTGGTCCGCGTTTTACCGCTATTTTGCGTTTTCCGATCAAAAAACTTGGAAACGGTTCATGTCGGCAGCTCTGGGCGCGTTTCTCGCTTTTTTTGCCACACTAAGCTTGGCCAAATTGCCGGTAGTGTTTGCTTATCGCGATTATTCCAAAATAAGCTTGACCGCAATCGCGCCAAAGGACCAGCAGATTTACGAAGATGCCCGATATATCAAGGAGCATTACTCAGAAGAAGCCATACCGCTATTCCATCCTGACGACGGAAAGTTGCTGCTGATGGCGGGGAAGATAAATTTTTTCTATAGTACCCAAAACGGCCAGAAGTTATACCGCGTGTATGATGACTATCAAATCGTCTTTCATAGCCAGGTCAAAGCGCTGACGGAACAATTAGCTGCTTCGCAGCCCGAACACGTTTTTCTTTACAAAAATTATGACGTCCGGATAGCTGATCTTGAGAATTTTGCAAAACAACACTACGAGTTGGAAAAAACCCTGAACACCCTGAAGATTTATCGTTTAAAAGGTTTTTGAATACTGCGGAACTGTAAAACGGAACGAATTTATTTATTCCCAGTTTCGCAAAAATCGGCGCAAAAAAAACGACGACCGCCAGAAATGAAGCAGTCGCCGGGTAAATAGAGGATAGAGGAAACCCTATTTGAGGTAGTGGTGGTTTATTAACCACGGAAGAGAGACCTTCCGGTGGGAGACCACCAGTCGCTTCCACAGAATTTCTTTTGCTGCATAGAAGCGACCCTTGATTCCTTGGGGAATCCTTTCGATACGTGCAATGAACAGGTTGGATTGGATCGGGCCTCTTGGTAGATCCTGCATTTCGAGAGGCTCGCCGATGTGACACAGATCAGCCAGCTTGAGCCTAAAGAGTTTGAGTTCGTTGTCGAGGAGCCGTTGCGTGGCCTGTTTGAGGGTTTCGTAGGCATGCGTGCACCCCGGCAAATGCAGTTGGCCAGCCCATAGCTCTTTGGCCCCGCGTTCTATTAGGTAGATCCGGCCGCGAGGGTCAATAATTGCCACATCAGAGTTCACCAGTTTCGTGCCTTCAGCGTGAGCCTCAAATACCGCGAAGGGAACGATCCATCCATTTTGGCGACACGTGGCGAACTTTTTGAGAATAGACACGGCGATTGCAATTTCGAGGTTGGTCCAGTTTAGCCGGCCAGGCCGAATGAGCCGATGAGCCTTAATCTCCTGTAGCAAACTTCCCCTTAGTTTTTTCATGTTCCCTCCTAATGGGCGTTGCAAAAAGTGCGATCTTGATTTTTATTTGAAAATGGATTTTAGCAGGATTTTGGCGTTCTGTCAACCCCTCAAAAGTAGCAGGAAATAAAAAAAGCTGCTTAGGACCACTTGATCCTAAGCAGCTCTGCAGGCTGGTTCACTTTATTTCACCTGGTCGCGGTGTTTCAGGTACGCGAAGTATTCACTGGGAGTAGCTAGATCTCCTTTTGTAGCATATTTTTCGATGCGAGAAGCTTCGTCCTCTATATGCTCAAACCGGGGTTTCAAATGAAGCCCTTGGGAGCCGTAGACCTTGCGCCACCACGGGCAGGACTGAGGCGTCATCACGTAAACTTGCAAGTAATGCTTCTGCAAATCCATTTCTTTCAACAGTCCGAGCATGGCGCGGAGCACCTGGTGAGGTTGTGCCAGAATTGCGACTCGTTTGAATCCGTGACTTACGGCCGTTTCTAAAAATTGAGTGTTTTCTTCCCGCGTGTCGAGAGCGGGCTGGCAGAGCAAAATTGCTGTTTCGCGAATACCAAGCTTCCGCAGGGCTTTCACCCATGCGTCTTTTCCGGCCCAACCACTGCCTGGCCCACGCCGGTGGGACTGCCCGTCAGAACCGTTAGTAATCACGTAGCGAGCGAGTCCAGTTCGGAGCGCTTTAGCGGCAATTTCAAAAAGTTGGTCATCGTCGCCCTTGGCTCGAGTGTGGAGAAAAATTGCATCCACAGGTTTTGGCGGCCCGTCGCTCAGAGCCAAAGTTTGAGCGCGAAACAAGTTTAGTGAGTTCCACCCATGAGGGTTCATAGTTTCTCCTTCTCGTTTTACAATATCTCAGTGTATTTGAAAAAACCAGGAGTGTCAACCGTAATAAATAGTTGCGGGAAGACTTTTTTTTTGTTATGCTGAATGAGCATTCGCGTTTAAAATTTTTGCACAATCCATGAATATTACCAGAAACATCAAGCCGGAAATCATCGAGGAGCGGGGAGTCATCATGCGGGTTTTGGATACGGAGGAGCCGATTCACAGCATCCTTTATATCACATCCAAAACTGGCTCAGTCCGCTCCAATCATTATCACAAAAAAGATCAGCACTGGTGCTATATCGTCTCCGGTAAAGCCGAATGGTACGAAAAACCGGCGTCTGGAGGAGAAATTGAAAAAGAAATTTTGAATGCCGGTGACATGGTTTGCACGCCGCCGCTGACGATCCACGCTGTCAAATTTCTTGAAGACACCGTATTTTGGACTTTCTCGACCCAGCCGCGCAATCAGGCACATTACGAAGACGATACGATTCGGGTCAAATTAATCTAAAGAACATGGCTGCACTGAGATTTGCTGTGATCGGTACTGGTCGCTTCGGGCAGCATTACGTGAGGATATTGCAGAGTCTTCCGGGCGCGGTGCTCAAAACCGTAGTCAGTCGGTCGTCCGGCGATCCAGATGCGGTTTTACGGGACCGAGAAATTGACTGCGTTGTGATTGCCACTCCGGCCGCGACGCATTTTGATTATTTGCGTCGAGGCATCGAAGCCGGCAAGCATGTGCTGGTGGAAAAACCCATGGTTCTGAGTGTGGCGCAGGCGGAAGTGATCAAAAATTTACTCGACAAGAGTCCTGTCGTCATGATGGTCGGACACCAGTATGTTTACAACGCGCATCTTCAGCTGCTGAAAAATGAAATAACCAGTGGCCGGCTCGGTCGAGTTCGGTTTATTTCATATGAACATTTCTACCCCGGCCCGGTGCGGGAAGACGTGGGCGCGTTTTGGGACGCAGCTCCGCATGCTCTATCCATCATTGATTGGCTTTGCGACGGTCCAGAGGTGGCGACGGCCCAGGGAAGTATTTTGAAAATCACGCAGGAGAAGTTTGATGATTTCGCGCAGACCATGGTCGAGTTTGAGGGGAGAGTGCAGTTGGCGTTTGCGGTTTCGAGCGTTGCGCCGCAAAAGACCCGCCGCATGACATTTGCAGCCGAGAACGGAGTCGCGACATTTACCGAAATCGAGGGTCAAACCCAGTTGCAAATGGCGGTAAAAGGCAGCGTTGTTGCGCTGCCGACAGTGCTGGATACCGAACCCCTGCGTAGCGAGCTTGAACATTTTATCAGATCTGTGCAAACTGGCGAGACACCGATTACCGGGATCGCACATGGCCTCCGGGTGACCAGAAATTTGGAGAAAATTTACAGACGCCTCGGCTAAGAAAATGCTTGAAATAAGGGCATTTTTTTGTTATACTGAAGTGGACTTTTTAACTGTGTATTTAATCACGTGGAACTGTCAGTAATCATTCCGGCTTACAACGAGCAAGAGCGCTTGCCTGGGACCCTGAAGCGCCTTTTCGATTATTTTTACGTGCACTACCACGGTGATTATGAGGTCATTGTGGCGGATGACGGCAGTACGGATGGGACGGTTGCCGCAGTGAAACAATATGCGGAAATGTATCCCAAGCTGCGGCTTCTGTCTTTCCCGAAAAACCGCGGTCGCGGTGCCGTCGTGCGCGATGCGGTTTTTGCCAGCAACGGCAAGTTTGTTTTGGAAACCGACGCGGATGGCAGTGTGGGGGAAGAGGCGATAATTGATTTTTTGAAATATTTCGCATCGCACCCCGAAGTACAAGTATTGATTGGCAGCCGCAACATCAAAGGGGCGCGCGTGCTCTCGCCCCAGCCCCTTCACCGCATCGCGCTCGGCTGGGGTTTCGTGCTTTTGGCTCATATTATGTTCGGCTGGCGGATGATCGATCGGGTAAATGGTTTCAAAATGTTTCGGCGTGAGGCGGCTTTGGATATTTTTAACCACCAGTTCGACAATAGTTTTTTGGCCGAGGCGGAAATAGTCTATGCGGGGGAGAAACGCGGCTGGAAGTTTCAAGAACTACCTGTCAATTGGACGGATTATCGCGGTTCGCAAGTCAGGCCGCTTTGGGAATCATGGCGTTCCATCATCGGGATGTTCAAAATTTTAATCAGAAATAAGAAGGGATTGTATTCTCAGAAATGAACGGTGCCAGTCAGCGGTTTCATAAAGTTTTGATTACTGGTGGTTCGGGCTTTATCGGCTCGAATTTTATTCGTTATTTCTATCATACTTATCCGCATGCGCGAATCACCAACCTCGATTTGTTGACCTATGCCGGAAATCCCGACAATCTCAAGGACATCGAATTTCGGGAGGCTCAGCTGGAGCCGAAAGACGGCAGGTATGAATTTATTCAAGGCGATATCTGCAACGAGTCTCTTTTGGACCAAATTTTTTCCGAACATAAATTTGATCTGATCGTGCATTTTGCCGCCGAGTCACACGTCGACCGGGCGATCTTCAACGTGATCCATTTTATTCGCACCAATATCGACGGTACCCGTTGCTTGATCGAGGCGGCGAGAAAATACGGCGTTCCGCGGTTTATCCATGTTTCCACCGACGAGGTTTACGGCTCGATGAGCGAAGGCTACGCGTCTGAGGAAGCGCCGCTTAGGCCTTCCAATCCCTATTCTGCTTCGAAAGCCGGGGCTGACCTGATGGTTCAAGCTTATATGCGGACTCATAATCTGCCCGCCATCATCGTTCGCGGCTCCAATAATTACGGCCCGTATCAGTATCCGGAAAAGCTGATTCCACTAGCCGTCACGAACATGCTCGAAGGCAAAAAAGTTCCCATTCACGGCGATGGCCGCCATATCCGCAGCTGGTTGCATGTGCAGGATTTTTGTCGAGCCATTGATCTGATCATTCAGCAAGCTTCCAATCATTCAGTTTATAATGTCGCCGGCGAAGAGTTATCCAATTTGGCCGTTATTGCTGCGCTGGCCAAACATTTGCAAAAAAATCCGGAAGAGCATAGGCATCACGTGAATGATCGGCCGGGAGCTGATAATCGCTATGCTCCCGATTCCTCCAAGCTTCAGAAAGAGTTGGGTTGGTCGCGCATTCATAGTTTTCAAAATGCCATCGAGGAGGTTGTAAATTGGTATGTTGCGAATGAGTCTTGGTGGAAGAATATCCGCCTGAAACCTGGTTTTTTGGATCACTATGAAAGACAATCGAATGGCCGCTGGAGTTAGGCAAATATCTAGCTGTCGCATTTGCGGCAATGCTTCTTTAGTCCAATTTTTAGATCTGGGAGAGCAGCCTCTGGCAAATTCCTTTTTGCGCGCCGACCAGCTCAGTACCCCAGAGCCTGTTTATCCACTGAGGGTGGTATTTTGCAACGATTGCGGACTAGTGCAACTCCGGGACGTAGTCGATCCAAAGATCATGTTTCGTGATTATTTATACTTTTCTTCAGGAATGCCAGCCTCGAAACATTTTCGCGATTATGCGGAGTCGATAGTACAGAAATTTATTGGGTCAAAAGATGACTTGGCCGTTGAAATTGGCAGTAATGACGGTCATTTCCTGGCGGTGGTGAAAGAATCAGGATGCCGGATTCTGGGGATTGATCCAGCGAAGAATATCGCCGAAAGCGCCAACAAGCGGGGGATTCCGACCTTGCCTGATTTTTTTTCCGAAAAAATTGCCAAACACATCGCCACCAAGCAGGGTCGGGCAAAAGTGATTGTTGGCAACAAT
Source organism: Candidatus Doudnaibacteriota bacterium (assembly GCA_041497195.1). GTDB lineage: Bacteria > Patescibacteriota > Doudnabacteria > UBA920 > 2-01-FULL-46-14 > JBGQGB01. The sequence continues at coordinate 242,882 of JBGQGB010000001.1, read as the reverse complement.
GTGGTCGCGCATATCAACAATCATCACGATCTGGCGAAGGGCGTCAGGGAATTGTTGACGGATGACGGGGTGTTTGTGTTCGAGGCGCCGTATCTTTTGGACATGTTTGAAAACCTTTCGTTCGATACGATTTATCACGAACATTTGTCGTATTTGGCAGCCCGTCCCTTATTGCGACTTTTTGCTCAACATGATATGGACATTTTTGACGTGGAGATTCACCCAATACAGGGCAATTCCATTCGAGTTTTTGCTTGCAAACACGGAGCCAGACCAATAATGCCCTCGGTGCAAAATCTAGTCGCGAAAGAGCTGAAATTAAAACTGAACCAGTTGGACTCATACACAGACCTAGCTCGCCGTATTGCAGAATTAAAAGCTGAAGTTGTGAGTCTGTTACGGGACCTTAAAAAACAGGGGAAAAAAATAGTTGGTTATGGCGCGCCGGCAAAAGGGAACACCCTCTTGAATTATTTCGGTATCGGGATAGATATTCTTGATTATTCTACTGAGGAGCTTCCTTCGAAAATCGGTCTCTATACCCCGGGAACGCACGTTCCCGTAGTCCATGTGTCCGAATTTCGGAAAGATCACACGGATTATGCTTTTCTGTTGGCTTGGAATTACAAAAACGTTGTGCTGGAAAAAGAACAAAACTTTCGCCAGAACGGAGGCAAATTCATCGTCCCCATCGGGTCAGAAAGGATTTTGTAATGCGGCAAGAGGCCTACGATAAGACTGATGAGCTTGAAAATCGGTATTGGTGGTATCTGGGGCGTCGTTATATTTTTGATAAGCTGTTGGAGCGTTTTTTTCATCAGCCGGCGCAGAGTAGCAAAATCGTAGATATTGGTTGCGGGACGGGGGGAAATTTTGTAATGTTGCGAAAACACGGAAAAGTCCTCGGTTTAGATATAGAACCCCGCGCCTTGGATTTTTGTCGCAGCAAGGGTTTGGACACTGTCGCTCTGATGAAGGGATTTTACGAAACTGGCTTGCCTGACAAATCAGCCGATCTGGTAACCATGTTTGATGTCTTGGAGCATTTTGAAGACGACAAGAAGGCGCTGCAGGAGATTAATCGAATTCTGAAACTGAGTGGATATGTTTTGCTAAGCGTGCCGGCGTTCAAGTTTTTGTGGAGTGAGCTCGACGACGCGGTGCATCATGTGAGGCGTTATCGAAGAAAAGACTTGGAAGCCAAATTGGCGGAAGCTGGGTTTGTGACCGTCAAATCAAGTTACATTTTCTTTTTCGTATTTCCTCTCGTATTTTTTTATCGAGCGGTCGGGCATTTTCAAGAAAAACGATTTCATCCCCAATTCAGCTACGTGGAATTACCGGAGGTACTCAACAAAATGTTCGTGTTTTTTTCTAAAATTGAATCTCGGCTCTTGAGATTTTTAAGTTTTCCGATCGGGTCATCGGTCATAATTATCGGACGCAAAGTTCGCTGAGTATGAATTTTAGGACTATATTTCGCAAATTAACCATTTATTCAATACTCGCCCTGCCCGGGCTTGTTATTTTTTTTCCGATTTTGTTTGCCAAACAAATTTTTGCCGACGGCGACGTCATTTTGCAGCAATATACAAGTTTACAGTTTTTGCGTGAATCATTGCTGGCGGGAAAGTCGATTTTTTGGAATCCGCATGTTCTCACTGGTTTTGTTCCCGTCGCCGGGTTGATGGGGGGGTTGCTGTCATGGCTCAACCAGTTGCTTTATAAAAATTTTTCAGTGCTAGCCGTTTTTTCTTGGGTCACTTTTGTGAATGTCTGGCTGATCTCGATTTTTACTTTCGAATTGGTATCGCGGCTTGGGTTGAGAAAAGTCGTGGCCGTTTTTGCCGGACTCGTTTTACCCTGGACGGCAGCGTACTTTGTTTGGTCCGCAAATATGACGGTGACTTCGGGAGACATATTGTTGCCTGCTTTGTTTTTTTTCTTTTTATATTTTTCCACGAGCCAGTCTTACAAAAAATCTATCTTGATGGCTATATTTGCCGGAGGACTCATCGGGACAGTCATGCTGGCCGCTCATTTTCAATGGTCTCTGCAGGCCCTTTTTGCAGCAGGGGTTTGGGCGCTGTTTTTGGACTTCCACAATAAACACCTGGGAACCGTCGTCCTCTTTAAATTTCAAACCCTTGTATTTGCCGGGTTTACTTTGGCTATCGCGGCCGTTTTATTTTGGCCGCAGTTTCACGCGTCGTTGCTAGCTAGTCAGCTGTCTTCGCGGGCAGGCGGGGTGAGTTTTGCAGACGCACAATTGGGCGCTGTTTTGCCAGGCGATTTACTGTCTTTGATTTTTCCCAATCTATCTCTGCCCGTCGGCATCACCCAGCCCGGCTTGTTTTATCTGGGCGCCGTGCCGTCGCTCCTAGTCATTTTTTCTTTTTTTGGAGCGAAAGGCGCATTTTACAAATTTTTTGCCTGGCTTGCTGTTTTATCGATAGCAGCGTCGGTAAAATATTCACCCCTCATGTGGGTGATACATCATTTACCTTTGTTTCAATCCTTTCGAGGTTTATCAAGACTAGTTTACGTGGGAATTTTTGCTGCCACCGTCGTTTCTGCATACGGGTTTGAGACTCTATTACGACAGCCCGCATTAGGTTTGAAACTTTCAAAGTTTTTAATGGTAATTACTTTATCAATCGCCGGAATATTTGCCTCCTGGTCCATAATTTTTCCTACAATTAGTTTTCTAGCTAGTAGCAAAGCCGCACATTATATCCAAAATCGAGCCATGAGCGGCAGCCTGACTTTACCAACAGAGCACTATTATCAAGTAGTGGAGCAGTTAGTCGGGAAGATCAAAACAGGGACGACTTTTCCGAACATACCGATTTCGGCAGCAGTTATTTCGCTGGCACTCGGCTCGACACTGTTTTATTTTAGGCGGAGTCTAGGAGAGCGCCGCTTTATTTTTTACGTTGTTAGTTTGACTTTTTTGAATTTGGTTTTAATTGATTTTGCCAGTTTCAATTTTGTCAGCGCACAGCAGCTCAATACTCCACCTCCGCTGGTAGAATATTTGAAAAGAGACCAGAGCAATTTTCGAGTACTGACTTTGTTTTCCGGTTTTACCGTTTTTGACAAGCTTGATACCCCGTACGGTTATGATTCGGTTCAGAACGTAGAATTATTAAAAAATCTGCTGGTTCCCAATCTTGGTCCTTATTACGGGGTGGATTCGTTGGATTATTATGATAACATCATGGATCGCCGCCACAGTCGGCTCCTAGCCTATTTAGGCAGCGACCGCTCCCTGGAAACTTCTGGCATTCTCGTGGACGAAAAGCTTTCTCTGGACGATAAAATAAAGTTGTTTCTTGAGAGATTGCCCCTGCTGTCGGAATATAACGTCAAATATGTCGTCAGTGCCTATCCGCTGACTGATCCGACTTTGAAGGAGGTGTTTACCTGGCGTGCCACAAAGTATGAGATTCCTCTGTATCTCTATCAAAATTTACAAGTCAAGCCGCGGTATTATTTGGCTAATAACGTGGTTTTTGACAATCTTTTATCTGAAGCTCAGTCTTGGCAGAAGAATTTGGAAGCCGCTACAAGAGATGCAGTGCTAGTTGAATGCGATCAGCCGTGCCCGACGAACCAAGCAGGGGAAGGGAATATCACGGAGCTTAAAAGTTCGAACAGTGATTTTGAATTTATGGTGAGCGCCCAGACGTCGCGGATTATGTTGTTTGGTCAGAATTTTTATCCTGGGTGGCGCGCAACCATTGACGGTATTTCCGTGACCGTTTACCGGGCCAATTATCTCAATCAAGCCATACCAATACCGCCAGGGAAACACAGGATAGTTTTTCAATATACTCTATGAATCTGCCTAGTCTGAAAGAAAAAATTTTGAAGTGGGTCTCCCATCCGTTTACAAAAGACGTCGCGGTTTTGCAGACTTCTTCAATCCTCGCCCGGGCTGTCGCGGTATTGGCGTCTTTAATTTTTGCCCGGATCCTGGGGCCGGAACAGTATGGTTTTTACGGTTTAGTATTTGCCTTGGGTGGAACGATCAATATCTTTCAAGACTTTGGGATTGGTCAGGCAGCTATCAACCTTTTGGCCAGGGCTCGAAGTCAGAACGATTTTGCAGAAACTAACCAGGTTTTGAATTTTTTTGGGTTAGTTTCAATCATCGGTCTCTTCACTACCGGTCTTGCGGGTTTTCTGTTGGCCCCGTATTTAGGAGACAAATTTTATCATGATCGGTATTTAGGGGAGTTGGCGGCAATTGTCGTGGCAATCACGGCCCTGACCTTTTTTTACCCTTTGGCTGCGATTGTTCTTCAGGTCTGGCGGAAAATGAAATCACTGGCGATTTTGGAATCCAGCAACAAAATTTTGATGGCGCTCGTCCCATTGGGCTTGGTTTTGCTGGGGCTCAAAGTTTTCGGAATTGTTATCGGCCAGCTTGTTGCCACCATAATCATTAGCATCGTGGGCATTATAGTTTATCAGCAGCTGGTAAAAGTCGAGCCATTGGTCCCGAAGATGGGCGAATTTTTCCGCCAGCGACTTTCCTGGAAAAAATTCAAGCAATTTTTCCGATTTTCCATGGAGATTGCGGTGGGAAAAAATTTGATCAAATTTGTAGGTACGGTCCCGCTGTTGTTTACGGGGTATTTTATGGCAACTGATTCAGGGATTGGATTTTACAAGATTGCTTTGGCCTATGTATCCTTGCCGCTTTTGCTTTTGGATCCAGTAACCAGACTTTTGGACGTGCAATTTTCTTTTACGCAAACGGCGGGTCCGCAGAAGTTGTTTCGTCGGTTTTGGCAAGTCAGTTTGGTATCCTTAGCCGTTATGCTAGCGATCATCCTCCTAATGGTCTTGTTAGCCAGTCCGGTCATTGAACTGATTTTTCCGCAATACAAACCGAGTATCCGCTTGATTTACGGTTTGGCTTTGTATCCAGCAATCATTGCCGCGGACGTGGGCATTGCGCCGCTATTTCGAACTCTGAACAAAATGCGAGTCTTGGTTGCGATTCAGTTCATCAATTTAACGTGCCTCATCCCCACTTCTTATTACCTAATTCGGTTTCATCATATTAAAGGATTGATAGCGACGACTCTGATTTTTGCGTTTCTGCCGAATTTTTTGTCTTATTTATATTTATTTTTCTTTGCGCAAAAAAATGACCGAAGAGAAAGTATTTAATAAGTACCAAGACCGGGGCAGCATCCATTGGCGCGAGATGGTCAGTCGGGACATTAGAAAATTTAACGCTTTTCAGCAGGCTCGTTATGATTGGATCGTCAAAATAGCCGGGGATATTCGGGGCAAGAAAATATTGGATCTGGGTTGCGGGGACGGGGCGCTGACTTTTCTCTTGGCCGAACAAGGGGCGATTATTACCGGCGTCGACAATGAAGAATTGGGAATTAAATTCGCACAGGAAAATTTGGCTTCGCAAGATAGAAAACACAATCTTCGTTACGATTTTGTCCTTGGCTCGGCTTACGAATTGCCCTTTCCCGAAGAAAGCTTTGATTTGGTGGTTAGCTGCGAAGTGATCGAGCATTTACAGTATCCGGAAAAAATGCTTATGGAAGCGAGGCGGGTTTTGCGTGCAGGAGGGAAATTGGTTTTGAGTACTCCACATCGGCTTTCAGAAATTCCTGCTGATTCGAATCATGTCCGAGAGTTTTTTCCGAAAGAACTGGAAAAAATTATGGCAGAATATTTTAGTGCGGTTCAGCTCAAATTGACTCACCATATTTTTTGGTATGGGTTGTATAGTTACACATTTCGTAATTTTGGTAACAGGCATTTTGGGACCTGGCTTGTCAATTTTTTCTATTTTTTATTCGGATGGAATCCGTTCATGATTGAATATGATCCGCCGACTAAGCGTGATCTATTCACTGAAATTTTAGCCTGTGGGATAAAGTGATAAATTTGTGAACATGTTCTTGCAAATAAAAAAGACGTTAGGAAAGTCTTTTTATCGTGGCGGAATTTTCTATCCAACCAATAATTATTCTAGAGTTTTGGCAAGATATAAAAATTTACAAGGGAAAAAAATTATCAACGTGGGATCCGGAGGTTATGATCCTGTTCCGGGAGCTGTAAATGTTGATCCCTATCGAGGGGGTCCAAACACTATCAAGGCTTTTGGGGAGAATTTGCCCTTTCTGGACGAGAGCGTAGACGTCGTATTCAATGGTGGACTTTTGGAACATGTGAAAGAGCCGCAAGTAATAATTAACGAAGCGTGGCGCGTGCTCAAAGTTGGCGGGGAGCTTTATATTGAATTTCCCTTTTTACAGCCCTATCATGAAGCGCCTGGAGATTACCAGCGCTGGACTCTCAGCGGAATGAGATTGCTGTGTCGGAATTTCAAAGAGCTGCAAACAGGGATTACCAATGGACCAGGTTCGGGGATCGCCTGGATCTTAGTCGAGTACGCTCAGCTTTGGCCCAAAAGTGCTTTTTTTAAATTTGTCTTCAAAAATTCTATGAAAATTTTAGTTGCTCCGCTGAAATATTTGGATTATTTTTTGCTAAGCCGTCCGGATGTTTCCAAGGTTGCCGGCGGCATGTATTTTTTAGGTCGCAAGGAAGCTTCTCAAAAATCACCTAAATGAAAATTTTGATTTTGACTGACCATTTTGGCACAGGCGGGGGAGCGGGCACGATTGCTATGATAGAGGCCCAGCATTTGGCTCATGGGCATGAAGCCCTGGTTCTTGCCGCCCACAGCCCCGCTGGTTTTAATCCGGCCGAGTATCAGATCCGAACTTATAATTTGGATTATCATCCTCGGTGGAGAAACTATCTGGGACTGTACCACCCGCGCGCAATCAAAATTTTGCAGAAAGAGCTAAACAGATTCCGTCCGCAGGAAGTCTACCTTCACAATATCCACACTAACTGGTCATATTATTGTTTACGCATTTTAAGGAGTCGCGGCATCAAGTCAGTGATAACTTTGCACGACGTCGTTTCCGTTACGCCGTATGTAAAATTCTGCAATATTCCTTATAGTGCTTCGGTCGATGGCTACAGGTTTCAGTATCGCTATTCTTGGTGGCGGCATCTGCAACAAGCAAAGTTTGCTTTCAATCCATTCCGCAACTTTTTCATACGCAGATTTTTGCGATTGGCCACTGTCCGTTATGCCGTAAGCCAAGCTCTGGCGAGTTTTTTGAACGCTAATGGTATCGAGATTGACAAAGTTGTGCACAATAAAATCCCAGACCTCAAGCAAGCGCCGAGCGAAATTTTTGACGACACGATTTTTTTCGGGGGCAGACTTTTTTCATCAAAAGGCGCATTGGAAGCGGTAAAATATTTGCATAAACTACGTGAAAAATATAAACTTGAAGTTAAGTTGCGAATAGTTGGAGCTCAGGGGCCGATAACCGAAAAAATGTTTGATTTGGCGCGCCGTCTGGGCGTGGAAAATTTACTAAACTTTACCGGCTGGTTGGATGAAACTCGTTATCAGGAGGCCATGCGTGATTGCGGTGTGGTGATTGTTCCCTCAATTTGCTTTGATTCACTGCCGACCGTGGTTTTAGAAGCGATGCGGGCGGCGCGTCCGGTGGTAGCCACTATATTCGGGGGAAGCGGAGAAATGGTGGAAGATGGGAAGACAGGTTTTATTCGGGATCCCTTGCAGACAGAAGAGTTTACAGCCGCGATTGCCGCCCTGATTCGAGATAAGAAGTTGGCCAGAGAATTCGGACGGCAAGGCCGTTTGCGCTTTCAAAAGGATTTTTCAATCGACGTATAAAATTCCTAGATTACCTACTTAATATTTGCGAATTGAAATGAGCTTGGATTCAGTGCTGAGCAACAAGAAACAGTATTTCCTGGCCCTCGGAACCGGCACAATCATTTATTTTTTGTCAGCCCGGTATTTCCAGAATTGGCTTTATCATTACATGGGCATTGATGGAAGGCCGGTCGGTCTTTTCCTCAGCTTTGGCCCGACATTTATGCAAGCTGAGCCGTTTGAGGCCCCGCTCTATGTCCTGAGTTATTTGGTGGTTCCAACTTTAGCTTTAGTATTGGTGCCGCTCGTTTCGCGAATCAGAAAAAAACATCTAATCGGTTTATCCTTGATTGCCTTGCTTGGCGCTGGAGCAGTTGTTCTAAAGAAACTTTCGAGCCTCATTAAGCTGGGGGCTTTGTTGAGTCTTGTGGAAAAAAAAGGGATCTGGCATATTTTGTGGTTGCTTACGACAAAGCGGATTCTAGTCGCCCACGCAGTTTTGCTTTTGAGCGGTTTGTTTGTGGCTGGTTTTTATTTTCTGGGCAAATACAATACTAAATTTTATTCGCACGAGCGTACGGAGAAATTTTTTCGAAGATTTTGGCCAGTTTTGGTTATTATCCTCGGAATCTTGATTTTTAACCCAAGTTTTCCGCTTGATACCCACCATTTCAATTATTACCTTGGAGCAGTGAACGACGTCTACCACGGTAAGGCCATGTTATATGAGTCTTCGCATCTATATGGATTGCTCGACGTATACTTGCTGGCCGGGGTGTTTAAGCTTATTCCCATGACTTACCCGATGCTGGCCCTCATAATTACTGTGTGTTATTTTTTGCTTTTTATCGGAATTTTTTTGTTTGCCCGGCTTTGGCTAAAATCCTACACTCTCGCTAGCTTGGCGACTGCGACGATTGTTTCTATCCTTTATTTTTTTCAAAACAGTTTTTCAAGATCGGTCTTGTTTTTTCCCGGGATGAGCCCGTTTCGGTGGGGGCTCTATTTGCCGACTTTATTGGCAATTTATCAATATTCCAAAACGCTAAAGCCAAAATTTATGCACGTGGCTTTGGCGCTATCTGCTGTCGCCATATTTTGGAATTTTGATTCTGGATTATATCTGACTGTGGCGACTGTGGCGACCCTCATCTATCGCGAGTTGGCACATAATTGGGATCTCAAGAGAGTATTGAAAATCATCCTGTTCTACGGACTTTACGCGGTGGGTCTGTTTGCCGCAATCAATCTCATTAATCATGGCATTTATGGCGGGTGGCCAGACTGGCACCTTTTTCTCAAAGAAACGAAGTACTTTACTCAGGGCGCGGGAATGTATCCATTGCCGCCTATTGGTTTGTACGAGCTTTTTTATTTTTCTTACCTAGTTGTTTTGCTAGTCGCGGTTTACCGCCTCTGGAAAAAAGAACCAATGATTGACATGCCCTTGTTCTTTTTGGGAGCTTTTGGCGCGACTTCGCTGATTTATTATGTTGGAGAGTCCACGTGGCAGCTACTCTATGTCGTAACGGTGCCGTTCATCCTGATTGTGTTTTACGCTTTTAAATATGTTCAGGACCGGGAGGGGCCGAGCGATTCCGGCAAGCTGATTAGCGGGGCGTTTTTCGGATTACTGGTGTATGCTTTATTGCTATTTTGTTTTAAACTGCCAGTAGAATTCTCCGTCAGACAATATGCGACAATGCGACAGAATTTGTTGGGAGTGCGGCCGGAGGATCAGAGCACTTATCAGGATGCCAAATTTGTCTCCCAAAATTTCGCTACCGAGCGCATCCCGATCATGTCCAAGAACGACACGAAATTTCTAATATATGCAGACAAAGCGAATTATTTTGATTTTTATTATACCTTCACGATATATTTCCAGTCCGAAATGGATAAATACATTCGTCAGGTTCGGCAAAACCGATTGCCTGTAGTGCTAGTTGGCCGCGATGCTTACCGCAATGACCAGGTCGAATATTTTCTCCGGGGCATTCAGAGTTCTTATCATTTGCAACGCTCGCTTCAAACCGTAGATATTTACGTTTTAAATCAAATAAACCAATTATGATAACTTACGTATTGTTGTTCGTCAGCATTATTCTGACAGTTGCGGCCCAAGTGCTCATCAAATTGGGCATGACCAAAATTGGGGTAGTGGAGTTTTCCCTGCGGAATTTTTTGGACCTCATTCCGAAAGTTTTCACAAATCTCTATTTATTTCTGGGGTTGGTGAGCCTCGGTTTTGGTTTTATGTTCTGGCTCTTGGTTCTGTCCAAGCTGAAATTAAGTGTCGCGATACCTTTTACCAGTTTGAACTACATTTTGGTGCTATTTTTTTCTTGGTTGTTTTTGCGCGAGACAATCAGTCTGATGCAATTCGCCGGCGTCGTTTTGGTCATTTTCGGTTTAGTGCTCATCGCCCGCTAAATTCTATTATTGTCCGCGCCCAGTCAGAATGATATTGATCGTTTTCAACATCACGCCGACATCCAGAGCAAGGGATCGGTTTTTGATGTAAAAGAGATCATATTGGAGTTTTTTCAAAGCGTCCCCGGTTGAAGCGCCATACTGGAAGTTGATTTGTGCCCAACCCGTCAGCCCGGGTTTTACCAAGTGGCGTTCGTTATAGAAAGGAATCATGCTTTGTAAATTTTTCACGAACTCGGGGCGCTCCGGTCGTGGTCCGATGAAAGACATCTCTCCGCGCAACACGTTGAAAAGTTGTGGAATTTCATCCATGCGGGTTTTCCTGAGAAATTTGCCGACATTTGTCACCCGCGGGTCATTTTTTTTTGCCCACTGCGGTTCGCCCTCTTTTTCCGCACCGACAATCATGCTCCGAAATTTTGTGGCCACGAAATGTTTGCCTAAAAGACCGACGCGAGTTTGTCTGAACAGTAAAGTGCCATGGCCGTTTAGTTTGATTGCCAAGCTGATGAACGGAATCAGAGGGACGGAAATAATCAAGCCGAGTACGGCGAAGATAATATCTAATCCTCGCTTGATCGAATCATATACATCTTTTTCGCTCTCCGCCAGATTTTCCAAAAACCAGATATGTCCAATCGTGGTGACAGGTATTTTGCCAGTAAGCTTTTCGTAAAAGGTTGGTAAATCAGAAAATTGAAGTTTGAGGGCTAAACTCTCAAAGAGATTCTGCACGAGAGCCTGATTGGCGTGGGGATCAAATGCAGTCACCACAGTGCTGATTTTTTCTTCTCGAAGCAATTTTTTTAGGCTCACTGAACTGCCAAAAATTTTCACGTTCGGAAAATCGTAATCCTTTCGATAGCCATCGTGAATGATAGCGCTAATACGGTAACCAAGTTGTGGTTTTTTGATAATTTCCTCGATCAGCTCGCGTGCCTCGTCTTTCATCCCGATGACGAGCACGTTGCGTGACAAGGTAGGACTTTGGACCAGTTCGTTATACCAATATCGCCACAGGAAAAATAATACGGCCACTACGCCCATGAATATAAAAAATACGGTTTGTGGCTTAATGGAAAAGAGCTTATTAGTCAAGAGATAAAAATATGCGGCCGCCAGCCCATAGTTTATCAGAAGATTTCGCAGGATTTTATTATAAAATTCGACGTCGTTTTTACTCGTCGCGATTTCGTAAAGTCCGTCGATGTAGAAAACCAGAACCCACACCACAAACAAGATGGTGAAAGGCCTGAAGTGGACGTTCCAGGTCTGGAGGGTCGGGAATGCACGGAAACGGATCAGCAGGGTGAGATACAAAGATGAGTACAAAACTGCCAAATCTCCGACGAAGAGGAAAATTTTTTTGAAGCGATTTAACAACATTTCCTTCTAATTATAGCAAAATTTCGAGATTTGACCAGTCATTCCGGATTCGTTAAACTGAGTCCATGGCTAATCCAGTCGCGGCCTTAGATGATAGCCGCCTTTACAAATTTTTAAAGGTTATTTTATATGCTCTTTTGCTCACACCTGTGTGGGTCTGGAGCATGTTTTTGTTTCCCTTCATCACTACCAAAATTTTGTTTTTCCGGTTGTTGGTCGAAATCGCTCTTTGTATTTATTTGATTTTGGCGCTTCGGTATCCAGAAGTTCGTCCGCGATGGAACTGGCTAATGCGCGCGGTGTGGATTTACGTCGCTGTGATTTTGATTGCAAGTCTTTTTGGCGTGAATTTTCATCGCAGCTTCTTTGGCACAGTGGAGAGAGGTGAAGGGATCGTCACGATTCTTCATTTCGCCGCTTATTTTACGATTTTAGCCAGCACCCTGCGATCGAAAAAGGAATGGTCGCGTTTTTTTCTAATTGCCATCATTATAATCACCTGTACCGCTCTATATGGTTTTGCCCAATTGAATTGTAATGCCCAGATTTCACCTGACCAGAATGCTTTCTGCGCCAGGCTATTGCCGACAGGGGGGGATCGGATCTCCGCGACGATCGGTAATGCCGCGTTTTATGCTGCTTTCCTGATCTTCGGGGCATTTCTTAGCCTGTATTTGTTTTTTTCCATCAAAAAAGACGAACCGATTACTTTACCCCTTTGGCTGATGGCTCTTTTTGCAGTCGTTCTGGCTTTGCTGTTTCAACTCAACGAAGCTCACTCGTTTGATAGTTTCGGCCAGCTGATTTATTTTCCATATTTTGTCGTCTACTTGGTTGTGGCTGCTGCCGTGGTTTTTGCGGCAGGAAAATTTACCAAGCCGTTTTTGGCTGCCGCCTTTTTCTTTCAGTTGTTGATTTTATTTCAAACCCAAACTCGCGGGGCGCTTGTCGCCATGTTCGTTGCTCTGCTTGTATACTTTTTGTTTTATATTTTTAAATCTTCTAGCAAATCTGTCAAATTAGTGTCATCAGGCCTGCTTTTTTTTCTCATTCTCTCCGCGGCGCTGATTTATGCTAGTCGCAACGCTAATTGGGTCAAGCAAAATCGTACCCTTTTCAGAATGACGACCATTTCCGTGAACGATACTACGACACAGTCTCGTCTGGATACCTGGCAAGCCTCTTGGAAGGGTTGGAAGGATCGTTTTTTTCTCGGTTACGGCTATGAAAATTACAATGTCGCTTTCAATAAATATTTCCCAGCCAGGATTTTCAAAAAACAAGGCAGTCAAATTTGGTTTGACCGAGCCCACAATATATTTTTCGATGTCGGCGTCACCTCTGGCTTAGTCGGGTTGATTGCATATTTGGGAATTTTTGGGGCCGCTTTTGGCACATTGTGGAAACTTTTCAGAAAGAATGCTGCGGATTTGCCCTGGCAGTTTCCGCTGATTTTGACGGTTACGCTTTTGGCTTATTTCATCCAGAATATGTTTGTCTTCGATACGCAGGCTACCTATTTGATGTTTTTTACGTTTTTGGGTTTCATTGCCTTTCTCAAAAACTTTTCTGACAGCGAGGATCAAATGCCGGGGGCAGGAACCAGCTACAATCCCGGATTAGTTTTCCCGATAATTCTGGGAGTGATTGTTTTTACTGTCGCGCTTTTTGTCAATTTCAAGCCAGCCTTTGCCAATTATTATGCGACCCAGGGAATAAAAATGGGAGCTCTACAAAATTATCGAGCGGTGGAGCCGGCTTTCAAACACGCCCTATCGTACGGAACTTATATGGACCAAGAAATCAGGGAACGGATGGTTGATTACGTCAACGCCGCGCAAGGCAGCCCGGACCTGTCTCCTCAGGAAAAGGCCGAGTTTTATCAATACGCGACTAGCGAGATACAGAAAAGCATCAAGGAAGCCCCGCAAGATGTGAAAAGTTATTTGTATGAGATGAGTCTTTTAAATCGTTATTCCAGCGATCAAAATGCCCTAAGCGAAGTCGTCACATTAGGGCAAAAGGCCTTGAGTCTCTCCCCGACTCGTTCCCAGATTTATGTTGAATTAGGTCAGGCATATTTTTCCAAAAAAGATTACCCGACAGGTCTGTACCAGTTTCAAAAAGCAGTGGAGTTAAACCCCACCACCAAAGAAACACGGTTTAATTATTTGTTGGCTGCAATCATTTCTGGACGCGAGGGTCTCGTTGCCTCTGAGACGAAATATATCCTTGATATTTTGAATATCCATTTTACTGAACAGGAATACGAAAGCATGGCCCAAGCATATCTGCAAGCCGGCAACAATTCTAAAGCCATCGAAAATTACAAAGCAGCGTTGGTCATGAATCAGGGTAGTCCTGTTCTGCATGCCCAGTTGGCCTCGATATACGGACAAATGTGTGATTTGGTGAATGCGCGAGAGCAAGTTCAGGCGGCAGTCCAGATCGACAATGCTTACGCTGTTCAGGGCCAGCAATTTTTGCACGAACTGGAAACAACCTGCAAAAAATGATATAATTAAATAACTCTACATCGTAGAACAATACAGATGTCGGGAACTCTGATCTGATATTTGTATTTGCTGTTTCTGCTTCACCTGAAATCAAAACCAATATGGCTCTGGCCTCAACTGACCTCAAGCGAATTCTTGTGGATCAACAGATAATCAAAGATGTTGATTTTGCAGAATTGGAAAAAGAAGCCCAGGACAAAAAGCAGCCCCTGGTGAATTATTTAGTTGTCCGGAAAATTATTCCCGAGGAGCGGCTTGCCAAATTAGTTAGTGATTTTCTCAAAATTCCGCTCGTGGATTTGACGCAGATTAAGATTCCCGAGGAAGTTTTGAAGATTATCCCCGAGCCGATTGCGCATCGGCACCAGGTCGTGGCTTTCAAAAAACGCGGCGAGGAGTTGGATTTGGCCATGACCGACCCCGAGGACCTGCAGACCAGGGAATTTGTCAAAAAGAAAACCGGATTCGTCATCAAGCCGCATCTCGCTACAAAGACCGGGATGGAATTCGCTCTCGCCCAGTACCATAGCAGCCTAAAGGCTGAGTTTGAAAAAATCCTCACTACCAAAAAACAAGGGGCTCCGGCGACAGAAAGTGTGGAAAGTGAGGGAGACCAGTCCCTCAAGAAAATGGCCGAAGAAATTCCGGTAGTGCGCGTAGTCGACACCCTTCTCGAATACGCAATTTTTGAAGGGGCTTCGGACATCCACATTGAACCGCAAGAAAAGGAAGTCATTGTCCGCTATCGAATTGACGGGATTCTTCATGACGTGATGACTCTGCCAAAAATTATTCAACCAGCCTTGGTTGCCCGCCTGAAAGTCCTGTCCAATCTGAAAATAGACGAACACCGGTTGCCGCAAGACGGGCGTTTCAAGCTTCAAACCGACGAGTATAATATTTCTTTCCGAGTCTCGACTATTCCGGTGTTTGACGGAGAAAAAGTCGTCTTGCGTCTGTTGGATGAAGGGGCCAAAGCCTTGACTTTTGAAGAGCTCGGATTTGCGCGGACGTCGCTTGAGGTCATCAAGCGTAATTTAACAAGGCCGCATGGAATGACGCTCATCACTGGCCCGACCGGTTCAGGCAAATCCACCACTTTGTATACCTTTTTGACCAAACTGAATGTTAAAGGCATTAACATCAGCACCATCGAAGACCCGATTGAATACCGGATGCCTGGAGTAAATCAAATGCAAGTCAATCCGAAGATCGGACTGACTTTTGCGATTGGGTTGCGGGCGCTGTTGCGGCAAGACCCCAATATCATTATGATCGGAGAAATTCGTGATTTGGAGACTTCGGAAGAAGCCGTCCATGCGGCCATGACCGGCCATATCGTCTTGTCGACACTACACACCAATAATGCGGCCGGCGCGATTCCACGGTTGTTGGATATTGGCGTCGAGCCTTATCTCATCGCTTCAACTCTCAACACTATCATTGGTCAACGTTTGGTTCGAAAAATTTGTCCCGATTGTAAAGCCCAGGTAAAATTGGACGAGAAGATGGTTCAGAGTTTGTCGCTGGATTTTAATCTTGACCATTTGCTGGAGGTTATGAAACGGGAACAGGTTTTGGACAAAAAGATAAAACACATCCAAGACGCGGAATTTTACGAAGGACGCGGGTGTGATAAATGCGGACACTCTGGTTATAAGAGTCGCATGGGCATTTATGAAGTTTTGGATATCACGGAAAGCGTCGCCAAATTGATTCTAGCTCGCTCGACTACCAACCAAATCCAGGAGCAAGCTGTTCAGGATGGGATGGTCTTGATGTGGCAAGATGGTTTCATCAAAGCTCATCTAGGTTTGACGACAATTGCCGAGGTTTTGAGAGTAAGTAAGGAATAAAATATGCCATCATTTGCTTATACCGCCCGTAATCGGGAAGGTAGAACTATTACCGACGTGCTTGATGCACCGTCGCGAGAAGCGGTCGGACAAATGCTGCGCAGTCAAGGACTTCTCCCGACTGCAATCGTGGAAAAACGATCAGGGTCGCTGAATTTCAACGATCTTTTTAGGAAAATTTTTTCCCATGTTTCGCTTTTAGAAAAATTGACCTTTATAAACAATTTATCGGTCACTATCAAGGCCGGTTTGCCAGTTGCCAAGGCTATTCACGTCCTGTCTAAACAAATGCCAAACCCCTATTTTCAAAGCGTTGTGGCGACTATTGCCCATGATGTGGAGACGGGTAAGACTTTGTCCGAAAGTATGGAGGCCTTCCCGAAAGTATTTTCGCCCATGCTCACGAATATGGTGAAAGTCGGGGAGGAGACCGGAAATCTGGACGAGACTTTAGAATATTTGGGAGTGCAAATTGACCGGGACTACAATTTGTTGCGCAGGACCCGTGGTGCTTTGATGTATCCTGCAGTGGTTTTGGTGGCCCTGGTAATCATTGGCTATCTTATGTTCGCATTCGTCCTGCCGAAATTGACTGCCAGTTTCAAAGAGTTTAATACTCAGTTACCCCTCTTAACCGTCGTGATTATCAGAGTCGTTGACATTATGTCTAAATATTCATTTCTCGTGCTTTTGGTTTTTATCGCACTATTTGCGTCGTTTTGGTTTTGGCAAAAGACCAAGGGAGGACGCGCTGTCATGCATAAAATTTATATCACCCTGCCCATTATCGGCAAAATTGTGAAAAAACTCAACCTGGCCCGCTTTACCATTATTTTCAGCGGTTTGTTGCGTTCGGGGATGCCTATTGTTCAAGCTTTGAAAATTACAAGCGATACGATGACCAATATTTATTATCAGAAAGCTCTCGCCGACGCTGCCGACAAAGTTAAAATTGGGGTGGATCTCGTGGTCGCACTGGAAAAATATCCCAAGCTTTTTACGTCAATGGTCACCCAAATGATTCAGGTCGGCGAGGAATCAGGAACCATGGAGAAAGTTTTGGCCCAAGTCGCCAATTTCTACGAAACGGAGGTTGACGATACCATGAAAAATCTCTCATCAATCATCGAACCTATCTTGGTGATTGTGATTGGCGCGATTGTCGGCGTGTTAGCCGTGGGTTTGATTTTGCCGATTTACAATATTGGTCAAAATATATGAAAGGTTTTACCCTTGTGGAGGTAATTATTGCCCTGGCGTTCCTTTTGGTTACCATGACTATTTTCGGTTTGGTGATATCGTCTCTTCCTCTGATAAAAACGGCGCGGAATCAAAACCTTGCGTATCATCTGGCGGCGAAGAAAATTGAGGAACTTCGAAATACGTCATATGCGTCTCTGCCCGCCAGTGGTTCTTACAATGACGCGGCTCTGGCCGAATTGCCCTCCGGCAGTGCAAACTTGACAGTGGCTAGCTATCAGAGTAGCGCTAAAATCAAGGACGCGGTCGTGACAATTTCTTGGTCTGACGCTAGCGGCTCGCACAGTGTGAGTTTAGAAACTTTAATAGGCAGCATCGGACTTGGCAAACCATAAAAACCGCACCTTCACTCTTGAATCGTTTTTTTCTGGCTTTACTTTGTCAGAAATTCTTGTAGTGACTGCTTTGATGGCAATTTTGGTAGTTTTGGGGGTAGGTATTTTTCTTTCCAGCAATCAATTTTATCAGACGCAATCCGGGGGGGTTAGGTTTAACAATGAAGCTCGAGAAGCGGCAGATCAGTTAGTACTTTACGTTCGTACCGCTATCGCTTTTGTTCCTTCGCATGTTTACAATTCGGTAACGTACACGACCGGGGCGAACCTTATTGTTTTGCAATTGCCGTCACTTGATAGCTCTAATCAAATAATTCCAAATACTTACGATTACGCGATCATCGGTCAAGACCCGAACAATTCTGCTCGTTTAATTCTGACGGTCGCGCCAGACCCGGCTAGCAATCGTCACGGTCGTTTTCTTGAACTTTCTAATAAATTGAACAGTATCAATTTGAGCTATGACAATTCTGATTTTAATTTGGCCCATGCTGTCGATTATCAATTTAGCCTTGCTGACTCCGGTCGTTTTCCTGCCTCAGAACAAATAAGCGGTTCCGTGACTTTACGAAATAAATAATGCCTATGAATAAATCATATTCGTCTGGTCAAATCATGATCCTTTCGATTATTTTTTTGGTAGTGGTTATGACTTTGGTTTCCGCTCTGCTTTCGTACGTTTTTCTAAATGTCCGCGCGACAAGAATTGCGGTGGCCAAAGAGCAAGCGTTGCAATTGGCAGAAGCAGCTATCGACAAAGCCGTTTGGCAACTGAACCAAACAGCAGGTGGTTATACTGGTGAAACCGGAACCATTCTAGGGGCCGGGGTCTTTGATACTAGTATCAGCAACCTTTCTTCAAGTCTACGAGAAATTACTGCAACAGGTTATATTCCAAACAAAGCCGCTCCGCAAGTAACGAAACAGATAAAAGTGCGGGTGAGTATTGACACCACGAACGTGAGTTTTAATTATGGGGTGCAAGTTGGCCAGGGGGGACTCGTGATGAGTAATAATTCTCTAATCAATGGCAGTGTTTACAGTGATGGAACCATTGATGGTGCAGCCGGAGCCCACATTACCGGCGATGCTTATTCGAGCGGTGCGACCGGTAGGATTTTTGATCGTGTGCAGATTGATGGTAACGCTCATGCCAATCAAATCGATACTAACGTCGCTGTCGGGGCCAACGCCTATGGCTACGCCATGGACAATGTCACGGTTGGTGCAAGCGCTTTTATGTACTCAGTTAGTAACTGTACGGTCGGCGGTAACGCTTCTTATACGACAAAAACTTCTTGTACAATCAGCGGATCGCAAAATACTCCATATCCAGGCGAGCCTAACCCACAAAGCATTCCTTTACCCATCTCTAATCAGGAAATCACAGATTGGGAGAATCAGGCGACAAGCGGTGGGACGATTATTGGAGATTATGCCTTGAGCAATTTCGCCCAAGCAACTATCGGACCAAAAAAAATAACGGGAAATTTGACGCTTTCAAACGGAGCAGAATTGACCTTGACCGGCCCCATTTGGGTAAACGGAAAAATCTCAGTTTCCAATAACGCCATCATCACTTTGTCGCCGAGTTATGGAAACGGTAGCGAGGTCATCGTTGCGGATGGAATAATCGACGTCTCCAATGATGCAATTTTTCAAAAAGCCGGCCCGAGTAGTTATATAATGATGCTGACGACCTCATTTAGTGGCAGTGCTTTTTCAATCGCCAATAACGCCGATGCTTTGATCGCTTACGCGGCAAACGGAACCGTGGCCGTCGCGAACAATGCCCAACTTCGGGAAGTTACTGGCTGGCAGATTTCCTTGTCAAACAATTCAATAATAACTTATGAGACTGGTTTGGCTAGTGTTAATTTTACTGGTGGGCCTGGTGGGTCGTGGAAAATTGAGCGAGGTACTTGGAGAGAAATAAATTGAAGAAAGCTTGGATGTATCGTTTTGCGTTTTGTTTTACTTTTGGTTCGATTTGTGCTATAATATAAATAAGTTCTCCAAATTGAAACAAAAATTCTGTCTTAGACAAACCAATGCTTAATATTTTCAGCGACCACAAATCACCTTTGGGGCTTGATATTAGTGATATTTCCGTAAAGTTGATTCAGTTTTATCGGCTAGACGGAAAAAAGAACGTTCAGGCTTATTCAGATTACACAATGTCAAAGGCGATTTTTTCGGGCGACAAAATTCAGGATCCAAATGCTCTGGTCAAAACGATTAGGTCAGCCATCGCATCGCCGAAATTTGGCAAAGTGACTACAAAACAAGTGGTCGCCTCGATACCGGAGACAAAATCATTTGTCCGGGTAATTCAAATGCCTGCATTATCCGAGGCAGAGGCCGTTGAGGCAGTTCCTTGGGAAGCCGAAGCTTACATACCCCTTCCTATTAGTCAGGTTTATCTCGATTGGGTCGTTCTTTCGCCCACTTTACCTAGTTTAGACTTGGGCGGAGAGGCACAGACCTCGGGCAAGAAAATGACGGTACTCATTACCGCGGCTCCGAAAGATTATGTAGATAGTTTGGTCAAAGTTTTGAAAGATGCAGGACTTCAACCAGTTGCTTTGGAAGTGGAATCCCAAGCGACTGCTCGCAGCCTGATGTCCAAAACGCAAGAGGCAGTTTTGATTGTGGATATTGATACAGTCCGTACAAGTCTAATCATTAGCGATCACGGCACGCTTCAATTTACGTCATCCTTTGCAATCGCCGGAGATGTTTTTACCGATGCCATTGCCAAATCTTTGGGGATAGATAGAGAAGTCGCTGAGCGGCTGAAACGCGAGGTGGGAATTGATGAAGAAGCGGAGCATGGGACGGTGAAGCAAGCTTTGAGATCGCCGCTAAATAACTTGATCGAAGAAATAAAAAATACTATTCGTTTTTTTGAAGAACACTCCAGCGGGAGCAGCAAAATTTCACGCTTGGTACTTTGTGGAGGATCAAGTAAATTGAAGCATCTGCCGTCTTTTTTGCACCAAAAACTTTCTCATCAAACTGACAATGCTCATCCTCTTCGTTCACTTCTAGATTTGAAAATCGAATTGGGAAATCCTTGGGCAAATGTTTTGGCAAAAGGCCAAACCCCGCCATTATCACGTGATGATTCTTTGAGTTTTGCAACTGCAATAGGTTTGGGACTCAGGGAAATTGATTAGGGACATTTTATGAAAAAATTTGTCAATCTTCTTCCGTCTGACGAGCAAAAGGAGTATAAACTCCAACTAATTCATACAGAGTTATGGAGTTTTGGATTTTGGTTGGGGTTAAGTTTTCTTATTTTGGCGGTTTTGATTTTTGCTGCCCAGACTTTTTTGCAGGAAGAATTAAAGATTTCACAACAACGAGTTCAGACCGAACAAATTGCTTTTAACAAGCTTCAAGAGCAGGGAATTCAAAAAGCCGCAGGTGACTTCAATCTAAATTTGACTAATTTTCGGACCCTTAGCGCCAGACATCAAAATCTATCTCCAGTTTTGATCGAATTTGCCAGATTGTTACCCGCGGGGCTGACTGTCGATAGTTTGACTATTAGTAGAAGTAGCCTGAAGGTTGAGGCAAGCGGCCGTGCCAGTGATAGAAAATCCGTTTTACAATTAAGGCAAAACCTCTTGGCTTCTTCTTATTTTAACAACGTCAATTTTCCTCTGCTGAATCTCGAAAAGCGAACAGATGCAGTTTGGAAGTTTCGATTTTATATTCGACCAGAAATACTCAACTAATATGTTCAGAGCTTTTTCTTCTCAAACTAAAATTATTCTCAGCGTCATCGCGGTTATTGTTGGGGCGGTTTTGGTTGTAACTTTTTTCATCCTTCCGATGTTGCGCAATTTTCAAAGCACGGATGAAGCGATCAAGCAGAATCAGAGTGATTTCCAGCAAATCCAGGCAGATATTGAAAGTTTGAAAAATTTATCAATTCAGCTCAAACAATTGGGTAGCGATCAGCAAAGTCTAAACGAAATGTTTCCCAAACGCGAGGAGATCGTAGGATTGGTAGAAGGAGTTGAAAGTGCTATTGATAAAAGTGGACCTACCGCAGTTTTATCAATTGTAGATAGTGCCGAGGCTGGCCCTGGAAGTAAAGCAAGTCAAGAGAAGCTTCCTTCAGTGGTGCCAGGTCTCAAAAATGTTGAAGAAGTTCATTATTTTTTGAAACTCGGGGGAACATACCGCCAGTTGATTGATTTTTTTGTCAATTTAGAAAATCTTTCTTTTATGAGTGAGATAAGTTCCTTAAGTATGACGGCAGACAAAGAGCAAGCGGGACCAAATCAGCTTTTGGGCAATGTCGGGACGGTCACTAGTAACATCGAAGGTGTTTTTTTGATTAAAAAGCCATGAAAATTTCCGCGAAAAATCTTCGCTTCCATTTAAGCTTGCAGACTATATTGTGGGTTCTGTTTCTCATCACGATCCTTGTTGAGATTTTAGTTACGTATAAATATCTCTATCTTAACTTCCGGGAGCTCGAGACACCCCCGCAGCAAACTGCCCAGCCGGCTATCACAATTGATGCGAAAACTGATCAAGAGTTCCAAACATGGCTAAAATCAAGACAGGGTTATGTGGAGCCGCCTTATAAATTACAACAAGGGGTCAATGGTCGCGAAAATCCAGTTGCAGAGTATAAATAAACTTTTTTTGAACTGACAACAAATTCCCGCTTTTAGGCGGGAATTTGTTGTGGTTCGGGTGTAGATCGAGATACTTCGCAAAGTATAGAGACCTATGGGCAGGATTAGGAATTATTGACGGAGAGGAAGCGAATAGCTGGCCGGAAATTGTAGCGACAAGAAATACTTAATCTACTCCCGATCTATCTCTATAAGTTTTCTATGTTTTTAGCTTGTTGGTGCTAATCTATCTGCCAGTTCTTTCTGTCTCTTTTCTGGATATTGAAAATTCTGCTCGACTGTCGCGACTACGTAAAAGTGAGGATATATGGGGGTCAACAGCCAATCTAATATTTTGCTGGCAAAATGGAAACCTCTTGTTGTGGCCGGTTTCCAGCCGGCCCTCTGTACGGTTTTTACTAGAGTCTCCCTAGTAAAAAAATTGATATGGGCTCCGGCCAAGCTTCCTTGAAATTTTTTCGTACGCAGCAGCGAAACAATTTTTGGTATGCAAGGAACGCCGAGGATCAGCATGCCGTTGGGCTTGAGATATGTTTTGATTTTCCAGAGAAAGTTATGAGGCGAGTATAAATGTTCCAATAGATTGTTGGCGAAAATAACGTCAAATTTTTCCTGTAAAATAAAATTATCAGATTCAATATTGCCATATCTGACATCTAGGCCCCTTTGTTTGCCGTATTCGATTTCTTCCTTGGCAATCGTGATCCCGACGCTGCCACTGCCGAAATTGTTGAGAAATTCGCCGTAGGAGCAACCGATGTCCAAAACCATTTTTTTGTCCAAATCAAAAGCGCTGACTAGGTTGTGAAAAGTTTGGGATTTCCGGGTATTCTCGAAACGAGTTTCAATTTCTGGATTCATACCTTCATGAACTAAGGAACGTTTCTGGTGCGCCCAGCAGGGATCGAACCTGCGACCGTTTGCTTAAGAGGCAACTGCTCTACCAACTGAGCTATGGGCGCTCGACATCAGGAGCCTTCAAATTTTATCAGATTTTTCGCTGAGATAGCAAATATAAAAAAATTGGGCGAGGAACCGGAAGACCGATTCCCCGCCGCTTGGATTTCTTAGCCTTTGCCGTGGCTATGAGCGTGCCAGATCGCGAAGACCTGGGTTAGGTGTTCGTTGACTTCTCCGGCGAGCACGGCTTCGTTCAGTTCTGCCGGCGTGAACCAGCGCTCGTCTTCGCGCAGTTGAAGTTCATTGCCAACGCCGACCACAAAAATCGCTGCATAGCAGTTGACTTTGTTGAAGAACCGACCGCCGTCTTGCCGCAGTTCGGTCCAGGCAGGGAACGTATTATCCAGCAGGTCAGCGCGTGGCGGCCGAGGCCCTCCGTGGGCGCCGTCCAAGTTGGATTGACTTGCTTGGAGCGTGGGGGCCAGAAGTACCCGTCCCTTAGCATCGTTTCCTGGCTCGGCTTTAGCTTGAATCAGAAAGCCCAGCGTGGTTTCCACCAAGACTACTGCTCCTTGGCCGACCTCGCAGATCGCAGGCTGTCCCCACGATACAACTTCGCGCTGTTCTGGTCTGGGGACACTGATTTGCATGCCAACGATTTCAAAGAATTTTCTATCCGGTCGGCGATAGCAAGAGCCATCGTCTTGTAGGCCCCAGCCTGGTACGTCTGTGAGTGGAACTACCTCAACACTCATACTTGACGCCGCTCGCCTTTCAGCAAGCCATTCTCGCCAGGTTTGGCTCATGAGTTTGTTCCTCCTCTTTTAGTTGGATTGCAAGCCTGTTGTTTTAGCTTGACAAAAGATACTAACACTTTTTCTAAGCTTCGTCAACTTTGAGGAACGCAAAAAAAAAAAACAGCCCTATCGGCTGTTTTTTTATTGGTGCGCCCGGAGGGATTTGATCCGCCTAAACTGGAGGATCGATGTTCCACCAATGCCATTGCCCTCGGCAGGAATTGAACCCACATCACTGGTTCCGAAGACCAGTGCTCTATCCGTTGAGCTACGAGGGCACAGGCATTGGCAGAAGCCCGTGCGTAAATAGTATAGGGAACAGGCTTATTTTTTTCAATCAGCAGTGGTATAATAGAGGAGCTATGGCTGACGAAAAGGACAAAATTTACGGCGCTCCGGAGCTGGCGAAGTTTTTTGGTGTGACCGAAAAAACCATTTGGGAATGGTGCAAAAAAGGCAAACTCCCGGCTTTTAAAATTGGCAAAGAATGGAAAGTGCGGGTTATTGACCTCAACAAAACCATCAACCAGAGAATCAATATAAACCGAGAGGATAAGGGATCGCGACTTTTCTAAATCAGTTTTTTCGCTGCAGTACATTTTCATTTTTTAGAGCAAGAGAAAATGGAGAGAGTTAGGCTAGAAAAAAAATCAGCAACCAAACGAGGAGATACCGGCAGCGGGGTTTATTTGTTTTATGGTGAAGATTCGCTAGACCTTTTGCGGGAAGTGCAAATTTTGCGCGAAACGTTTCGCCAGAAATACCCGCAGGGAGTGATAGAGGAACTTTCGGGTTCTGAAGGGTTTACGGATGAATCATTGCGGATTCGTTTGCAGGAGCTGTTGGAGAGTCGCAGCCTGTTCGCAGACCGGAAATTTTTGATTTTGCGGGATTTTGTGGATGAGCTCAACGATTGCCCGAAAACAGGGAAGTATTTACTCGAAGTCCTGCCCAAACTCAGCAAAACTGTAGAAGCGTTGTTTGTAGAGCAAGAGGGTACTGATAAACGTTTGCGTTTTTTCAAACAGTTGCAAAAAATCGCTGAAACAAAAGATTTTCAGATTCCCTCTGGGAGCGACCTCACTTCTTGGATTAAGAATCGTCTTGCCAGAGACGGCTACGAGATCAAACCTGCGGCAATGGCAGATCTAGTGTCGAGACTGGGGGAGGACTACGACATGTGGCAAGTGGAGACGGAATTGGAAAAACTTATCCTCTATCGGCTGGATGACAAGACAATCGGACCGCAAGACGTCCAGAAGCTAGGGTTTCGCAATATTTCCCGGGAGATATTTGGTCTCACTGACCTGGTCGCCAACGGCCAGTTGCAGGAGGCGATATTACTTATGGAACAAATGTTTCAGGACGTCCAAGCCAGCGATGTCAAATCGCAGCCAATCCAAATCGTTGGCATCCTGGCCGCGCAAATCCGGTCACTGCTTTTGGTGAAGGATCTGGAAGGGCAGAATTCCCCTGAGGAAATTGCGAAAATTCTCGACTGGAAACCGGGGCGCGTCTGGATCAATCTCAAGCTTGCCAAAAAATTTACAACTACTCGCCTCATCCGGCTGCTTCGGGATCTCAAGGCGATCGACTACCGGCTTAAAACCTCGGAGGAATCGGGAAAACTTTTATTGACATTATTTTTCCGCAAGGCTACTGAGCCGGAACGAGTCCACTAAAGATTTTATGAAATTCATTGATATTACATTGCCAGTGCGAGAGGGGATGGTAGTGTGGCCGAATGATACCAAGTTTTCGCGAGTAGAGAGTCGAAGTAGTGCCATCGTCTCAAAAATCATGATGTCTTCACACACGGGTACGCATGTCGACGCACCAAAGCATTTCCTGTTCGAAAGCTCTGGTGTGGACAGGCTGCCATTGCAGAAATTAGTGGGGCCGGCTCGGGTAGTGGGGTCAAGGGCCCAAAGCCTTATTTCCTTGGCGGAAGTAAAAAAATTCAAACCGCAGCGTGGGGATAAAATTTTGTTTAAGACGCGAAATTCAAGCCTTCTGAAGCAAAAGAAATTTACTGCTGATTACGTTTCTCTATCTTTTGAGGCTGCGCGCTATTTGGCGTCCAAAAAAATTGACCTGGTCGGGATTGATTACTATGGGATTGAGTCCAAAAGCGCTCCTGGACACCCGGTGCACAAAGAGTTGTTGCGAACAGGAATAGTCGTGGTGGAAGGATTGGATTTGGGAAAAGTAAAACCAGGTCGCTACAACCTGGTCATTTTACCTCTCAAATTAATCGGCGGTGATGGCTCTCCGGCGCGAGCTATTCTTTATACTTGACGTCATGGCCGCCGAATTGCTTGCGCAAGAGTGCCACGATTTTGTTGGAAAATTTTTCTTGATTTTTCGGATCTGCTGATTCTTGGCGGATTTTGAAAGCATCTTCGATGACTCGGACGTCGACCCCGAGTTTTTTTGCTTCTTTGATTGTCCACTCGCCCTCGCCAGTGTGGTGGATGTAGCCCAAGACTTTATTCAGATCTTCGGTGTCGAGAGCGTTTTTCGCCAGTTCCACTAGCCACGAAGAGACAACTGAGCCTTTGCTCCAAATTTCTGTCACTTGGGAAAGATTGAGATCAAAGTCCGAAGCTTTGAGCACAGCCAAGCCTTCACCGATTGCCTCCATCATCCCATATTCGATGCCATTGTGCACCATTTTCACAAAATGCCCGGCACCACTTTTTCCAACTAAACCGTAGTTTTTCCCGTTCCCTGCTGCTAATGCCTTAAAAATTGGTTCAACTGTTGACCAAAGTGGTGCTGGGCCGCCGACCATCAGGGAAAATCCGTTTTTCCCCCCCCAGACTCCGCCGGAAGTGCCAGCGTCGAAAAAATGCACGCCAGCTCCCTCGAGTTTCTGGGCGCGGCGCTGCGAATCCTGATAGAAGGAGTTGCCCCCGTCGATAATGATGTCGCCTTTTGACAGTTCGGCTGCCAATCCTGTTTCGCCAAACAACATCTCATCCAAAAGATCGCCAGCTGGCAGCATAAACCAGAGGATTCTTGGCTGCGGAAGCTCTTTAATCAGTTCTTGCGGGGTTGCAACCACTCCGCTCCCAGACTCTGAGTCTTGTCGAAGAGCGAATTTTTTGAATTCTTCGCGCGGTTCGGGACTTCTATTCCATGCCACGACCTTGAATTTGTTTTTGTGAAGCCGCCGAGCAATCTGCATACCCATGCGGCCGAGACCCAAGACCCCCAGACTCATCTGATTAGCCATTGTCGTTTATCCTTGTTTATCAAATTATCAGCTTGTTTTGGGCCCCAAGACCGTTGTTCGTATTCTCTTGGCTGTTTGTGGCTGTGGCGAAGGTGTGCTGCGAGCACATCAATATATTTCCACGCGTTTTCAATTTCGTCCATACGCGCGAACAGACCCTGGTCGCCTTGCATGAAATTGAGCAAGAGCCGTTCGTAAGCTCCCGGAATTTCGTTCGAGAGGTTTTTGGCATAGGGCAGGTCGATGGCCAGAGGCCGCAGCTGCGTCACAAATCCCGGGTCTTTGACCAGGAAGGCGAGATCGATAGACTCGCCCGGCTGGATTTGAAAAGTCAGAACATTGGGCGGTTCATCATGATTGTCGAAAAGGTGGCCGAGAGGTTCTTTGAACACGATCGAGATCTCAGCAATTTTTTTTCGCAGCTGTTTGCCGGTGCGCAGATAAAAGGGGACTCCTTCCCAGCGCGGGTTGTCCACGAAAAGTTTGACTGCGGCATATGTTTCGATTTTGGAGTGAGGGGAGACATTCGGTTCTGCACGGTAGTTTTTGTATTGCCCCACCACCAAGTCAGTTTGCAGATCTTTTTCTTTTGGCTTGCGAATCGCTCTGATGACTTTGGCGCGTTCATCGCGGGTCGCGTCAGGAATCTGTTCTGCCGGTATTTCCATGGCAGTGACAGCCAAGAGCTGCATCATGTGATTTTGCATCATGTCACGCAGCACCCCAGCTTCTTCATAGTAGGCGCCGCGATTGCCGATACCTGTGTCCTCGAGCGAGGAAATCTGGATATGATCGACGTACTCGCGGTTCCAGACTGGTTCAAAAATGGTGTTGGCGAAGCGAAATGCGATGAGGTTTTGGACCGCTTCTTTGCCGAGATAGTGGTCAATCCGGTAGATTTGCTCCTCTTTGAAATATTGATCCAGCACCATGTCTAGTTTTTGCGCTGACCTCAAGTCAGAGCCGAAAGGTTTTTCGACAATCACACGGGTTTGTCGTTTGTGCATCGCACAGCCGATGAGCAAGCCAGTCCTTTTCAATTCATGAGAAATGGTTTCGAAATGGCTGGGCAGGGTGGCGTACACGAAAAGCCGGTTGGCGCAGGAGTGGCCTCGTCCTTCAATTTGCTGGAGTTGTTTGGAAAGCTTGAAAAAATCCTCGTGGCTCGTGAAGTTGCCCGGGACATAGTAAATATTTTTGGCAAATTTTTTCCAAAGTTTTTTGTCTCCATCGAGTTTGATCTTTTCTCTGAACTCCTCGTGAGAAAATTCACTTCGCGCAAAACCGACGATATAGAACATCTTCGGCAGCATCTTGTGCCGGTACAATTCAAAAAGCGCAGGCAGGATACGGGTGCGATTCAGCTCTCCTGTCGCGCCAAAGATAGTGATGATAGTCGGTTCGACTCTAATTTTTAGCTTTTTTTCCATAATCAAAGTACTTTGATTATAACACACGACTAAAAAAATAGCGCCGAACCTGTTGGTGCCTGGTTCGGCGCTAGAGTGGCGAAAGAATCTGCTTTGCTTCATCTCGCTTCAGAGTACTCCTCGGCCGGGCTTTTGGCTTTGTGCCAATTTGATTCCTCGACCCCAAGGCGGCATATGTCGGCCACAAGCACTGTGACCATGATTTTCGTGCCGTTTTTTTCAACCTCGATGCCGACAGTGCCGCGGGAGTTATGACGCTCCACGAGTTTACCAGTGATGGGCTCGCCAGTGCCTGGGCGGAAATGAAAGGTCGCGGGAACGCCGCGCAAGCCGTTGAGTGAAAAAGCCAGACTAGGCGGCCTCAGTTCCAGCAGCTTTTCTACCTCGATATATTTCGTCACTGGCATGAACACGAGGGTCGCGGCCAAAATCGAAACCACAATGAGGGCACTGATGAGAAGGCTCGTGACTGAGATATGCTGGGGGCGCAGGAGTCCGCCAACTCCGAGGGCTATCACTACCATAACCGCCAAAAGAACCCTTTTCATAAAATCAACATCCTCCTTGGATGATTACGACAGCTCATCATAGACCAAAAAACCTCGTTGGTCAAGGCCTTGGGATTTGTTCACTGGAGTCGTGGATTGAAGGGAGCGGTACAAAATGATAGACTTCAAGCAGTCAAAAGAGCCCTCGTAGTTCAATGGATACCTGCCCGACTCGCCTGACGGCCTTGTAGCTCAATGGATAGAGCAGCGGCCTTCTAAGCCGCGGATGTAGGTTCGATTCCTACCAAGGTCACCAGACGAGTCAGGCGGGCGGGGAACACTGGCCGATCTCAAACCGGATATGTAGGTTCGATTCCTACCGGGGGTACCAGAAAGGAAATTGCAAGTCTGAACGGTTCGTCTCGCCTCGCTCGGCGACTAACTCGTATTCATTTTTGGGAGCAAAAACGAATTGGCGGTTTCGCATTTTGGGGGAAGAAAATTTTTTAATCATTTGATTTGCTTAATTATTTTTTTATGAGTTCTGCCCTAGTTATTAAAAATAAAATTGACGGTAATGATTATCGGATTTCGATAGTCCCCGTGCATAAGCGCGCATCGGTTCCGAACGCTATGGCTAGCTTCTTTCCGGGCGGCGCATTTTCGGAGAGCACTGGAGAAAATATGCTAGAATCAACAAGGTTTGATAATATTATTTTTTGAGGCAGCCATTTTCCCCAAAAAGAAATTTTTTAAACCTCTTTTCTCCATTGAATTAGATGATGGATATAATAAAAAAATAACGGGAGAAGAATTTACAAAATTCATCCACCATATTATTGAGAATGAAAAAATCGCGGACTTAATGAGTGGCGAATTAGATGTGTATAATAAGTATGGTTTCATGGCAACAGGACATGATATGTGGCAATTGTTTTTCTTAAGTAAGATGAGGATAGTTTTTATATTTAGAAATCCTTAAAAAAAATAGTGCAATGATAAAACCCATAAAGATTACACCGCTGAACACTACGAAAGAATTGACTTTCAAATGTGAAAAATGTAAGTTGCACGGAGTTATGCATTTGGAGAATTCGGTTATTAATACTGATAATGATGCGAACCCTTTGTCGCCATTAGATTTTGATTGTCCGCAGTGCGGAGAAAAATTATAATTTGCCGCCAAAGAAAAACTTGAAATTGTCAGCGGTGCGGCTCCGCCGCCTTTCCGAATTTTCGCGGGGGGACTTCCTCGCCGCCTGCGGCGGCGAAATGCGTTCGGACTAATTCAAGAATACTGTACCATTGAATCATTCGATCAATATTTGGACGACTAAAAATCCGCCCTAGGGGGCGGATTTTTTCATCGGGCAATGTTCTGGCCGTTTCTGTTCAGCCCTGTCCAATCAGGTAGCCGGCCAAGAAAACCAAAGCGCCGCCAACGACAACCTGTATGATAGAGAGAAAAAAGTTCATTTTGAGATAATAGTATCGCACGAAGGCGATGACTATCAGTTCGACGCCGACAATGAAATAAGCCAGGTACAAAGCCGCATTCAAATTGGAAATCAAAAACGGCAAGGTGTGAAAAATCCCGCCGACAAAAGTCATCGCCCCGGTGATGAGTCCGCGGATGACCGGGTGCCCCCGGCCAGTGAGCTCCCCGCTATCCGAGAGGGCTTCGGCAAAAGCCATGCTGATGGCAGCACCAGTGGCGGCTGAGGTGCCGATGAGCAGAGCCACGTGGGTACTGCGAGTGACAAAGGCCGCAGCGAAAAGGGGAGCGAGGGTGGAGACTGACCCGTCCATGAGCCCCAGGAGGCCGGGCTGGATGATTTTGCGCAAAAAATGTATGTCGTGGTCCGCGTTTTCCATGGGCTGTCGCAAGTTCAGAGTTTTTTTGGCTGTTCACCCTAGATTATACACTTTTTTCCGGTCTCTCGAGCAATTACGCAGGCAGCTTGACAATATATCCGTTACGGATATATAATCAAATTAGCTAAAATTTATTCTCACAAATGGCAAAAATATTGGATGAATTCAGTTCGTTGACTCCGGCCGTATTTTATATTTTGCTGGCCCTATCCAACCAAGAGCGGCACGGCTACGGGATAATGAAGCAGGTCAGGATCGATTCGGATGAGCGCATCAAAATGGGACCGGGAACTCTTTACGGCTCGATCAAACGCATGGTTGAGGACGGATTGATTGAGGAAACTGAAGGGTCAAACCAGCCAGATCAAGACAGACGCAAATATTATCGCATCACTCCAAAAGGTCGCAAATACCTGTCAGCGGAACTGGAGAGGTATTCCAAAGTCGTGAAATTGGTGGGAAAAAGAAAATTAGCAGCGAACCTGGCTGTATGAAAAAAACCAGCTCAATCGAGCTTTCAAAAAAAATTTACGAGAGACTGCTAACTGTTTATCCGAAAACCTACAAGGAAGAGTATCGCCAGTCTATGCTCCAAACCTTTGCAGAGATGAGTGAGGATGCGGGTTTGGCCGAAGTTTGGCAAATCATACTGAAGGATGCGATATTGAGTTTGCCGAGGGAATATTTAGCCTTAATCATAAATAATATGCGATTCGAAAATATCAAATTCGCTGTCATCGGATTTCTGTTTCTAGTTCCGATGGGTTTGTTCATAGTGACAGCCATGACTAGCCAGGCTCTCAATCAGCTGATGATTTATCCCAATCATCTCAATGATTCCATCGGCCAGCTGATCGCGCGGTATCTTCCCGCCGCTGTCGTGGCATTTCTAGTCTTGCCGGTCCTGGCCGTGGCACTCAATTTGGCCGCTGTGCAAAGATCGTTATTGCAAAAAAACCGGGCCAGCCTCCTGAGCGGAACGTTTTTACACAGCAACCTTTTCAGTATTGTCATAGCATGCGGCGGTCTCCTCGCGCTAGTATTTTTGTTCGGCCATGATGCCATCCCGTGTTTTCTCCAGGGCATTTACCATCACGGACTGAAGGGGTTGTGGCCGCTCATCCAAGTGTGCCGCATTGCCTAGATAAAAAAGATTTTTTTCGCCTGGCGCGTGGTAAAATACCACAGCCAGGCTTTTTGTTTTGCATCTGACAAAATCGCCAGGCCGTCTTATAATAAGATCATTAATCCGCACTCAATCCTTGCTCGTGAATATCCATCCGGTTTTTGTCCATTTTCCGGTCGCGCTCCTGACTGTATACGCAGTTTTTGAAATGCTTCGTTTCCGGAAACTCCTGCAAAACCAGACATGGTTTTATATCAAAGCCATATTTGTGATTTTGGGTACTGGCGCCGCACTTTTTGCCATTATCACCGGCAACATGGCCAAGCATTTTCAGGAAGTGGCCCAAACTGTTGATTTTCGCGGTGTCGTGGGATTGCACCAGAGTTATGCTAAACTAACCTCAGTCATTTTCGGCATTCTGGCAGCTGGGTACGCCATACGATGGCTGGAAATGGTAGATTTCCAAAGATTTCTCAAATATAATTGGCTCAAGAAATTGTGGAGCCTGGGAAAAATTATTGCCAAAGTTCTGACGGACAC
This sequence comes from Candidatus Doudnaibacteriota bacterium, assembly GCA_041497195.1. GTDB lineage: Bacteria > Patescibacteriota > Doudnabacteria > UBA920 > 2-01-FULL-46-14 > JBGQGB01. Next base: position 210,297 of record JBGQGB010000001.1, on the reverse strand, counting down.
CAATTTCGCCTGGATTCTGGCAGTGCTGGGACTGGTTGCCTTGACTGTGACGGGTGCTTTGGGCGGCTATATGGTCTATGGGGATAGGTCTGATCCGATGATTCATCTGGTGGCAAAGTATATCTTGCGTAGATAATATTTAATCCATTCTTTATGAAAAATATCAAACCAGTGTGGCACAGTCTCGGACATTCGATTTTGGTTCTTCTTTACGTTTCCGGGGTAGCGGGGCTACTCTACAATGCGCAGCGCATTTTCGGGCAGGCGCAGACTTTTTGGGTGCCGGTGGCCATGCTGATGCTATTTGTGCTGTCCGCCACAATTGTTGGTATCCTGGTTTTGGGCCGGCCGATCCTTCTATATGTCAGCGGACAGAAAAAAGAGGGGCTGCAGTTCTTGGGTTACACTGTGGCGTGGCTGTTTGTTTTGACTCTCATCGCGTTTGCGGCGATACATCGGTAGTTGCATACCGGCTCCGTTGACTCCTTATCGATTTTTGTGTATGCTAGCCATGTGATTCATATATGAGCGATGTTTGACACAGCAAACATCAACTGAATTCTAATCCCGACTGTGTCGGGATTTATTGTAAGTAAATCTGTTTAGCTCGCGACGCTTCGCGTCGCTCGCGGTGCCTGTAGTTCAATGGTAGAACGCCGCCCTGTGGAGGCGGTCACGTGGGTCCGATTCCCATCAGGCACCCCAAGAATAGGAGGATGAAACCGCCCGTAGTGGTGGTTTATTTGCTATAATTGTTCTATGCAGATATCTTTAGATACAAAGGTTGAGCGATTTATATCATCCCTCGATAAACAAACCATAGCAAAAGTCTTAAGAACTCTTGATTTGTTAGAAGAGTTTGGTCATCAGTTGGGCATGCCGCATAGCAAAAACGTTGCTAAGGGGTTATTTGAACTCAGAACTAGAGGTAGACAAGAAGTCCGAATTTTTTATGCTTTTCACAAAGGCCAAGCTTATTTACTCCAAGGATTTATTAAGAAATCCCAAAAAACACCTAAAAAAGAGTTGGAAACAGCTATGGATAAACTAAAGGGCTTGACATGATATAACTTATAAGTTATAATGGATTTATGAAAAATTACAAGGGTTTCAAAAATCGTTTGCTCAAGGATAAAGGGATCAAGAAAGCCTATGATGAATTAGGACCTGAATTTGATGTGGTCAGAATGATTATAAAAAAACGCAATCAACGCGGTTTAACCCAACATCAACTTGCAAATAAGATAGGAAGCAAACAACCTGTGATTTCCCGCTTGGAACAAGGCACTTATAATCCTTCTATTAAGTTTCTTCAACGGGTGGCCTATGCACTAGATGCTAAATTACATATCTCGATTTCATAACCACAGTTTCAATATCCCCCACTATGCGACCCCAAGTTAAGGCGACGAGCCAAATTAGTTATTTTGTATTAAACTGAACATAGAAGCAGTTTTTAACAATTAAAAAAAGAGTATGAAAGCTCATGGTGTTTCAAGCGGCGCCTATGGTCTAGGTTTCGTCGGTGCGGTGGTCTACTACATTCAGCACGCGCTCACGTTTGGGGCCGGGGTAGTAGGTGTTTTGAAGGCCCTAGTTTGGCCAGCTTTCCTGGTGTACAAGTTGCTCGAGTTTCTGAAAATGTAGAGACTGCCAAAATGATAGATTGTCCCGGTTTCAAGATCTGGCACGATGGGACTCCCAATCACAGACTTGAATAGGATTTGTCATCAGGGTATGCTTAGCTTATGAAAATCATCACTGGTAAAAAAGTCAGAGTAGTGGACAGATAGGACTTGGAAAAAATCCTGGCCGTTTATGGCGCGGCGCAGGCGGAATACGAGCCGCTAGGATTTTTTGATAATGATGCTGAAGGGAAAAAGATCGTAGGGATAATCGTGGACGTCGGAACCGGTGACGGGAGTTTCGCCTACCAGCTGGCCGAGGCAAATACGGGCCGGTTCGTCATCGGTATTGACCCGAGTCATAAAGGGCTCGTTGAGACTGCCAGAAAAATTTATCGCAAACCCGAAAAGGGCGGACTCCCGAACGCTCTTTTTGTTTTGGCCAGCATTGAGGATCTGCCGGAAGAGCTAAATGGGATTGCTAATCAGATCTTCATTAATTTTCCGTGGAGCGGTTTGCTGCGAAGCATTGTTTTGGCCGAACCGTCTGCATGGGAAGCGCTCAGGCGGATCAGTCAAAAGGGAGCGTTCATTGATGTCCTTTTCACATATGATGAAAAAGACCGGCTAGCGCTGCCTGCTGCGGATGATGAGTATATTCAAAACATGAAGGAGCGGTTGGAGGGCAGAGGATTGAGAATTTTGATCGCAAAACCTTTGGGGGCAGAGCAGCTCAAAAGCTATCCGAGTACATGGGCAAAGCGCCTCAGCCATGGGCAGAGCCGGCAATATTTCTATCTGCGTATTCAAGTAGTCTGATTTGTGCCCAAAAATCGCCGAAGCTTGCCCGCCTTAGGAGGGAGGCGCCTGCCTGTCGGCAGGCAGGTTTTTTTGTTATGATTAAACATGAACGAAATCTTACGAATGAGAAACTCATGAAAAAACGAAGTTTGTTTGTTATTGGACTGATTATTTTATTTGGCGGTTTTTCAGTTTTTTTCATTCTGTATAATAAATCCGAAGATATTGATACCTCCCCAGATACTGACGAAATGTCCGCTCCACCACAAGCAGTGAAGGTAACGCCCCAAGAAATAAATTTGCAGCCTAAGGATCTTTCAGCCTTGGGTGGCTATAATGTCCTGATTGCCGACCGAGGTAATAACAGACTCATAGAAGTAACGCCAGGTAAACAAATAGTTTGGGAGTATGATTTTCATTTGCCTAAACTAGGATTTGGCGCGGACGATGCTTTTTTTACTGACAATGGTCAGACTGTAACCGTTAATCTTGAAGAATATCATATTATAGAACTAATTGATTATCAAACAAAAAAAGTGAAATGGAGCTATGGTACTCCTGGTAAGCCTGGACACCTAGCGGGATTTTTGAATACGCCGGATGACGCTTATCAGTTATCAAATGGTGATATCATAGTGGCGGACATCAAAAACTGCCGAGTCATAGAAATTTCTCCAGAGAAACAAATCGTGCGCCAATATGGGCACACCAAGGTTTGCGACGATAAGCTAGGTGATTTAAATAAACCCAACGGCGACACCCCGCTTTCAAATGGACATATTTATGTCAGCAACATTGTCAGCCGCAATCTGATTGAACTCGATGAGCATTGGAGGCCCGTATTTTCTATGACTCTGCCGGTTGCGTATCCTTCAGATCCACAGCCGACGAAGGCCGGAAATATTTTGATTTCTGATTACAGTAAACCCGGTCAAGTGGTAGAAGTTTCAAAACTAGGCCAGATTGTCTGGCAGTATGATGGAGGGGATACTGTAAAACTCAATAAGCCCTCTCTGGCCATCGAACTTCCCAACGGCAACATTCTTGCCAACGATGACTTTAATCATCGCGTGATTGTAATTGATAAACAAACTAAACAGATTGTCTGGCAGTATGGAGTGACTGGGAAGCCTGGTAACAGTCTTGGCCAGCTGAACATTCCGGATGGATTGGATATTATCAAGCGTTTACAATCTACTAGTGATACGAGTGCGGCAACATTACCTCTTAATACAATCGGCAGCGTGACGCATCACCCTAGTAATTTTCTTAATCAGACTGTTAAGGTACAGGGCTACATGTTAAAAAGAGTGAACGGCTACGCAATTTTTTCTGATGAATCCTCAGGAATCATAACTAGCTATGATTTGCCAGTCATTGGTAGCGGAATTGACAGCGTTCAATATAGCCAAAAATATATTTTAGAAGGCCAGTTTGTGTCAGGGGGTTTACAAAGCAGTAATCAAAATTTGAACCATTTGGAACTTTCCAAACCGCCTGAGCCAATCCTTTAGATTAAGCTAAACATTTTTCCGACAACCTTCACAATTGGACCCTGGAGCAGCAAATTTAGTCAGCTGATTGTAAAAAGGTCCAAACACCGTTCCCAGGTGACCCAAACAAGGAAATTGTCTAAGAGGTGTTTTTTTTGCGATGATTGACTGCCAACTCTGCGTATGCGACCTGGCGCGGCTAAATTTTTCAAATATGATGACTACGATTTTTTAATATCAAAAAAATTGAGAAAATGGTATAATTTATCAGAGATAAATCAGATGAGTTCCAGATACCAAAAGTACAAATTCCTAGTAATTTTTCTGGTCTTGGCCGGTTTGGCTTTCTTGCTGTTTCTCCTCGTGCGCGGGCACAATTTCGCGGTCCTTAACCCGAAGGGCCCGATTTCGGGGTCTGAACGCAACCTACTCGTGACGGCAACTCTTTTGATGCTCCTAGTGGTCGTACCAGTATTTGCCTCGTTGGTTTATATAGCCTGGAAGTATCGAGCCAGCAACAAAAAAGCCAGGTATACACCCAACTTGGATGATAATATTGGAACCCAACTTACGTTTTGGGGAATCCTGATGTCCCTAATTTTCGTGCTGGCAATAATCAATTGGAAAAGTACTCACGAATTAGACCCGTTGAAACCACTTAATTCCAGCGTCAAACCGATCACGATTCAAGTTGTGGCACTGCGGTGGAAATGGTTGTTTATTTACCCGGAACAAAATATCGCGACTGTTAACTTTGTCCAGTTCCCGAGCGGCACGCCCGTCAATTTTCAATTAACGGCTGATGCCCCGATGAATTCATTTTGGATACCCCAACTCGGTGGCCAGATGTATGCAATGCCCGGGATGTCGACACGGCTTCACCTCGAGGCTAACGCCCCCGGGGAATTCAACGGCTCGGCCGCGGAGATAAACGGCCTGGGATTTTCCGGGATGAAGTTTATGGCTGTCGCTTCGACCCAAGCTGATTTTGAGCATTGGGTTTCTACGGTCAAACAAACACCAGCCACACTAGATATGGCTCAATACGAGATGCTTGCCGCCCCGAGTACTGACAACCCGGTTGCGTACTATTCTTCAGCGCAATTCGGTTTGTATCGTTCAGTTATGATGAAATTTATGGTGCCCGATATGGAAATGGGAGGAACGCCATGAGCTGGTTTTTTGGAAAACTAACTTTGGACGCGCTGCCACACGAGTGGTTCACAATCGCAGGAACCGCTGCGTTGTTTCTGGGCGGTTTGTCCGCGGTCGCATTGGTTACTTACTACAAACGCTGGCGCTGGCTTTGGCGGGATTGGCTGACTTCAACTGACCCGAAAAAAATCGGGATAATGTACATAGTCGTCGCTTCGCTGATGCTCTTCCGCGGCGGGCTCGATGCCCTCATGATCTGGCTGCAACAGTCTCTTTCAGTCGGAAACTCCCACGGGTATTTGAGCCCCAATCATTTTCAGCAGATTTTTACGGCTCACGGCTCCATCATGATTTTTTTCGTGACTATGGGGTTTTTGTTTGGGCTGATGAATTATATAATGCCGATCCAAATTGGAGCACGCGACGTGGCCTTTCCGCTCTTGAACACTTTGAGTTTCTGGCTCTATGTGGCCGGTGCCGCGCTCATTAATTTATTTTTTGTATTTGGCGGGCAATTTGCCGCGACCGGCTGGTTGGCCATCCCGCCCCTTTCAGAGCTCGCCTACAGTCCGGGCGTGGGAGTGGATTATTGGATATGGAGTTTGCAGATCTCAGGGCTCGGGAGTTTGCTCTCGGGTATTAATTTTCTGGTGACCATTTTGAAGATGCGCGCACCGGGAATGACTCTGATGAAAATGCCTATGTTCGTGTGGACATCCCTGTGCAGCATGGTCCTCGTACTCTCCGCTTTCCCCATTCTCGCTATCGCCCTTTTGCTCTTGTCTTTGGACCGGATGTTCGGCATGCATTTCTTTACCGCCGGCGGCGGCGGGAACCCCATGCTCTATGTCAGTCTCATCTGGACGTGGGGCCATCCGGAGGTATACATTCTCATGCTCCCGTCATTTGGGATCTATTCAGAAATCGTTGCGACGTTCAGCCAGAAGCGATTGTTTGGCTATAAATCCATGATAGGCGCGGCAGTTGGCATCACGTTGCTGTCCGGTTTGGTGTGGCTTCACCATTTCTTCACGATGGGCGCCGGGGCGGACGTCAATGCCTTTTTCGGGATTATGACCATGGTGATCGCGATCCCCACTGGTGTCCAGGTCTTCAATTGGCTGGCGACCATGTATCGGGGACGAATCATATTCGGATCAGTCATGCATTGGTTCATCGGCTTTGTTTTTACCTTTACCTTGGGCGGCATGGCGGGAGTATTAATGGGAATTCCGGGAGTCGATTTTGAGGTGCATAACACGTTGTTTTTGGTCGCGCATTTTCACACAATGGTCATCGGAGGCGCACTCTTCGGGATTTTTGCGGGTATCACTTATTGGTTTCCGAAGGTAACGGGGTTTCGGCTCAATGAACGCTTGGGTAAATACGCGTTTTGGTCCTGGATTATCGGATTTTTTGTCTCTTTCTTGCCACTCTATATTTTGGGATTTATGGGTGCTACCCGCCGCCTGGACCACTATGATGCGTCTACGGGCTGGCAAGGTTTGTTTATAGTGGCGGCATGCGGCATCGTCATTATTGGCTTCGGCGCGGCTCTCCAAATATTGCAAATTATTGTCAGTATCAAGCAGCGCAAAGAAAATGTGGACGCGACCGGGGATCCGTGGAACGGCCGGACGCTGGAATGGTCAATCTCATCACCGCCACCCGTTTATAATTTCGCCGTGATCCCAAAAATTACCTCGCGCGATGCGTTTTGGGAGATGAAACAATCCCAGGAGCAACCCGCGGCCAAATACGAAGATATTGTGATGCCCAAAAATACGGCCGCGGGAATATATCTGTCGGGGTTTGCCCTTCTGTTTGGGTTTGCCATGGTCTGGCACATCCTCTGGCTGATTCTGGCGAGTATTATCGGCGCCGTCGTCTGCCTGATTGTCAGGTCATTTGATGAAGATACCGAATATGTCATACCGGCGGCGGAAGTTGCCAAAATTGAAGCCAGGAGAAATCACCGTGGATAAGCACGATTCGAACGAGAAAACTATTTTCGGATTTTGGGTCTATCTGATGACTGACCTGTTAATGTTTGCCGCGCTTTTCGCCACGTACGCGGTGTTGCGGAGCAACACGTTCGGCGGTCCGGCTCAGCGCGATATCTTTAACGGACTCCTGGTTTTGGCGGAAACCATTATTTTGCTCACCAGCAGTTTTACGACGGGCTTAGGCATGCTAGCGCTCGCGCGCCAGGACAAAAATAAAGTGGTCATGTGGTTTGGCACGACCTTTATCTTGGGTTTATCATTCCTCGTCTTGGAAATCAGCGAGTTTTGGCATCTGATAGTAGAGGGCAATAGTTTTCAGCGCAGCGCCTTTCTTTCCTCATTCTTTACTCTGGTTGGCACGCACGGTTTGCATATCGTGTTCGGCCTGGTGTGGATGATTATTTTGCTAATTCGGGTGAACAGTCGAGGTTTGACGCCGGGGAATATTCGGAAACTGACCAGTTTGAGTTTATTTTGGCACTTTTTGGATATTGTATGGATTTTTATCTTTACTATTGTGTATCTGCTAGGAGCGGCAAGATGAAAAATTTCAAGGCCCTCATTTCATACGTGGTTGGATTTATTTTGTCCCTGCTGCTGACCATTGCCGCGTATCTGTTCGCGGTCAAACATTTGCTCGTGGGTTCGGGTTTGATTTTCACTATCGTGACAATGGCCATAATCCAGTTGTATGTTCAGTTGATTTTCTTCTTGCATTTGGGGCAAGGTCTTGGGGCCAAATCGAAGCTTTGGGTTTTTCTCTTCACTGTGTTAGCCATTGCGGTCGTAGTCGGCGGCTCACTCTGGATTATGAGTAATCTGAATTACAACATGACCCCGCAGGACGTGAACAACTACCTAATGGAGCAGAACGGCGGCTTTTAAATGATGAAAATTTATTACCAACTTACCAAGCCGGGAATCATTTACGGTAATGCCGTAACCACGGTTGCCGGTTTTTTCTTGGCAGCCCAGGGTCACATCAACTGGTTGTCGCTTATGGCTACGTTACTGGGCATCTCGTTCGTCATCGCATCCGCGTGCGTGTTTAATAATTTGATGGATCGCGATATTGACGGCAAAATGGACCGAACCAAAAACCGCGCCCTCACCCGAGGCGCAGTTTCGCCTCACAGTGCGGTAATTTTTGGAGCCGTTCTGCTACTGGTTGGCTGTGCGGTTTTGGGTTTTTGGACCAACCTCTTGGCTCTCACGACCGCGCTCGGCGGGTTTATTTTTTATGTGCCCATCTACACGTTTCTCAAGCGTCGCTCGCCTCATGGCACGCTGGTAGGTGCGATTTCCGGCGCGGTTCCGCCTGTGGTCGGCTACACGGCCGTGACCAATCAGTTCGACCTCAGAGCTTTATTACTATTTCTGATCCTGGTGTTTTGGCAAATGCCCCACTTCTATGCCATTGCAATTCGCCGACTCGATGATTATCGGACCGCTGGGATTCCGGTGTTGCCCGCAAAGTCGGGGATTTGGCTGACCAAAGTTAACATGCTTGGATATCTTCTCGGTTTTATCATTGCGACGACGTTGCTGTTCACGTTTAAGTTCGCTGGGCTGATATATTTCGTAGTCGCTCTTGTGTTTGGCTGTGTTTGGGTGGGTTTGTGCCTCCAAGGATTTAGGAAGAATATCAACGACAAACTCTGGGCGCGGCAGATGTTCCAGTTTTCGTTGATCGTGATCACGATGCTGAGCGTGGCCATTGTCATTGATTCCCTGATAAGAAATAAAGTATAATAGATTTATGATAATCTTTCACGTAATTGTCGCATCTTTCAGCCTGATTTACTCGGGCTTTGTCTTGTTTTTTCCTTCCAAGCCCAGATTACAGATAGCTTACGGTTTAGTTGCGGTGACCTTGGCGAGCGGATTTTATTTAGCTTGGACTATTCCAGCCCATATTACGCAAACGTGTATCACAGGCCTAATCTATCTGGCAGTGGTCGCATTGGAGTTTGTGGGGGCTCGGCGTAGGTTGGCCATAAGCATCAATAAATAAAAAAACATCTCTCATGCGGGATGTTTTTAAAAGTTAGAAAAATTTTGATCTGGCTAAAATAAAAATAGTTTTTATGACTTGGCTAGGACCCAAGGAATAAATCTAGCTAACTGATCGTAAAACTGTCCGAGCATTTGTTCGGCTAGGGACCCATACGAAAGTCGCCCTTGAGGCGGTTTTTTGTTATGCTTCACGCATGCACGATCATCACTCTCAACATACTCACGACAAACATGAAGGCCATTCGCCGGCAATGTTCCGGGACAAGTTTTGGTGGAGTTTGATTTTGACTCTGCCCGTTCTGGTATATTCCGATTCGATCCAGAATTGGCTGCATTTCTCGATGCCGAAGTTTTTTGGCTCGGAATATATTCCCGCAATCTTTGGCACGATCTTGTTTTTCTATTCAGGCACAGTATTTATCAAAGGTGCAATCGCAGAACTCAGGTCCAGACAGCCTGGCATGATGACGCTGATAAGTCAGGCCATATTGGTTGCTTTTGCGTACAGTTTATTCTCTATTTTTTCGCATACAGGAGCAGAATTTTTTTGGGAGCTTGCGACCCTGATTACCATCATGATCTTTGGCCATTGGATGGAGATGCGATCGGTGACGAACGCGCAGAGAGCTTTGCAGGAATTGGCCAAGTTATTACCTGACACAGCCGAGCTTGAAAATGGTCAAAAAGTCCCGACTTCCCAATTGAAAGTTGGGGATGTGGTATTAGCTCGGCCCGGGGCAAAAGTCCCGGCTGATGGAGTAATTGTAGAAGGATCATCCTCTGTAAATGAAGCAATGATTACCGGAGAAAGTGAGCCAGTCCGAAAGACAAAAGGCAGTCAGGTAATCGCAGGGACCGTCAACGGCGATGGGTCGCTGAAAATCAAAGTCACAAAGACTGGTGAAGACACGGCGCTAGCCGGGATAATGAGATTAGTCGCCGAAGCACAGGCGTCTCGTTCCAAGGCTCAGGTCCTGGCGGACCGGGCGGCGTTTTATCTGACCATTGTGGCGACCGTTTCAGGTATTTTGACTTTGGTTGCTTGGCTCATTCTCGACAAAGGTGCCACTTTTGCCTTTGAAAGAATGGTCACTGTCCTGGTAATTGCTTGCCCGCACGCCCTGGGTCTGGCAATACCTTTGGTGACTTCGATCTCCACAAGTTTGGCGGCAAAAAACGGGTTACTCATAAAGAAAAGGATTGCTTTGGAATCAGCCCGTAATATTGACGTGGTATTGTTTGATAAAACCGGAACTCTTACCAAAGGCGAACATGGGGTAGTAGATATTTGGCCAAGCGAGGGGTCAAGCAGGGACTATGTCTTAAAAACGGCGGCCGCAGTGGAAGCTAGTTCCGAACACTCGATTGCCCGGGCTATTGTAAAGAAAGCCCAAGAGCTTGGTGTCGATTTTTCGCCAGGGCAAAATTTTTTGGCAATTCCAGGTCAAGGAGCGAAGGCGATGGTTGACGGGAAAGAATTTTTTGTCGGCAGCCCGAAATTACTAGAAGAAAAGAATATCACTCTTGACGGTTTATCCCAAAAAGTTGAACAGGCTGGCAATGAAGGCAAAACAGTAGTTTATTTGTTGGAGCAAAATAAACTCATAGGGGTAATAACGACGGCTGATTTGATCCGTGAACAATCAAAACAGGCTATTGATGAACTTAAGAAGTCCGGAGTCAGAGTGGCAATGCTCACGGGAGACAGTGAGGCTGTAGCCAAATATGTAGCGAGGGAACTTGGGATCACTGAATATTTTGCCCAAGTTTTGCCTGAACACAAAGCCGATAAGGTCAAAGAGCTGCAAACAGATAGGAGTCAGGTTGCCATGGTTGGCGATGGCGTAAATGACGCGCCAGCCTTGGCCCAAGCAGATATTGGCATTGCTATGGGCGCTGGTACAGACGTAGCCATTGAAAGCGCGGGGATCATTCTAGCTAAAAGTGATCCGCGGGATATTGTAAAAATTATCAAACTTTCAAAAGCCACTTACGCAAAGATGGTGCAAAATCTTGTCTGGGCCACCGGATATAATGTTGTTGCTATTCCTCTGGCCGCGGGTTTGTTTGGGATCATCTTGCCTGCAGCAATTGGGGCCTTGCTGATGTCTGTCAGTACTATTATCGTGGCATTGAACGCCCAATTATTAAGAAATCTGAAATTACTAAATTAAATCTCGCGGCTCCGTACCAGGAGTGAAGTCAGCTAAAGAGATGGTTTTTGTGGTATGGGTTTACAGTTAAATTGGCCGGGTGTATGCTAATTCCCGTAGCAATCCTTAAGAAACAAAAATATGACAACTACACAAAAAATGGAATGGGCCTTGCGAATAGGTGTCGCCGGTGAATTTATTGGCCACGGCTTTTTGGGTATTGGGGGTAAAGCAGACTGGATTAGCTGGATCGTGAAGCTAATTCACGTTGGCAATCCAACCGCCCATACCCTGCTGCTTTTGATAGGCATCAGCGATTTGATCGTCGCGGCGATCGTACTTATCAAACCGCTAAACTGGGTGTTGCTCTGGGCCACTTTCTGGGGATTTTGGACAGCCTTACTGAGACCGATAGTTGGCGTGGGCTGGCTGGATTTTATCGAGCGCTCCGCTAATTGGGGAGCGCCTCTGGCTTTGTATTATTTCTATCGGATGAGAAAAGAAAAATAGCACCTAAAAAAATCGCTCCCGAGGCGATTTTTTGCGATTGTTTTATTTCAGCCGAAAAATTATTTGGATTTTTGGTAGGTCCCGATCAAATCAGTTTGGCCGATAATATGGCCCTGCATTGCATGGATCAAAGTGTCTTTTGCAGTGCTGGGGGTCAAACCCAAGACGGTATCAAGAGCGTAGAGCATGAAATGATAATGATGCGTACCGCTCGGCGGGCACGGACCAATATAAATGTTTTTCCCAGCGTCATTCATTCCTTGGATCGCTCCCTGTGGGACAGAATTTTCTGCAACGTAAGTCGTCGTCGGAGCAATATTGAATATCACCCAATGCGTAAATCCGCCTTTCGCCGGGGCGTCCGGATCATGCACTATCAAAGCCAGAGATTTTGCGAAACGCGGCGTGCCCGAAATATCCAAGGGTGGGTTAATGCCTTGCCCCTCGCAACTATATTTTAATGGGATTGGCTGATTGAATTGAAATGCCGAACTGGTGAGATCCATATGTATCGGTATGTCGCTGTTTGGGGCGCCCTTGCTACCCGCACGATTTCTGTTTGCCAGAATAATTACGCCCGCAACAATAACTAGTAATAAAACAATAAACCAGATAACCTTGTTTGATTTTATCAAATGACCCCGTTGTTCTTTATAGTTGGCCACCTTTTTTACACGGATGCTTTTATTTTACCATGGTTAGTTCAAAAGTAAAATTACACTTTCCAGATAGGTCACGGCAGACGAGTCATCCCATACGTGCTATACTGCGGTCAGGAAATATTAATAAAGGAATAAGCAAAAAAATAAGCATATGAATCTACAAGAACATACCCAACCAGGTCAGCTTGAGAGATATAGTTTTTTCTGGTCAGAAGTGCGGTTGCTCATTGCCGCGATAGCTCTCTTTCTCGGGGGTATCCCGCCGGTATTGTTCCTTTTCCGCGTCCCCTCGCTGTACGGACTCATCAGCCTACTTTTGACCTTAGCTTGGGTAATATCAGGTGTGGCGTCAGGCTACTTGCTGTATCGATGGTATGGACAAAAAATGCTCTTTGGCAAAAAAGAGACCATGGACACTGTGGCTTTTTTTGTGCTGGCGATCTCTGGTCTCAATCTGGGGCTCGCAGGCATCCTCAGAACCAATATCGGGATGTCGATTTCTTCGAACCGCTTCGTTTTGATAATCGTGGGCCTGCTCTATCTCGCCTCTGCTGGCTATTTGTACAAGAGGTGGATGGAGTCTGGGCGAAAAGTTTTTTAATTTTCTCCGCACCAAATCGAATCCGATCCGCAAAAAAATCGCCTCAAGTGCGGTTTTTTGCTATGATGGAGAAGAAAGGGCATCCTTGCTCATATGAACTGGATATTTTATGCGATCCTCTCGGCTTTTTTTGCTTCTCTGGTGGCCATTTTTGGAAAAATCGGCATCAGAGGGGTGGACAGCAATCTGGCAGTGGCCATCAGGACCGTGATCATCGTGGTTTTTGCCTGGAGTATAGTGTGGCTGCAGGGCAACGCCAGTGAGCTTTTCAAAATTTCCAGATACTCCTATTTTTTTATTATTCTCTCGGCAATTGCGACTGGTTTGTCCTGGCTGTTTTATTACAAAGCCTTGCAGTTGGGCGAGGCGGCCAGAGTCGCGCCAGTGGACAAGTTGAGCGTGGCTCTGACTATCATTCTGGCGTTTATCTTTTTGGGCGAGCAGCCCACGTTCGGCAATGTTCTGGGCGGAATGTTGGTGACGGCCGGCGTCTTGGTAACGGTTTTGCTAAAATAAATACTTAATATAATAAAATTTATGCAAGGATACACAGACAATATTGAAAAATTAACCTTGGAGAATACCTATTTTCGCAGAGTCTTGTACACGGCGAAATTCAGCCAATTGGTTCTGATGAGCTTGCGGCCCCAGGAAGAGATTGGCGAAGAAGTTCACGATGTGGATCAGTTTTTTCGTTTTGAAAAGGGAAAGGGGATTGTGGTGATCGACAAAGTCAAACATGACATCTCAGCCGGATCCGCCGTGATCGTTCCGGCTGGGGCGAAGCACAATGTCATCAATTCCTCGGCAACCGACTCCCTAAAATTGTATACTCTTTATTGCCCGCCGCATCATCGCGACGGCGTCACCCACGAAACGAAAGACCAGGCCCAGGCTGATGATGAGCACTTTGCTGGTCACACGTCAGAATCCTAGCTTCAACCTTTCGGTCGCGCCAGGGCCAGGTCACCTTTCCTGTTTCAAAACATGAAAACTAAATTTGTAGTTTTGGCGGCGGGGCTTGCGATAGTGGTTTTTGGGATTTATTACCAAGACCATATCGTTGGCTCGGAGCCGCGCGTGGCCGGGGTCACCTATGACCGGACCATCAAAGTCGGATACGGCCAACCGATCAAGGTCGCAGAGGTGGTCGACGGAGATACCATCACCTTGGCCAATGGTGAGCGCCTCAGATACATTGGTATTGATACGCCCGAAGAGGTGGACAAGCGCAAGCCAGTGCAATGTTTTGCCCGCGAGGCAGCGGAAAAGAATAAAGAACTGGTCGAGGGGAAAACCATCAAGTTTTACAAAGACGTGAGCGAGAAGGACCAATACGGCCGCTGGCTCGGGTTTGTGTATCTCGAGGACGGGACTTTTGTCAATTTGGAACTGGTGAAGCAGGGCTATGCCTTTGCTTATCGGTATCCTCCGGATATTTCCAAGACGCAAGAGTTTCACGATACCGAAACTTATGCGCGGACCAATCAATTGGGATTGTGGGATGGTCAGTGTTCAGTGAGCAAGCTCAAGAGCGGGCGCGAGCAGACTAATCCGGTGGAGTGACCCCTCGCGGATTGATTAGTTGCAGATTTCATGATATCCTTTAGATGAAATAAATAACTAAGCAGAAACAAAAATGAAACTATCCAAGGACTACTCAGTGGCAGCGCTGGCAGGATTTTTGACAGGATTGTGCGCGATCCCCACGCTGTTGAACCTTCATTACCAAAACACATTAACCCTCATTGTCTTGCCGTTTGCTTTGGCCTTGCTCTGGGCGGTCGGTTTTTGGGTAGGTCAGGCTTTATCGAGAATGATCCCTGTCATGCTTCAGTTGAGCAAGTTCGCCGAGGTCGGCGTTTTGAATACAGCGATTAATTTTGGTTTTTTAAACCTGGCCAGTCTGGCCACTGGGGTTACAGCTGGCCTGGCAGTGGGTGGCTTCAATATTCCGGGAACGCTCCTGGCTGCCTCCAATAGTTATATTTGGAACAAACAATGGGTCTTTAAAAAAATAGACAACAAAGGTTTTTTCAACGATATTCCAAAATTTGCCATAGTCACGTTCTTCGGGCTCATAGTCAACAGCCTGATTATCGTGCTGTTTACCAGTTATCTGCACCCAGCATTGGGATTGAGCAACGTGGCCTGGCTGAATATAGGGAAAGCTTTGGCTACTCTGATAGGTTTTTTGGTAGATTTTTTGGGCTATAAATTCATCGTTTTTAGAATACCGACCAGCGGGCCGAATCTCCAAAAACTAGCCTGATTTTTGGTTCTTAAGATCCTTCAACGTGGAGTAAAAAAAACACTCGATTCACACAAAAAATACGGCCTCAAGCCGTATTTTTTTGTTGGTGGAAGTTTTTTGGTTTGGTTACCTGATGTGCACTT
Organism: Candidatus Doudnaibacteriota bacterium; assembly: GCA_041497195.1. GTDB lineage: Bacteria > Patescibacteriota > Doudnabacteria > UBA920 > 2-01-FULL-46-14 > JBGQGB01. Next base: position 194,878 of record JBGQGB010000001.1, on the reverse strand, counting down.
TAATGGCGTTTAGGATATTGAGGATTTCGTCCCACAAGCCTTTGACTGTGACTTTGCTGCCGACCTGGACGTTAGCAATCGTGGTTGTCGAGGTGCTAGAGCTTTTGAAGGTCGTGGTGCTGTTCGTATTCACATTGACGGTAAAGACGACTCCTTGATGGTTGCTTTGCAGGGTGAAGCTATTCCCATTGACTGCAGTGACTGTGCCGTGCGCCTTGGCAGGGTGCGTATTCTCGGGAGAATCAACGACGATGGCCGCGTCAATCTGATTGCCATTGGTGGTACCTTTGACTTGGACCTTGTCGTTCACTTTTATGTCAGACAATTGGATAGTCGCTCCGAAAGGATGCTGCAATTTCGCCGTCCCGGTATTCACTGTCAAAATGGTGCCGTCAGAGGTCTTTATGTCAAAGCTACTTGTGCCGACAGCTGTCACTGTTCCGGTATGGAAGCGGTTTTTGAAATCCCAATGGATTTTGCCGCCGAGGTTGAAGAACCCTCTGATCCCGTGCCCCCCGTCCCGGTCATTCCCATCACCCTTGGCCAGAGCTGCGGCTGGAACCAGGATAAAAAGCAACCCAAGTGCGGGCGCCAAACGAGTGAATTTGTTCATAAAATTTGCCCTTTCTCTTGTTTATTAATTGTTTTCTAGGCTTTTTCTACCCTATATTTGACTAAGCCTAGGGGCAAATCTTACGCGGTTTTGGAGCGGGGGTCGCAGCCTTTAGCGTAGAGTTCATATCCGGTCTTTTTTCAGAGACCAAGGCTTGTCAAAAATTTTTGCAGCTCCTGGCCTTTGAGGGTACGATATTGGTTTTGTTTTAGATTATCCAAGCGGATGTTCATGATGCGCACGCGTTTGAGGTCGAGGACCTGATAATTGAAAGCCGCGCACATTTTGCGTATTTGCCGGTTTTTGCCCTCGGTCAGGACGATGCGAAACGAAGTATCGCTCAATTTTTCCGCTGCAGCTGGTTTGGTCTGATAATTCTCGAGAGTAATTCCTTCTTGCAAGTGCCGCAGAAATCCGGGACGGACTGTTTTGTTGACTTTGACCACATATTCCTTGTCGTGTTCATATTTCGGATTAAGCAGGCGGTCTGTGATACGGCCATCATTGGTGAGGATGATGAGTCCATGGGAGTCTTTGTCGAGTCGCCCGATGGGGAAGAGCTTGCTTTTGAACGCTAAAACGTCAGCAATGCTTTTTTCATTGTGTTGCGGCCCGTGGGTGATGACTCCAACTGGTTTGTTGTAGGCCAGAAACACGCGGTTTTGTCGGAGATTGTCTTGGATTTCGCGATCAACCGTGACACTGTCACCTCTTTCGACTTTTTGGCCGAGGACAGCGGGACGCCCGTTGATTTTGACCTTGCCCTGACCAATCAAAATATCAGCCATGCGGCGCGAGCAGATTTTTTCCAGGGCCAGGTAGTGGTTGATGCGGACTGGATAGGTGAGTTCAGCCATAAGGAAAATGATATACTAATGACTCTATGACCATGATAAAGGGCTTTTGGGAAAAGTTAAATAGACCAATCCTGGCCCTGGCTCCGATGGCGAATGTGACGGACGCGGCTTTTCGCGAGATCATCGCCAAATACGGCAAGCCAGACGTGATGTGGACTGAGTTTGTCTCCTGTGATGGATTGCTCTCACCGGGTCGAGAGCACCTGCTTTTGGATTTGCAATACAGCGAGTTGCAGCGGCCGATTGTGGGCCAAATTTTTGGCAGCAAACCCGAACATTTTTATGAGGTGGCCCGGCTTTTGCAGCAGCTCGGTTTTGACGGGATCGACATCAATATGGGCTGTCCGGACCGGGCTGTCGAAAAGCAGGGAGCGGGAGCCGCCCTGGTGAAGACCCCCAGACTGGCCCAGGAGATCATTGCCGCCACCAAAAGAGGGGCCGGGAACCTGCCCGTCTCGGTCAAGACCAGGATCGGTTACAATCAAAACACCCTGTCTGAGTGGATCAAGTATCTTCTGGAATCCGAGCCGGCTGCGATTACGATTCATGCCCGCACCAGAAAAGAAATGTCCGCCGTACCCGCGCATTGGGACGCGGTCCGCGAGGCCGTCCAGATTGCCAGGGAGTCGCAATCCGAGACTTTGATTCTGGGAAACGGCGACCTCAGCAGCATCCCGGAGGCCTTGCAGAAAGTCACCGAGAGCGGTGCCGCGGGCATCATGGTCGGTAGGGGAATTTTCGGTAACCCATGGTTTTTCGATCGTAACCCTTCGCCAGAGGGAGTTTCCTTGCAGCAGCGGTTTCGGGTGATGCAGGAGCACACGCGGCTTTTTGAGAAACTCTTTGCCGGGCGCAAAAGTTTCGATGTCATGAAGAAGCATTACAAAGCTTATATTTCCGATTTTCCCGGGGCGCGGGAACTGCGCGCAAATCTGATGCTCGTCAAAAATGCCGATGAAGCTGAAGGTTTGTTGACGCCCCTCATGATGAAACTGGAAAAATCCCAATCATTCGCTTAAAATTTGTGCAATAAAAAGAGCCGACGTGTGGTCCATAGGCTGTTTTTCAGCTTGATGGTATAATTGAGACATGTTCCAGCGGCTCAAAAATAGTTTCCGTTACGCGCTTCGCGGGTTGCGGTACATTTGGCAAACAGAGCAGAGTTTTCGAATTCAAGCGCTGGTTGCACTCGTCCTTATTTTTGCACTTTTGGTGCTCAATTTTTCGTACGTCGAAGACGCCGCGATTATTTTGGCGATTATTTTGGTGCTTGTGCTTGAAACTGTCAATACCATTGTCGAGAAAATTCTCGATGCCCTAAAACCCGGTCAGGACAACTTGGTGGGAAAGATCAAGGACATGATGGCTGCGGCCGTATTGGTCGGTTCTTCGGGCGCGTTGGTGATCGGGCTGCTAACTGTTTGGCATCATTTTTCCACCTACAAATGACTGCACGCTTCCAGGCGCAGCCTGGCCCAAGGAGCCTGTTTTTTGCCAAAGCGATGGCAGAACAGCGACAGGACCTTCACCTTTAGGTTTTTTACAATATGATCGCAGCCAAATTTTCATTGCCAGAGCGGTACCTCAGAAGAATTTTCGAAATCGGAGTTATCATCAAAGGTCTAGATGGAGCCTTGGAGACGATCGGCGGTGTGCTCCTATTTTTTATTAGTACTGCCAGACTAAACAGTCTGGTCGTGTTGCTCACGCAGCACGAGCTGTCCGAAGACCCGCAAGACTTACTCGCCACTCATGTCGTGAGTTTTTTTGCGCATTTTATAGCCGGGGCTAGATTATTTCCCGAGCTATATTTGATTTCGCACGGTTTGATAAAATTTTTTTTGGTCTGGGGATTATTGCGGAATAAACTTTGGGCCTATCCGGCCTCCATTGCGGTTCTTACCGCTTTCATTTTCTATCAAGTCTACCGCTACACTTTTACTCATGCCATCAGCTTGGTTCTGCTGACGGTGTTCGATGCAGTCATCGTGGCTCTGACCTGGCATGAGTACGGCTTGATGAAACAATACAAACAAAACGTGAGCTAAATAAAAAGACGAGCTAGTCGCGTCTAGTTGAAACTGCGGTCAAGAGAGGGAGATTAAAAGCATACCCCCATTTTTTACATGAAAATTTGACGTAAGGATTTTATCTCAACTTCATGGAAAAAAATTGCTCGCGGATCTGATCTTACGATCCGCGGGCTTGTCTGTGGAGAGTTGTTTCCAGCGCTACTCTTTTTTCCAACCATTCGTGCAGAGTTTCGCGCGAGAGCGGGAGTCCGGTCCGAACTGCTGCTCTGGGTATAACGTATTTGGGCAGAACTGCCGGAGATGCTTGCTGCGGGCTCGGCAGAGGTTTGGGTGAGGTTTCCAGTGTTGGCTGAGGTTTTTTGAGAGGAGTCTCTGGCAACTTGACCTTTTTCTCGACGTTAGGTTTCGGCTTTGCTAGCGGTGGTAACTGCCGGGGAAGAGCGCGCGTGGGTTTGGGTGGCTGCCGTTCGGCTACTGCTACATGTGACAGTCCTAGAATCCGCTGTCTAAACTCCTGAGTTGTCACCGCATAGGCTGCAGCCCATAGAGCATGTTTGGCCCAAGCGAGCCTGCGGAGATTGATTCTGCCTCGTTCCAGAGCGCTGATGACGCGCTGGTGCACTCCCCCTGCCTCTAGCCCGATTTGTTTTTGGGTTTTGCCCAGCTCAATTCTTCGCTTCAAGGCCCACTGGCCGATGGCTGTGTCGCACGCTTCGTTTTGGATCCGCTGGGCAAAGCGGAAGACTTTCTGTGGAGGCCATTTCAGAACTTTGACAAATTTTGGCGCGCGGTGGGCAGATAGGCTTTTGAAGTCGCCGCGGAGCAACTCTCGGAGATACTTGGTGGTTTCGTCCAGCAGCTTGGCGAAGTTGGCAACCGAAAGATTTCTTGTAGCGAGTTCGGCCAGCAGTGCTTGGCCAAGTTCTGTCCTCGGTTTTATCGCAAGCGGCGGTTCTGGTGGTAGCCAACTTTCCAGAAGTTGACGCCGTAAGCCATAGGCCCGAGCGAGCCAGGCCAATTTTTCCAAAGCCGGACGCAACGTGTCGCCGCGCTCGATATGGCCGAGATATTGAGGGGTGATTCCTGTCCAGCCGACCCTGCGGATTTTGTCTGCCGCAGCTCTCAGACTCCATCCCTGCCCCTGTCTGATATTTCTCAGTTCAGTCCCTAAGCGCATAGTGAATTTTCCTCCTTTGATCTGACTGGTCAGTCTATCATTACTCCTTCGGTTTTGTAAATAAGCCAGGCCCAGGGCTTTTTCAAAAGCGTAATTTGTGCTAAGGTTGCTCTGCCAGAGGTATTTTCCAAACACAAGAGATAATCGCTGTGTCTGAGACAGTCGCAAAAAAAAATATCAGACTTTTCAGTCTCCAGGAACCCCTGGCGATTACTTTGTTCACTTTTTTGACAGTCGTCTTGATTGCCCGCTTGATCGCTTTTTTCGTGATCAAAACTGACGAGCTCCCGCGCAGCCTTTTCATCAGTATTGACGGCTTCCGGCTCCACCATTTTGTGTACGGGAATTTTATTATTCTGATTATGGGTTTTCTCCAAATCGTCTTGGGGAAGAACATTCCGCGCCGTCTCGGCGCTTTCATCTATGGGATCGGTTTGGGCTTGGTCATTGATGAATTCGCCCTGTGGTCAGGGGCGATCCGCTATCTCTCAGCAGACCCCTTGCAGGTGTTCAATACCATCAATTTCAGCGCGGTTGTTGTGGTGACCATGATCATGTTGTGGGTTCTCTACGCCAAGCAAAAACACAAGCGAGAGGAAGCGGAACAAAACCAACCACCTGATTTTTAGAGGAGAACGGGTCAACGGCCCGTTTTTATTTCCCATTGACAGTGTTTCAAAACAGCAGTATGATTAGTAGGAATTGTTATACTTAAAGGATTTTAATATATGAAACAGTTATTTCATGAGAAACTATTTAAACAGGACAAAATGTACGGCACTACTGTGGTTGGCGCCAAAGGCCAGGTGGTGATTCCGGTTCAAGCACGCAAAGATCTCAAAATTATCCCTGGCGATTCCTTGGTCGTGGTGGGGAAAATGGGCCGTGCTCTGGGACTGATCAAGGCTGAGGCCCTCAGCGATCTCGTCGAATTGATCATGAAAAATGTGGAAAATTTCGGTAATGCTGCGCTCAAAAGAAAATTCAAGAAATACGCGTCAGAGATTTTAAGCTCAGTCACTAAGAAGTAATTCCATGACAATCAAATCTTTTTTCCGCAAAAAAGTCATCATTTGGACGATCGTCATCGTGGTCGTCGTCGGAGGTATCGTCTACCGGATCATCAAACCCGGCAATTCCACAAGTGGCACTTTGACAGATATCGTGAAAAGACAGGATTTGAAACAGACAGTTCTGGCCACCGGTCAAGTCACGAGTGGCACAGATTTGGATTTGAGTTTTAGAACCAGCGGCATCGTCACCAGAGTCAATGTCGCGGTTGGTGACAAAGTCAACGTAGGAGATGTCCTGGCTACTCTTGATCAAAAAGATGCCGTCGCTGGTCTGACTACTGCACAAGGGTCCCTGGCCCAAGCCCAGGCTAACTATCAGAAAGTTCTGTCTGGGGCGAGTACCGAGGAAGTTTCCGTGGCCCAATCCGCAGTGGACGCGGCACAAGTCGCTTTGGATAATGCCAAGAAAAATTTGAATGACACGGTAGCGCAGCAGCAGGTCTTGGTCAACAATGCGCTCCGGACTCTGTTGAATTCGGGCTTGGCCGCGATTCCCGCGACCAGCAACCTGAATACGAGCAATCCGACCATTTCCGGAGCCTATGTTGGTACGCAGCAGGGGGCGTATTCGATTCGACAAACCGGAAATCAATTCAGTTTCGACGGTCTGGAGGTGGGCGGCCCGTTCTATATTAGCGCGATATCTCCCGTGAGTTTGGGCAGCCGGGGTTTGTCGATTCAATTTCCTACTAGTTATATTCAAGTCAACAACGACACCTGGGCAGTTTCTATTCCGAATACGAACTCCTCAGCTTACACGACCAACAACAATGCTTATTTAGCCGCGTTACAAACTCAAAACGTCGCGATTACCACAGCGCAGGCACAAATCGCCACAGCGCAAGCGAGTCTCGATCAAGCGGTCGCGCAGCTCAATCTCAAAAAAGCTCAGGCCCGACCGGCGGATGTAGCCGTCGCGCAAGCCCAGGTACTTTCTGCCCAAGGCCAGGTTCAAACTGCACAATCGAATTTTGAGAATACTGTTATTCGAGCCCCAGCATCTGGCACTATTACAAGTGTAGATATCAAGGTTGGAGAGTTGGCAACCGCGCTCAAAGAGGCGGTAATTTTGCAGGATGTCGACAATTTGTATCTTGAGGCAAATGTGAGTGAAGCAAATATCGCCATCATCAAATCAGGACAAAGTGTGGATGTCACTTTTGATGCCTTAGGCCCGGATGAACATTTCAAAGCCGCAGTCCAGACTGTGGATCCCGCATCGACAGTGATCTCTGGTGTTGTGAATTACAAAATCAAAGCCAGTCTTGAGGATGCCTCACAGATCAAACCCGGCATGACCGCAAATATGACAATTTTGGCTGCAGAAAAACGGGGCGTTTTGGCCGTTCCCCAGCGTGCGGTGGTCAATCGGGATAGCGAACATTTTGTGCGTGTGATTGATGATCCCCAGAAAAAAATCTACCACCAAGTTCAAATTCAGACGGGGCTCAATGCCGATGGGGGATTGGTAGAGGTTACTTCTGGGCTTCGAGAGGGCCAGGAAATCGTGACTTTTTTGAAGAGCTAAGAAAATCATGAGCATAATCCGGGCCGAAAATCTAATAAAGGACTACATTAACGAGGACGTGGTCACCAAAGTTTTGCAAGGTATCACTTTGTCGGTCGAGGCCGGGGAGTTCGTGGCAATTATGGGCCCGTCGGGAAGCGGCAAATCCACGCTGATGCATATTCTCAGTTTTCTGGACCGTCCCACGAGCGGTCTTTATGAATTTGAGGGCAAAGACACGAGTGTTTTTTCTGACGAATATTTGGCGACACTCAGGAATGACAGAGTTGGCTTTGTTTTTCAGTCTTTTAATTTGCTTCCGCGGACCACGGTCCTAGACAACGTCAAACTGCCCCTCATTTATAGCAGTAAAAAGAATCACGATTCGCTTGCGAAAAAGGCCTTGGAGTCAGTTGGGCTGTCGCACAGGTTGGACTATTACACGAATCAAATTTCTGGAGGAGAAAAACAGCGGGTAGCGATTGCTCGAGCGTTGGTGTGTGATCCGGCGGTCATTTTTGCCGATGAGCCGACAGGTAACCTCGACTCAAAATCTGGCAATAGCATTATGTATATTTTGCAGAACCTGAATGAGCAGGGTCATACGATCATTCTGGTGACGCATGAAACTGACACAGCAAATCACGCAAAGAGGATTATCAAAATCAAGGATGGAAAAATTGTGGAGGACGCCCGGGTCACGCATCGAACCATCGCGGCTGTTGACAAGGACCTTTTGAAGTAAAATTGGTTTTGGCAATTTTGTGAATTTTTTCGGCAGTTTCAAATTGGTATTTGGCACTTTACGCGCTCGGAAAGGGCGATCGTTTTTGACGATTCTGGGCATAGTTATCGGGGTTTCTGGTGTGATCATCATCATCGCCCTTGGGGCAGGCGCTCAGAGTTTGATTTTAGCTCAAGTCACAAAATTTGGTTCGAATTTGCTCTACATACAGCCATGGGTTGGGAATGAGAATGGGCCGCCATCCACCGTGTTTGGGGTGGTCATAACCACGCTCACCAATGAAGATGCTGCTGCTTTGCGCGATACTGGACGCGTTCCTCACGCCCTGGCAGTCAATCCCTCTGTAGAGGGTATTGTGACCGTATCATGGGGAACCCAAAGTATTGACACCAATTTCACCGGCACAGACTTCAATTATCCTAAGGGCATCAATTTTACGATGCAGGACGGGCAATTTTTTTCAGAACAAGAGGACCAGGGTGGGGCTGGCGTCATCGTACTCGGCAGTACAGTCGCTGACGAATTATTTAGCGGTACTGGTGTGGACCCAGTAGGCCAGGTGGTGAAAGTGAAGACAGCCTCGCAAGCAAAATCGGGTGGGATACCCTTACGGGTGGAAGGGGTGATTGCGTCAAGAGGCAGTTCCTTTTTTCAGGACCAGGACGATATGGTATTTATGCCCCTCGACATAGGACAAAAAGAACTTTTGGGCATTCGGTATTTGCAAGGTATTGGCATCAAAGTGGATGCAGCCGATAATGTTTCGTCAACCGCGGCAGATATCACGCAAGTGCTGAAAGAGCGCCACCACATCGCAGAAAAGGTTGACCTCGATTTTGTGGTTCGCAATCAAGCAGATGCCGTTAATATTTTGAGCACGGTCACCAACGCGCTAAAATTGTTTTTGGTGTCCATGGCGGGCATCGCCCTCATTGTGGCTGGCGTTGGAATTTTGAATATTATGCTGGTCACGGTTGCGGAGCGGACCCGTGAGATCGGATTACGTAAAGCTGTCGGAGCGAGTAATGCCGCGATTCGCAATCAATTTTTGTTTGAGGCCGGTACCCTGACTTTGCTTGGGGGATTGCTCGGTATAGTCGGCGGTGTGGTCGTATCATTTTTGGCTGCCTTATTGATGCGCAAACTCGGCTATGATTGGGCTTTTGTTATTTCACCACTATCAATAGTGCTCTCAGTTGGCGTTTCGATTTTGACCGGTGTCATATTTGGCCTGTACCCGGCCTTGAAAGCGGCAAAGTTGAGTCCCATCGACGCCCTCCGCTACGAATAATTTTTACACTATGTTTACTGCGTTTCGCCAATCTATAAAGTCACTAAGAGCCAATCCCGGGCGGACTATGCTGACAACGCTTGGAATTGTAATCGGTATTTCTACCGTTATTTTGGTCCTTGCTGCCGGCGCGGGGTTTCGCGGATTAGTCAATTCGCAAATCGCCTCACTCGGTACCAATACACTAGTCATCGCAACGAAGGTACCTCCTACCACCAAAAACCGGGCGGCGTCAGCTGCGGCAGGACCCGGTCTCGACAACCTTAACACTACCGTAGCTGTCACGTCTTTTAAAAAGCGAGACCTCGATGATATCAAGCGATTGCCCAACGTTTCTGGCGCTTATGGTATCGCTGTTGGGCAAGGGACGGTTAGTTATCTCGATACGAAAAAGAGCGAGATGTACATTGGCGCGGGAGCGGAGCGCTTTGACATAGATCACGGAACTTTGCGCGAAGGACGTTTTTATACCGAGGGCGAGGACAATGGGGAAGCTCAGGTCGCGATACTGGGTTCGGCCACTGCCAATAATTTTTTTGGCACTGACTCTGCAGTGGGCAAGTACATTCGAATCGGCAACTTGAACTTTCAGATCATCGGAGTTTACAATGAGCGCGGTGGGCTGGGACCTGGCAGTGACGATGCCATCTTCATTCCTCTGCAGACAGTTCAGAAAAAAATGCTTGGTATCGACTATATGGCTCGTGCTGTAGTGGCACTGCAAGATATCAATCAGGCGGACGCTACCGCCGAAGACATCCGTGTCGTTTTGCGAGAAAATCACGGTATCCATGATCTGGCCAGAGATGATTTTACTGTGGCGACGCAAGCAGACGTACTCGGTACGATAAATGTGATTTTCAACGGAATCACTTATTTGTTGGTCGCTATTGCTGCCATATCACTCATTGTTGGGGGAGTTGGGATTATGAATATTATGTACGTAGCCGTGACAGAGCGGACTGCAGAGATCGGACTGAAAAAAGCCTTGGGTGCGAAAAATTCTGACATCTTGGGCGAATTTCTTATTGAGTCAATTTTAGTGACTGTCTTGGGTGGAATTCTTGGCATTTTGGTGGGGGGGTTTTTAGGCTGGTTGGTATCAATCATAGCGGGCGTATTAGGTCTTGTTTGGGCTTTTAGCGTACCACTGTATGCTGTTGGATTGGGATTTGGTGTGTCAGCGACCATTGGTATTTTATTTGGCGTATTACCAGCCCGCAGCGCTTCGAAACTCGATCCTGTTGAGGCCATGCGCTACGAGTGAACCTTTTTACACTGGCAGGCCTATAAAATCGGGGCAAACGCTCGGATTTTTGCTTTACAAATCGGCTAAAAAATGATATAATTAATGTGAATTTAGAATAAATTATGCCAAAAGTTCGAGAAGAACCGAAACAAAATTTCGAAAAGCTAGTTGAGGGCGTCCCGAAGGCACGTGAAGTTTTTAAAAACAATCTTGAAAAAAGACTCTACGGCCTCATTCATATTGTCCGGCTGGCAAAAACTAAAGAAAGCCTGGATATAGCGAAGCAGAAGGCCGCACAGGTTTTCCAAGAAGCCCAGCACCTCTTTGGGACTGTCGAGCAGGCTATTGTTCAGGACGATAAGGCAAAAAATACAGAACTGACCGTTGACAATGAAGGAATGGATGTATGGAATCAAATTGAGGAGTTTTCAAAAGACTTTACCGCTCGCCTGGAAGAAGTATATAAAAACCTGGGTCTGGCTCCGGATTTGAACTTGCCGAAGCTTGAGGATATCGCGCCTTCTTTTCCAAAAGAAGCCCTTCAGCCGAAGGCAGAGACGGAACAAGTAAAAAAACCTCAAGAGCCTGTGCATCCTGAATCTGCCGGCGCAACTTTTGCAGGGCCTGAAAAAGAAAAAACTGACGAAAAACCCCAAGAGCAGCAGGCTAATGCCCTCGTCCAGGCTGAGACTGAGAGAATTGCTGCTATCACCCCAAAGCCTAGAAAAGGGAATGGACAATCAAACTCAGAGGAACTAATTGCTGCAGGTTTGGCGCCTGATGTAAGTGAGGCAACTTCAATCGTTTCTACTCAGTCAAAGGACCCGCCCTTAGCTAAACCAAACGGTGGAAGCGCAGTAACAAGGGCCCCTACGACAATGGAAACGGCTTTACGGAAAGCTTTGGGTGACAAGGCTCAGAAGAGCTCGGAACAGAATCCTGTTGGGGTTTCCTCAGTTCCAGTCAGTGCGAAAGCCCCAGTCGTTGTCGCTCGTCCGGAAGAACCTGAGAGCAAAATCCCTCCTCCAGTTTCAGCCCCGCAAGAAAAACTAGCTTTAGGACAGCAGCGTGAACCGAAAAACAAACCTGAATTTAAAGTTGTGGCTGGCCAAGGAAATGGTCCGAATGAAGGCAAGGAAGCATTATCAGTAATTCCGAAAATCCTAAGGCGCAAAACTAAGGAAAAGGAGCCCGTACAAGCATCTGCTCAAAAGCCAGACAGAAATCCAAAGCAGCCGGCAAAAACAGAGCAAGCGGCCGAGGCACTCAGACGTTCTCCGGCTTATAAATTTTTGGAGCGGAAGTCGTTGTTGGGCATGACCTTGTCTGACGCGAGAGCGCTATTGAACGAGCAAAATCCCCCGGCGTACGTCCCGGAAGCGATTAACAGAGATAATTTGCGAAAAGCTTTGTCGCAATTTGAGGCTGATATCGCGGCTGGATATGATCCGCTCGGGCGAATTGCCGGTGAGATTACCATAGAATTGGTTGATGACCTACGGAAGCTTAATGCTGGTTCGCTCGAAGAATCAGAGACAAGATTCAAAGAGGTGGTACGCGAAACCTGGCGGGATTTTGTGTTTGAGCGAAAGGCCAGTGGCCGGACTGACAGTGATGCCAAAGTTTCGATGTGGCTGTTGGGCAAGGCTGGAATTCGAGGCGCCCGGACCGCGGCAGGGGTCCGTCATCGAGATCAAAGAGAGCGGACGTTTTCCATTGACATCGGCGGCGAATCGGGAATTGTGGCAAAAAAAACCTTGGAAGGAAAACTCTCGGTCATCATTGACAATCACGCGCGGGCGAGGGAATTTGAAACTTCCAGTGCCAAAATTGTTTACGAGCTTTTGAAGCATGCCGAGTTTTTCACTGAACTCGGAGCAGAGAAAAAACGAGGGATCGAACACATGATTCAATATACGGTTGATGAGGACAATTCATCTTTTCCAATCACCAAAGCGGGCCGGGTGGCGGATTTTGAAAACAGCTACCAGACTGTGCGAGGGTTGGGCCGACAAATGAGCGCTGAACAACTATATGAGTACTTTCGAATCAATGGCCAGGGAGGCAAATCATACGAAGCCTACGAGCGCGCGCTCTATCGTAATTTGACTCCTCAGGAGGTGACTGCGTATGGTTTGGACAAACCGGAGCAAGGTCAAACCTATTCCCCACAGGAAAAAATCAAATATAGAGTTGGTAAAGCGAAAGAAATCTTGACCAGACCTCTGGCAGAATTGGTGGCCGAGGGTAAGGCAATCTACACGAAGAACTTGGGAACTTATTTTGTCGATTTGATTGGCCGGGAAAAACAGTCTGTCAATCACGAGGCGGTGCAAGCCTATGGCGAAGGCCGGTTGTCCGGGTATCTTATTTATACGGCTGAAGGTTTTTTTATGATCAATACACTCAAACGGGACGTGGATCTGAGTAAAATTCCGGAATTGCGCGCTCTGGAGAAAAAATTCCACCAAGGCGTGTTTGTGCGCGGGGCGATTTTTATCAATGATGACCCAGCCCGCAAGGACGGCATCAAGCTTCGCGACATCCTCACTGCTATTACCGATGAGCGCGGTTTCCGGCCGAAGGGAAAAATTGAGGAAGTCCTGGAGCTCGAAGCCGAAGGCAAATTTACAATGGAGATCAATCAGGAATTTTCCGGAGAGAGGAAGATTTTGGAGCAAATCGCCAAAGACTATCTGGCTAGTTTCAAAGAGTGGCTCTTGCGGGCGTATGAGTTAGATGAAGACATGCTGCGCCGCGGAGTCGGGGATCGTTTCTATATGCTTATTTCCGGAAATGTTGACGGATACATCCAGAGCTTGGAAAATGAGGGCGATAAAAAAATCAAGAAGGGCAATGAAGTGGTTCGCAGAGAAATTATCAGCAACAACGTTGTTCCCCATTTGAAACGAATGTTACTGGAGAAATTTCCTGAAGAAAAATTGAAAGAGGTTCTGGGGCAAGCATATTATACTTTGGGGCTGAGGCGCAAACTGCCCGCACAGAAAGGAAAAAGCTGATGGTCGATTTTGGCAAAGCCAACCCCAACATATTTAACAATTTCCGCCCGCGTAAGCCCCGGGCCGAATTTGAAGCGACTGCGAAGCCCGCTGATTCTGGCGTGCCCCAATCCGGTGCAGCTGATTCAGCAGCGCTGGCGGAAACGCAAGCCGCACCTGATCAGGCGACAGAGCAGGAGGCACTACCGCCCAGGGAAACTCTTGTTAGTGATGCTTTGGAAGCTAGAGGCGAGAAAAAACCTCTATTTCAAGCTGGGCAAATGGTAAATGTGGTTGGTAAAAGAGGTGGCGATTTTGTTACGGGACGCCCGGTGGTGATTTTGGATGTGCAAACAAATGGCGCTACTTTTGAGTATTTACTTGAGGGTTTTGGCGGGCCCATTCCCGAAGAAAATTTAGAATTATCCAGTCCAACGCGGGAGCAACTTCAAGTCGCTTTACGATCTAGGTATCAAAAATCCCAAGAGTCAAAAGAACCGGAACCAGTGCAGCCAACACCAGCGGCCGCAGAGCCGGTCGGAGATATGGCGGAGGTTGAGAGAGTTGACGTCGGAGGCTATAAGGTGGGTGATTTTGTCATGCTGGTGGATGATAATGGGGATTTAGAATTGCGTGAGCCAGTCTTGATTACCAGAATAGATAAAGAAGGAGATTTGCGGAAGTATTTTTTGGAGGGAGAACCGAATCCTGTATCAGAAAATCATTTGGAGCTTCCGACGCCAGAGCGATTGATGGTAGCGAAAGCGCGTCATGAGGCCAAACTTCGAGATAGTGAGCGCTACGGGGCTAAAGACGAACAACCGGTAGAATCTCATGGAGCGACTCCGGATGATGTGAAGGCAGCCGTGGCAGAAGAGGTCAAAAAGACTCTGGAAGAACAGCTGGCGGAATTGTCTTCCGAGAAACGGGCTCAGTTCGACGCGATCGTGAACAATAGAAATTTCCTAGACAAAGCAGGAGAATTTGCCCTGCAAAAGCTTCAGGGACAAAAACTCTGGGGCGTGCCTTTGGATTTTGCTGTATCGTTTTTGGGCACTTCCGCTGCGCGCATGGCCATGCGCCAGTCCATCAAAAGCGTTTTGAGTCTGAGTGGTTGGCAAATGGGCGCTGTCATTGGCGGGACGTTTCGGGGGCTGCGGGAATGGCGGCAGGGAGTCAAGGAACAATACTCTGCCACCAGCTGGGCCAAGGAACTAGAGGGCAAGGATGGGCTGGAGCTGGCGAAGGCTCACCAGGCCCTGACCCTGGCGATTAAAGAGGCCAAAAAGAAGAAGCCCTTGCTCTGGTCATGAAACTGCGCGACATTGAGACCAAACTTTATGTTTCGGGCGTTTCAGTCGCCATTGAACAACCTGCCAGGCAATTGAACGAGATTTTGGGAGTCAGAGAAAGAGTTCAAGCAGGAGTCACGGATTTGACTGGGGAGAGGGAGAAACTTTATAAATCCATGCTCAGTAGCAGGCGAAAAAAAGTCGGCTGGAAAGTCGCCAGAGGAGCTATCATCGGAGCCACGATCGGCGCGGGAGCGGGCGCGCTTGGCGAATGGGCTGGGGAGCATATTAATAGTTATTTCGGGTGGGATCATGCTGCGGGTGGGGATGGAAAAACAGCAGAGAAGGTTGCGCAAATGACTCAAGAACAATTGGTCGAGGCCAAAAAGCGGGCCATGGAAAAAGTGCTCAAGCAAGGCTTGGGGAAGATACCCGGGCAAGTTTTCAAAATCCACGCCCAGGCTGGCGAGGGATTGACCAATGTGGCGCGGGATTTCATCCACGATTATTTGGCACAGCAGCATCAACTCTTGCAAGACCAGGGGGTGCATTGGACTCGGGAACAACTGGTGTATGCGGAAGATTTTTTGCGTCGCCATCTGGAGGATCACATTCAGCCGGGTGACATCTATCAAGTCAAGGGAGCGGCCATTCAAGACGCTCTGGAAAAAGCGAAGCTTTTGGGCTCCGGACAGAGCGCCAACCTCAAGGAGAAATGGGTTGGTAAGATTGTGGAAAAAACTTGGCAAAAAATGCTCGATTATAGCCATAGCATCAATCCGGAAAACAATTTCGCCGAAACGGTCCATGAGGAGGCTTTACACGCAGTCAAGAATTTGGATCACGTACCTGCACCAGCTGCGACCGTGGTAAAGGAAGGGGTGAGAAAAGCCCTCGAAGGAGCCGTTCATGAGATTAGTGTGAATGCAAAGTCTGAAGCCGCGACGCGATCCATTATCTACGGAATTTTGGGGGTAGGTGTGGGGACAGGCGCGGTTCTCGAGCGTAAATATGGCAAATCAATTTCCAGCTGGTATAGTTCTGCCAGAGACAGGCTGAAGACAGTTTTACAAGAAAAGAAAACCGAAGAAACAATCGCTAAAGAAGAGCTCAAAGCTGAACCCAAGACCAAGGACCAGGTTGATGAATTGGAAGGGCAACTTCGGGAAGAGAATCTTATCGTTATTGAGCTTAATCCTGCTTCGGATTCTGATCCGGACAGTGACTATGAGTCATTAAGTAAGTTAAAAAGCGCTTTGGCAAAGTTACCTCCTGATCAATATCAGTTGCAAGGGCATTCGTTTAGATTGGGTGCGGAGAATGGAGTCAGGGAAGACGGAACGATTGTTGTCGACCGAGGCCAATCTGAAAAAGACCTGGTCAAATATCTCGAGAACGGACTGCTGGAGGCTGCAGAAACCAGAGAAATCGATTTGAAAGCTAGACATCTGGTCAATGAGTTTGAGAAGAAGGGCATAGAAGTAAAGAGCACTTTGCATGGCCATAAACTGTTTCAAGGCCTACAGTCTTTTGAAGAATCGTTAGGAGATTTGTCTGAGGAAATAAAGAAACAATTAGGAGACAAGGAGTTGTGGTTTATCGAGCCTGGGGAAATAGTACCAGAAGGGACGTTAGCGATACAGTTCAATGCCAAGCCTATGGAGATGCATGAGCTTGTTGAGAAATATTTATCAGAACATAAGTAGGAAAGACAGTTTATGTCAGCAGATACAGAGAAGATGACGCAAAAATTAATGGCCGAATTGGGCATTGCCAATCCGGAGCCAGCCCTGGTGGAGCGCCTCGAGGGGCAGTTCAGCAGTGTCATTTTGGAAGTGCTGTTGCGCCGGGTACCGGAAGAGAAACTTTCAGAGCTGCAGGAAAAATTTGATGCTGACGATCCGGGCCTGGAAGAGTTTGTGGCCGAAATAGCCGCAGGCGTGCCGGGACTAGCACAAGAGATTGAGGCAGCTGTGGCACGCGAGTATGAGATGTTGCGAAGCTTCATGAAAAAAACGGATTGATTCGGGTAACTCCAATTCACAAGTCCCGTTTTTGAGGAGGGGGATTTTTGCTTTGCGGACTTGTTTGTTTCCCGGTGGTGTCCCGGGGACGGGAAGTAGAACTATTTCCCTTTTTTTCAAAAGCTGCTATAATAGTGGCAACCTTATTATTAATCAAAAAATTCCGTGACAAAGTCCGAAATGCTCAATGCCTTGGCGGAAAAAACCGGCAAGACTCGCAAAGAAGTCAGTGAGTTCCTGGATGTGCTGGTCGCACTCATCTACGAGGAGACCAAGCGGTCTGGAGAATTCGCTTTGGCAGGAGTGGGGAAGCTGGTCAAAAAAGACCGTCTCGCCCGAATGGGCCGCAACCCTGCTACCGGGCAGCAAATCAAGATCCCTGCCAAGACGGTTTTGAAGTTTCGCGTGGCAAAAGCTGCCAAAGAGGCCATTCTCTAGGGAAGGTTGGCTTAAGAGTTGGTTGCAAAAAAACCACCCCAATGGGGCGGTTTTTTTGAAAGTTTACTTTTTCGCCGGTTCTGCCTCGTGGACAGGATGCAGAACTATTTCATCTTTTTTCGTATCGATTTCCAGACTCTGGCCTTTTTCAATTTCGCCTTTGATCATCAGCAGTGCTAGCTTGTCCAGGATTTCTCTTTGCAGAGCGCGTTTGAGGGGCCGGGCGCCGTATACGGGATCAAACCCTTTGTCAGCGAGAAGTTTTTTGGCGGCGGGTTTGAATTTGAGTACCACTCCTCGTTCTGCCACTCGCTTTTGAATTAGCTCCAGCTGCAGTTCTACGATTTTTTCCAGCTGTCTTTTGGCCAAAGGGTGGAAAATAATAATTTCATCGACGCGGTTGAGGAACTCCGGCCGGAAGTGCTTGTTCAAAATCTCTAGCACGTGGTCCCGCATTTCGTTTTCGGATACTTCGGTTTTTTGATTTTTTTGTTCGGCCTCAAAACCGATGGCTTGGCTGCGGATCATCTCGGAGCCCAAGTTCGAAGTCATGATGATGATCGCGTTTTTGAAATTTACTGTTCGTCCTTTTGAGTCCGTGAGCTGACCTTCGTCGAGGATTTGCAAGAGAATATTGAATATTTCCGGATGCGCTTTTTCAATCTCGTCAAACAGCACGACGCTGTAGGGGCGCCGCCTGATGATTTCCGTCAGTTGGCCACCCTCTTCGTAGCCGACATAGCCGGGCGGGGAGCCGATGAATTTGGCAATCGAATGGCGCTCGCTGTATTCGGACATGTCCATCTGCACCAGTGCCTTTTCGTCGTTGAACAGAAACTCGGCCAAAGCTTTGGCTGTTTCCGTTTTACCGACGCCTGTCGGGCCCAGGAAAATGAAAGACCCGATTGGACGGCGCTCTTCGGCAATCCCCGCGCGGGAGCGGCGGATGGCGTTGCTGATGGCCGTGATGGCTTCGTCCTGGCCGACGATGCGTTTCTTGAGTTCTGTTTCCATGTGGCTCAATTTTTGTGATTCCGACTCGAGCATTTTAAACACCGGTACGCCGGTCCAGCGCGCCACGACCTGAGCGATGTCTTCCTCGGTGACTTTTTCGCGCAGGATTTTGTGCTTGCTCTGGATTTTGATCAGGCGCTGTTCTTTTTCGGCAATTTCTTTGGTCAGGCGCGGCAATTCGCCGTAGCGGATTTCCGCAACTTTGTTGAGGTCTCCTTCCCGTTCCGCGGATTCGGCCTGCATCTTCAGCTCATCAATGCGGCTTTTGTTCTCCCGGATTTTGGTAATGATGTCTTTTTCCGCTTCCCAATGCAGGCGCAGCGTGCGAGCTTGTTCCTGGGACTCGGCCAGTTCTTTTTCAATTTTGGGAAGGTTTTCCGAAGCTCGCTCGGAGTCGTCCTGTTTCAGCGCTTGTTTTTCAATTTCCAGTTTGCGGATGCGCCGGTTCAAAAGATCAAGATCCTCAGGCATACTGTCAATCTCCAGACGCAAATTGGAACCCGCTTCATCGATGAGGTCAATGGCTTTGTCGGGTAAAAATCGGTCAGTGATATAGCGGGCGGATAGTTCAGCCGCGGACACTATGGCCTCATCCGTGATTTTGACGCCGTGATGGACCTCGTATTTTTCTTTGATCCCACGCAAAATCGCGATAGTGTCTTCGATTGTCGGCTCGGTGACCATGACCGGCTGGAAGCGCCGCTCGAGAGCCGCGTCTTTTTCAATATATTTTTGATACTCTTTCAGGGTCGTGGCCCCGATGGCATGCAGTTGGCCTCGCGCCAGCATTGGTTTGAGCATGTTGGACGCATCCAGGCCCCCTTCGGCCGCACCTGCGCCGACCACGGTATGAAGTTCGTCGACAAATAAAATGATTTTGCCGCTCGATCGCTCGATTTCCCGCAAAACGCTTTTCATGCGCTGCTCAAATTCGCCTCTAAATTTTGCGCCAGCCAATAGCGAACCCAAATCCAGGGCCAGCAGGACTTTATTTTTGAGACTCTCCGGCACGTCGCCCGCCACTATCCGCTGGGCCAGTCCTTCAGCGATCGCGGTTTTGCCCACGCCTGGTTCGCCTATGAGCACGGGGTTGTTCTTGGTGCGGCGGGAGAGGACTTGCATGACGCGTCGGATTTCCTGGTCCCTGCCGATCACTGGGTCAAGTTTGTTTTTGCGCGCCAGATCAGTGAGGTTGAGAGTATATTTCTCCAGAGCTTGATATGTTTGTTCCGGCTCAGGGTTGGTGACCCTTTCGGAGCCGCGGATATCCTTGAGGCTCTCCAGCACGTCAACCGTACCGAGCCCGAATTGTTCGAGGAGGCGCTTGGTCTGTCCGCCCCGTTCCAGGATCGCGAGAAACAAATGCTCAGTGGAAACGTACTCGTCCTTCAGCTTTACCGCTTCTTTCATTGATTGTGAGAGCACTTCATTGAGATTACGGGTGACGTAAATTTGCCCCAAGCCTGAGGGAAAAACGGATGTCTGCGGCAGCGCCTGCAGGATTTTTTCGATCTGCATTTCCAGGAGCCGCGAATCAATTTTCATTTTTTCCAAAAGCGACCCCACGACGCCACCTTCTTGCTGGATGAGGGCGTAGAGAAGGTGGATGGTGTCGACTTGCTGATGCTCGTGCTCGGACGCAATCGTCTGGGAAGCCGCGATGGCCTCCTGAGCTTTTTGGGTGAATTTATCGAGAGGAATCATGGTTTAGCTTTTAGGAATTAGATAATAGCTTGTAGTATATATATTAGCACTCTAGCATCCTAAGTGCTAATTTGTCAACCAGGTAGTAGAAGTTTGCTAGTTTGGTTGCTTTAATTCGAAAAGTCATCCTTATGTCAGCTGTTCGACACGTCGTTTAGTTTGGCAGGTATCGGAAGGCCCTTTCACACGGCCAAGCACACTTTCACTACCTGGCGTGCTAATTATTTCCGGTTGCGGGCGTGGTATTTTTTGTAGGTTTCCTTGAGGCGCTGATTGGTAATGTGGGTGTAGATTTGCGTCGTGGTTATTGAGGAATGGCCCAAGATTTCCTGGACCGAGCGCAAGTCCGCGCCAGAAGCCAGCAGGTCCGTGGCCATGGTGTGCCGCAGGGTATGGGGGGTGATGGCATGGGAAACGCCGGCGAGTTTGGCGTATTTTTTGATGAGGCGCTGGATAGAACGGGCGGTCAAAGGAGCGTCGTCTTGAAGGGACAGTTCGTGGTTGTGCCGGACAAACAGAGCCGGGGAATTGTCATGTCTGGTGGCCAGGTATTTTTGCAAAGCCGCTTTGGCCCGTTCAGACAGAAAGACGAGGCGGATTTTGTCACCCTTGCCCCTGACTTGGAATTCGTCTTTTTTGAGATTGACTTGGTCGCGTTTGAGATTGGAGAGTTCCGCGACCCGCAAACCCGTGGAGAACAGGAGTTCCAGGATCGCCTGATCTCTCAAGCGGATTGTGTCATTTTTTTCTTTTTGTGGGGCAGCGAGGAGTTTTTCCAGGTCATCCATTTCCAAAAATACGACCTGGCGGGACGGGGTTTTCGGCAGTTCCAGCTTCTCCGCGGCAATTGAGCGGATGTCACGTTTCGCGAGGTATTTGAGAAACGACCGCAAAGCGATGATGTAATAGTTCTGGGTGATGAGCTTGAGCTCGCGGCCTTGTCTGTCTTTAATACGATTGAGCCAGAGGCGAAAGTTCCGGACCAGATCGAGGTCCACGTCTGCCGGGCTTTTTACTCCTTTGGTTTTGGCAAATTCCAAGAAACGGGACAGGTAAGAGTCGTAATTACGGATAGTCAGTCGGGAGCGGTTTTTCTCGATTTCCAAATGCTCCAGAAACTGGGTCTTGAGCTCATCGAGCTCTGTCTTGGTTTTCTTTTCCGATTCGATTTTTGGTTTCATATGTTCGCACCAGCCCTGCGCAGCCTTGGCGGAGCAGGGTCGCACAATGTTATTATAACTTTTTTCCGCAAAAAAATACACCGGGCTGTCTGGTGGACCAGCCCGGTTTTTCACGCAAAGCGTCGATTGAGATTCAGCACTTAAATGGGTATAGCCTCTTGTGTCTTACCCTCGGAAGCTCGCTTGATACCTCCAGGTAGAGCGTGAGGAGAGCAATGCCGGCAAAAATGAAACTTGCTGTATAGAGGTCTCGCGGGGCTGCGACCGGGGTTGCGATCAATGTCGCGTTTTTGATTTGCCATGAGGTGCTGATCCAGGCATGGCCCCAGTTCTCATCCCCCTTTTGCACATCAGCGTAGTAGAAAGTTCCGTCGTTTCGCGGGAGCCAGTATTGAATGTGGAATCTGTGGAATCCATCATGCTCGTTTTTCCCGTAAGCAACGATAGGGTTACCGAATTGCCCAGAGCGGCTTTTGGTCAGCAGCTCATCGAGGGAAACATGAATCTTGAAAGTGCCGGGTTCCACGTCTGAGGCCGGCCGTATGTCAGCGTTTGGCGGTAGCTGAAGAGGGTATTGTTTTTCCTCAGGCAATGAGCCGGGGGTCGGCCAGGTGTAGTAGGAGATAAAGCTTAGGGCCGCTGTCAGTAGAACAAACGTTGTTGTGCGAATTGGATGTTCTAGAATCCGTTTCATCTGTATCCTCCTATTTGGTTTTGTCCAGGGAATTACTAGCTCATCATAATAGCACAATTATTTTTTGGTGTCAATAGTTCATTTTCTAACTTGCAAGATTTTAAAGTTTATATTATAATTCCCTCATGTTGGATAAAAAGGACAAAGACAATATCATCAAGAAGTTCCAGACGCACAAAGGCGACACTGGCAGTCCAGAAGTCCAGATTGCCATTCTTTCCGAAGAAATCGAGCAAGTGTCCGAGCATTTGAAACTGCATAAGAAAGACAACCACTCCCGCCGCGGACTGCTGAAAATGGTCGGCAATCGTCGCCGACTCTTGCGGTATTTGCGGGAAGAAGATAAAAAACGTCACGAAAAAATTGTTGAAAAATTGAAGATTAAAAAGTAAATTTAGTGAATTGTCGCCTGGAAAGATTCGTTGTTGAGAGGATTCTGGGTAGGTTGTAGTGTTAGCTTCTTAGAGTTTTCTAAAAAGCTAAAAGCTCTTACTACAAGCTAGACAAAGTTTTCTCAGGAACGTCCTTGCCAGATCGAGACAAAAAACAAGTCATGGAAAAAAAGGAATATTCCGCTCATGCGGAAATCGGTGGTAAAACCTGGACGTTTTCCACTGGTAAACTCGCCCCCCAAGCCTCGGGGTCAGTTTTGGTGCGCGTGGGCGATACGGTAGTGATGGCCACGGTCGTGATGAGCGACAAGGTCAGGGATGGCATCGATTATCTGCCGCTTCTGGTGGATTATGAGGAAAAACTCTACGCGGCCGGTAAAATCAAAGGCAGCCGCTGGGTGAAGCGGGAAGGACGCCCTTCGGACGAGGCGATACTTTCTGGCCGAATCATTGACCGTAGTTTGCGGCCGATGTTTGACAGCAAGATTCGAAACGACATCCAGGTGGTGGCGACGGTTTTGTCAGTGGACGGGGAGAATGATCCGGACATCATCGGGCTCAATGCTGCGGCCGCTGCCATTGAAATTTCAAATGTGCCCTGGGATGGACCGATTGCCGGTGTGCGGGTCGGCAAAATTGACGACCAGTGGGTGCTCAATCCTTCCTTTACCCAAACGGAGAATGAAAGCGACCTAGACCTCATCGTCTCCGGTACTGCCGACCATATCATCATGGTGGAAGCCGGCGCCAAAGAAGTCACCGAGGACGACATGCTCAAGGCGATTGAGTTTGCGCAGGCCGCTATCAAAGATGTCCTGGCAGGAATTAAAGATTTATCCGGTCAAGTCTCGCCAAGTAAACGAAGATTGACTCTGTTTGCCCCGAGCGAACAAATCAGAACAAAGGTCGCCACTTATGAGAGTAAGTTTCAAGAGGCGTTGTTTCAGCCGGAGAAGGCTGGGCGGGATGAAGCGCTCAATGTCTTGCGCGAGCAAGTGGTGAGTGAAGTGGCCGGAGAAGATGAAAAGCTCGAGGTTGAGGCGAATTATTTGTTTGATGAGCTCATGAAAAAGTTGATTCAAAGAGCAATTCTGAAACAGGAAAAACGGGTGGACGGCAGAAGTCTTGATCAAATCAGACCCATCAGTTGCGAAGTTGGACTGTTGCCGCGCGTGCACGGCAGCGGACTTTTCCAGCGCGGCGAGACCCAGGTCTTGACAACCGTGACGCTCGGCGGTCCTGGCGACGAGCAGATTTTGGAAGATATCGAAACCGAAGAAGAGCGCAAGAAACGCTACATGCATCACTACAACATGCCCGGTTTTTCCGTGGGTGAAGTCGCCCCGATGCGCTCTCCCGGCAGGAGAGAGATAGGACATGGCGCCTTGGCGGAGCGGGCGCTGGAACCGATGATTCCGCCGAAGGAAACATTTCCCTATACACTGCGTCTGGTGTCCGAGGTTTTATCAAGCAATGGCTCAACGTCAATGGGATCGACTTGCGGTTCGACTCTGGCTCTGATGGACGCGGGAGTGCCGATCAAATCTCCGGTCGCGGGAATTGCCATGGGCTTGGTCATGGATACTTCCAGCGGACAATACAAAATTTTGACTGATATCCAAGGCATCGAGGACGGCAACGGGCACATGGATTTCAAAGTTGCCGGTACCAAAGAAGGGATTACCGCACTACAGATGGACATCAAAGTCAAAGGCCTGACTCTCGAGATTCTCACTGACGCTTTGCACACGGCCAAAGCAGGGCGGATGACCATCATGGACAAGATTTTGCAGGCGATTCCGAAAGCGCGCGCAGAGATGTCTCCTTTCGCGCCCAGAATCGTTTCTTTCAAGATCAATCCCGAAAAGATTCGCGAGGTCATCGGTCCGGGCGGCAAAGTCATCAACGCTATCATCGCCGAAACAGGCGTGAAGATTGACATTGAGGATGACGGCACGGTCATGGTGACCTCGGTCAACCAAGACGCTTCAAAGAAAGCCGTGGAGTGGATCAACAATTTGACCAGAGAGGTCAAAGTCGGCGAGGAATTTCAGGGGCGCATCACCAGACTCATGGATTTCGGCGCCTTTGCCGAGGTTTTACCCGGGCAGGAAGGACTCATTCATATTTCAGAGATGGCTCCGCATCGGGTGGAAAAAGTCTCGGACGTGGTCAAAGTGGGTGATGTCGTTCCGGTAAAAGTTGTGAATATTGATGACTTGGGTCGGATCAATTTGTCGATGAAAGCACTACTGCCAGGGGGAGATGTCGAAAGGCCTCCTTATCAGCCGTCGCGGCCTCACGGCGGTGATCGCCCACATCACGGGTCTGGACGGCCACCCCGCCGCTTCAGCCACTAGAAAGTATTTGCTGGCATAACAAAACCCCGGCACGATTGATCCCTGGGATCATAGTGTCGGGGTTTTTACTCCTTGTGCACTGTGGTATTTTTAATTACTAAAATGTGGTCTCTATTGCCAGGCTTGAGCTTGGCGGTTCGTTCTCGTATGACCCGCGATTGGTTTTGGCTCTGCTGGCTTGTCAGCAGGACTATCGAATATTGCATGCTCGCGGTTTTGCCTTGAGAAGACTATAAAACTTAATCTCGGGTATTTGTGAAAGAGCTTTTGCGTTTCTGCCCTCCTATGTAGCGTAACTCCGTACTTTTGTGTCTGGCGGAGCCTACAGGCGTATTGCTTAAGCACCCTTAGCTTATTCCTTTATCTTACATTTGTCAAGCTTTTAGACACCGCGGTAATGCAGCGTATATACTGATAGCGGCTTTATTTAGCAATTTTTCATATGGATTTTTTTCAAATTATAAAAACGGACCCCAAAAGCCAGGCCAGAACAGGGGTCATCTACACGCCGCACGGGCAGGTCCATACCCCTGCGTATTTACCGATAGGTACCAAAGGTAGCGTCCGGTCCGTCACGGCGGAGGAGCTCAAATTCTGGGGCGCGGAAATGGTTTTGGCCAACACTTATCATCTCTGGCTTCGGCCTGGTGATGCGCTGATTCACAAAGCCGGCGGTTTGCATAAATTTATGGGCTGGGACGGGCCGATTTTTACAGACTCGGGCGGGTTTCAGGTTTTCAGTCTCGGGGAGAAGAGACAAAATAACGATCGAGAAGCGACAGACAGTCAAGAACCGATGCCGATTCTCAAAAAAATTTCCGAGAGTGGTGTCGAGTTTCAAAATGAACTCGACGGCCTCAGCCATCTGCTGACTCCTGAGACATCGGTACAGATCCAGTCCAATTTGGCCTCTGATATTGCTTTGGTGCTCGATGACGTGCCAGGTCTGCCAGCGTCAAAAGAGCGAATCAAAAAATCCCTGGAGCTGACGAGCAAATGGGCTGCGCGGGCAAAACTGCATTTTGAAAAAATCCTCAAAAGCAGTCTCAATCCGGGGCAGCGGCTTTATGGAATAGTTCAGGGCGGGGATTTTGAAGATCTGCGAAAACAATCCGTAAAAGAATTGCAGAAGATCGGTTTTGACGGTTACGGCATCGGCGGCTTGGCAGTTGGCGAGGATGCCGAGACCATGTACAAAGTTTTGGGATTCACAATCCCGCATTTGGAGGCGGCAAAACCGCGACACCTCCTCGGGGTTGGTTTTCCAGAACAAATTTTGAAAGCCGTGAGCCTGGGTATTGATACCTTTGATTGCGTCATCCCGACCAGAAACGGCCGGCACGGGCAATTTTTCATCAACAAAAAAGGCGGTGGATACGAAATCCTCAAAATCGCCAGGAAAGAGTATGCGGAGGATTTCACGCCAGTGGATAATACCTGCAGCTGCTATGGCTGCACCCACCACAATCGAGCTTATATCAGGCACCTGTTTGCGGCCAAAGAGCCACTTGGGGTGAGGCTGGCGACCATGCACAATCTGCGGTTTTATCTGGATCTGATGGACAAAGTTCGGCGGGCCATAGAGTTTGGAAGCTTCGGGGAACTGCTTGAAACTTATCAGGCCAAGTGATAGACTGAAGTTTCGGAAATAAATAAGGAGGACATCATGTTGTCGGAAATCAAACCGATCAATTTTATGCGCGGAGTGCCGGCTCCAGAAACACATCCCCTGGCCCTGGTCAGTGCTTTAATGCCTCAGGTCCTGGAGAAGTATGGAGACAAACTTTTCGGCTACGGCGAAGCAGTCGGACTGCGCGGGCTGCGAGAGGTGCTGGCAGCGAAGTTTGGCGTGTCGGTGGAAGAAGTCCTGATTACACCTGGTTCGCTTATGGCCATTGAGCTGTTTTGTCAAGATCAGTTGCAAGGGGATAGCATTCTGGTCGACGAACCGACATACGATCGGGCGTTGCGGATTTTCGAGCGTCATAAGCCGCATATTTGCGGCGTGCCAATGCTCGCCGACGGGCCAGACCTGGACATTCTCGAACAGCGGTTGGTTGAGTATCCGTTCAAACTGTTCTATACCCAGCCGGATTTTCAAAACCCCAGCGGCGCGCGATATTCGAAGGCAAAACGCCACGAGGTTATCCGGCTTGCAGAAAAACACGGACTGGTCATTTTCGAGGACAGCCCGTATCGGCATCTTCACTATTATTCCAGTTTTTCGACTCCATGGCCGCCCTTGCGCGAGCTGTGTCCGCGCAACGGCCACGTGGTGCAAACCGGATCGTTTTCCAAGCTCATTTCGCCGACTCCACGTGTGGGATATTTTATCGGCCCAGGCAAGCTTGTGGAGCGCATGGCCAAAGTTGCGGCCAACTACTACGTGGCTCCAGATCAGCTTGCGCAAGCCATGGTCTGCGAAATTTATTCGGACCCCTGGCTCGCTGACTTGGAGGAAAAACAGCGAACCTTGTACCGGCCACGCTTGGAGGCCTGCCTTGGAGCCCTGCACAAGTATTTACCTGATGCAAAGTCGACGCATCCTACTGGCGGGTTTTTTGTCTCGCTGCGTTTGCCGATAGGAGTTTCTGGTAATGCTGTGCAGGCTGAGGCAAAAAACAGGCAATTGAATCTCACAGATGGACGGGATTTTTTCGCAGATCCGAGCCAGGGCGAAGATTTTCTGCGCTTGCCGTTCTGCGCGTTGACACCAGAGGAGATTGACGAAGGCGTCAAGCGCCTGGCTGAGGCAGTGGAAGCAGTATTCAGACGAACGCATTAGGAGGTCAGGGGTAGTCGAAGTCAAAAACCGGCTACCCCTAATTTATTTATCAAACCACGAAGCATTTGGTATACTTGGTTTATGCAAAAAAACGATTTGATGGAGAAAATCATCAGCCTGAGCAAGCGCCGGGGTTTCATTTTTCCAGGTTCGGAAATTTATGGCGGTCTGGCGAACTCTTATGATTTTGGCCCTTTAGGAGTAGAGCTAAAGAACAACATCAAAAAGCTTTGGTGGAAGATGTTCGTGCAAGAGCGGGAAGATGTGGTCGGGCTGGACGCGAATATTATTATGAATTCCAAAGTTTGGGAAGCCAGTGGGCACTTGGAAAATTTCAATGATACATTAATCGAGTGTAAGAAATGCCATACCCGACATCGAAGAGAAGATCTAATGTCATTTTGGACAGTAAAATATAAAATCGCATCGACAGGAAGGTATGAGGAAATTGCAGAAAAATTTTCTAAAGAGTGCTCGGTATGTGGAAGTAAAAACCAGCTGAGTGATCAAAGACAGTTTAATTTGATGTTTAAGACTAACTTGGGACCACTTGAAGCCCAAGAGAATATAGTTTATCTCCGTCCAGAAACAGCGCAAGCTATATTTGTAGATTTCAAGCAGATTCTAGAAACCACGAGAATGAAGATTCCCTTTGGCGTGGCGCAGATTGGTAAAGCTTTTCGAAACGAAATCACGCCGGGCAATTTCATTTTTCGCACCAGAGAATTTGAGCAAATGGAAATCGAGTATTTTATTAAGGAAAGGGGTTGGAAAGAGCAGTTTGAAAAATGGCTTTCTGAAATGAAAAAATGGATCAAGGCCGTAGGAATTGATGAGAAACTGGTAAAGTATGTAAACATATCCGACGGGGAGCGGGCCCATTACAGCAAGCGGACTGTTGATGTCGAATTTGAATCTCCTTTCGGGCAAAAAGAGCTTTACGGCCTCGCTTATCGGACAAATTTTGATTTGAGTGCGCACCAAAAACTCTCTGGCAAAGATTTGGAATACCGTGACCCCGAAACAGGAGAAAAATTTATTCCCCACGTGATTGAGCCGTCACTCGGGGTTGAGCGTACTGTGCTGGCAGTGCTCCTTTCTTGCTATGAAGAAATCAAAGGCGGGCGCAGCACTACCACTGAGAGCGTGAAAGAAGAAGAAGTGGTTCTGCGTTTGCCAAAGGCATTGGCTCCGATCAAGGTTGCCGTTTTGCCTCTCTCGCGGAAAGAAGAGCTGTCGAAACCGGCGAAAGAGATTTATCATGATTTACAGAAAAAGTTCATGTGCCAGTATGACGAGACCGCGTCAATCGGGAAAAGGTATCGCCGGCAGGATGAAATCGGCACGCCTTTCTGCGTGACTGTCGATTTTGAGAGTGTGGAAGACAAAAAAGTTACGGTCCGGGACCGTGACTCGATGAAGCAGGAGCGAGTCGCCATCAAAGAATTGGCAGAATATTTACAAAAACAGCTTGAATAGGATTTCGCGTTTGAGGCAATATTTGCAATCAGAAAAGCTGGGAGCTTTTTTGGTATTGACCAAGATCAATCGTCAATATATTTCCGGATTTACCGGTTCGGCCGGGGCAGTGCTGGTGAGCAAAAAACGGGCAGAGCTTTTTGTGGATGACCGGTACTTGATTCGGGCGCGCCGCGAGTCAAGCTTGCCGGTCAAAAATCTAAAATCCCTGGGGAGCGCTTTGAAACAATCCGGCAAGATCGGCATTGAAGACCGGATTAGTTTGCGCGAGCTGAAATGGCTCAAGAAATTTGGCGGGCGGCACCAGGTGACGAGGGATGTCGTGGAAAACATGCGCGCGGTCAAAACTGCCCAAGAGCTTGCGGCCATCAGTCAGGGCCAGCTCGTGGTGGATAAAATTTTTCAACATATAAAAAAATTTGTGAAATTGGGCATGACTGAAGCAGCTGTATCCCTGGAAATGACTCAGATAGCCAAGAAACTTGGCGCTGACGGCATGGCGTTTGATTCAATCGTCGCGTTTGGCGCAAATGCGGCGGCCCCTCATCATCTTTCCGGCAGCACAAAAATCGGCAAAAATAATTTTTTGCTCTTAGACTTTGGGGTTTTAGTGGATGGCTATCATTCTGACTTCACCCGGACTCTATTTCTCGGCAAGCCCAATAAAAAGCAAGAGCGAGTATACCAGATAGTGCAGGAAGCCCAGCAGTTTGCAATTAGCAAGGTCCGACCGGGAGCCAAGGCATCCGGAGTAGATGCTGTAGCCCGCGACTACATCGCCTCACAAGGATTCGGACAATATTTCACGCACAATTCGGGACACGGAGTCGGCTTGGAGATTCACGAATTGCCGAATTTTTCCACTGAATCAGAAGACGTTTTGCAAGCCAATATGGTTGTCACAGTAGAGCCGGGGATATATATTGAAAAGTGGGGAGGGGTGAGGATCGAGGATATGGTAATAGTCGACAATCGCAGCGGCAAGGTTCCCTCAAAGATTCCGAGAGATTTGAAAACGATGATTATTAATTAAAATTTTCAATTCCCAGTGAATTTTCATTGAGTAATTGATTAAAAATTGAAAATTACAAAATTGTAGATTGCTCGATATGTATACGAAAAAAGTTTTAAAAAATGGTTTGACTGTTTTGGCTGTGCCGATCAAGTCAGCCAAATCCGTGCTGGTGGATATGTTCATCAAAACCGGTTCGCGGCAGGAGACGAAAAACATCAACGGCATCTCCCATTTTCTGGAACATCTTTTTTTCAAAGGTTCGCAGAAATACCCGACCGCGCACGCCCTCAGCCACGCCCTTGATGCCATCGGGGCGGAGTACAATGCCAACACCGGCAAAGAGCATACGCAGTTTTACATCAAGGCTGCCAAAAAACACCTGAGATTTATTTTTGAAGTGCTGACCGACATGCTGCAACATCCTGTTTTTGCCGCCGAAGAAATCGAGCGGGAAAAAGGCGTCATCATTGAGGAAATCAATATGTACGAGGATACGCCCATGCGTCACGTCGAGGATGTCCTGGAGGAGGTGATGTGGCCGGAGCAGCCACTGGGCCGCAATATCGCAGGGACCAAGCCGGTCATTCAGAAAATCACTAGACAAAATATCCTCGATTATGTCGGTACTTTTTACCAGCCGCAAAATATGATTTTGGCCGTGGTGGGCGCTTATGACAGTGCCGTACTC
The DNA here is from genome assembly GCA_041497195.1 of Candidatus Doudnaibacteriota bacterium. Lineage (GTDB taxonomy): Bacteria > Patescibacteriota > Doudnabacteria > UBA920 > 2-01-FULL-46-14 > JBGQGB01. The sequence goes on along the minus strand of JBGQGB010000001.1, from coordinate 164,268 downwards.
AACCAGCTTGTCGAAAAATTTTGGGCAGCAGTCGCGCGGAAGAAGTTTCCCGGTTGGCAGCGCGCCAAAGAGCGGCAAAAAAACTCCATGTTCAAACTGGAACCGAAAAAAACCGAACAATATCATTTGGCCATGGGATTTCGTTCTTACGATCACAATCATCCTGATGACATCGTGCAGATTGTTTTGGCCACTATCCTCGGCGGCGGCATGAGCTCGCGCCTCTTTACGGAAATAAGGGAGAGAAAAGGCTGGGCATATTACGTTCGGGCTACGCCTTCGAACTATCAGGATACGGGAAATTTCGTCATCCAGGCGGGCGTGCGGCAGGATGCGTTGCCGCAAGTGGTAAAAACAATAGTCGCCGAATTGAAAAAAATCAAAACCGTGCCGGTCGGCAGTTCCGAATTGAATAAAGCCAAAGAATACCTCAAAGGGACTTTGACGCTGGCCCTAGAAGAGAGTGAAAGCCTGTTGGGTTGGTATTTAGACCAGGTCGCATTTCGCAAAAAAACTTTGGAACCGGAGGACGCGTTTCGTTTGATTGACAAAGTCACGGCCGGGGACGTCAGACGCGTGGCGCGTGATATTTTCCGAGCAGGCAAATTAAATTTGGCTGTGGTCGGGCCTGAAAAATACACGCAGGAAATCAAAAAGTTGTTGGTGGTGTAGCGGCCAGCCAGCTTCACAGACTAATGTAGCTGGTATATACTCTAAACGCATGACTGAAGAAAAAGTCCAAAAAGTTTCATACGACATTTCTACGGCCTCGCTAGTCAAGATCGTAGTTTTTGCTTTGTTGCTTTTCGCCCTGTATACGGTGAAGGACATCATTTTAATTTTGGTTGTTTCGATTGTTTTAGCTTCTGCCATGGATCCTTTGGTCGACTGGATGTACCGCAAAGCCAAATTTCCGCGCGGCTTGTCGGTAATTTTAGTTTATCTGGTGTTTGTCAGTTTTTTCGGTTTGGTTTTTTATTTTTTGATCCCACCGATGGTCGGGCAATTCAATCAGCTCGCCGGCCGGTTTGAGACTTTTCGCAGCGAACTCTCCCAGCACGCGACAGTGGCGAAAGTCTTGGATCAGCTGGGGATCACCAACGGGTTTTCTTCTCTGGGTGCTAGTTTCAGCAAATTCACCAGTAATTTTTTCCAAACGACTCTCGGCGTATTCAGCGGTTTTATCCAAGTCATTTCTGTGTTGGCCATCTCGTTTTATCTCATCTCCTCAGAAAACGGACTGAAAAATTTTATCAAATCCTTGGTCCCTTTCAAGCACCAAGCTTATGCAGCGGCGCTGACGGATCGGATTCAGAATAAAATCGGTCGTTGGCTTTTGGGACAACTGATTCTCTCGGCTTGCCTGTTCATCCTAGCCTACATTGGGCTGATGATCTTGCATGTCAAATTTGCGCTGGCACTTGCCCTGTTGGCCGGACTCCTCGAGATTGTGCCTTATTTGGGGCCAATCCTCTCGGCTGTGCCGGGCGTATTTTTGGCTTTTGTGCAGTCGCCCCCTCTGGCCTTGTTTACAATCGCAATGTACATCCTCATCCAGCAGATTGAGAATTACATTCTGGTGCCAAAGATTATGGGGCGCACTGTCGGAGCCAATCCCGTGGTCATTATGGTGGCGGTTTTGGTCGGCTTCAAACTAGCGGGAATTTTGGGAATGTTTTTGGCGGTTCCGATCGTCTCGTCGTTTCAAGTTTTTTTGACGGACTTTTTGGAAAGTCGGGATCACCAAACGGCATAAATCAAAAATTGCGAAATACTGCCAATTTTGGCATAATAAAGGGGTCTGTCAGGACCTTTTTGTTTTATGGATGAATGTTTCACAAATTTTTCATTGCGATGACCTTATCTATATAAATAAAGCCCTCCCCAGCCCCGTGTCTCGGGTCCGGGCGAGGCGAGAATCGAATTAGCAATGTCAGAAGAATTACCAAAAAAGTTTTATATCACCACACCCATCTATTATGTCAACGACCCATCCTTCGTTTCGCTGGGGCGGAGCTCCGGAGGGCAGGAGTCGGATTAGCTATGCCTGAAATCACCAAACCAGAAAAATTCTACATCACCACGCCTATATACTATGTCAACGACAAGCCGCATATTGGCACGGCTTACACGACCATTGCCGCTGACGTGTTGGCGCGGTTTTATCGTTTTTCCGGGACGCCGACTTTCTTTTTGACTGGCACTGACGAGCACGGCTCGAAAATCGAGCGAGCGGCAAAAGCCGCCGGCAAAACCCCGGAGGAGTTCACTCATGAAATGTCAGCCAAATTTTCTTTCGCCTGGAATAGCCTAGGCATAGCGCCGGACGATTTCATCCGCACGACTGAGAAGCGGCACGAGCGGGCGGTGATACAGTTCCTCGAACTTTTGAAAAAGTCCGGAAAAGTCTACGAGGGCGAATATCAGGGATTGTATTGCGTGGGACACGAAGCCTTCCTCAGAGAGGGGGATTTGGACGCGAATGGCCTCTGTCCTGACCACAAAACCAAACCCGAGTTGCTCAAAGAAAAAAATTGGTTTTTCAAGCTTTCGGACTACGGGCAAATTTTGGAAGAGCGGATCAGGGTTGGTGAATTTATCATAGAACCGGAGTCGCGTCGCAACGAAATCATCGCTTTTATTGAACAAGGGTTGGAAGACGTGGCGATCAGCCGGCCGAACGTAAAGTGGGGTATTAAGGTCCCGTGGGACCAGTCGCAGACTGTTTATGTCTGGGTGGACGCGCTGTTCAACTATATTTCCGTTCTCGGCTTTCCAGAGGGTGAAAAATACAAGCAGTTTTGGCCCGCCGACGTTCATATTGTCGGAAAAGACATTACCCGTTTTCATTGCATCATTTGGCCTGCGCTTTTGGAAGCTGCCGGCATACCCTGGCCGAAAAAAGTCTTTGCGCACGGTTTTTTCACCATCAACGGTCAGAAAATCAGCAAATCTCTGGGCAATGTCATTGATCCCAATGATTTGGTGGCAAAATACGGGGCCGATACTGTTCGATATTTTCTGTTGCGCGAGATCCCGTTTGGGCAAGATGGCGATTTTTCTCTGGAGAAACTCGCAGCTCGTTACGAAGGGGATCTGGCCAACGGGCTCGGGAATTTGTTCAGCCGGTTGACCACCTTGATTGCGAATAATTTGGACGGGCATTTGCCTGACATGGTCCATAGTCCGCGATCGTTTGATGAAGTCGATGAAATGTTGCAGGAGTTTCGCTTCCACGAAGCACTGGCGCGGATTTGGGAAGAGGTGGCCTGGGCCAATAAATACATAGACGAGACGAAGCCGTGGGAGAGCGCGAAAAAAAATCCCAAACTTTTTGAGGAAGTCATTTCCAATCTAGTGGCGCTGCTTTATGAGGTTGCCAAAAAATTAGCGCCCTACATGCCCGAAACTGCGGAAGCGATCCGGAGCGGTTTGTCCGCGGAAAGAGTGGCGAAAGCCGAGCCGCTGTTTCCGCGTTTGGAGAAATAATTATGCCGCGACTGATTGACACTCATACACATGTTAATTTCCAGGCGTTTCGCGGAGATGCGGATGCGGCAGTGGAACGAAGCCTTGCTGAGGATATTTGGCTCGTGAACGTGGGTACCCAATTTGAGACCAGCCGCCGAGCGGTCGAGATGGCTGAGGGATATTCTGACGGAGTCTATGCGGCCGTGGGCTTGCACCCCATCCACCTGTTTGAGCATCACGTGGATGAGGAGGAAACCAGTTTTCGCACCCGAGGGGAGGAGTTCAACGCTGATAGCTACAAGGATTTGGTCAGCCGGAGTATCAAGGTCGTAGCCATAGGGGAGTTTGGCCTGGACTATTACCGGATGCCGCCAAACGAGGATCCGGCCACAGTTCGCAAAATCCAGGAAGAAGTCGTGAAGCAGCATTTGTTGCTGGCCAAGGAGACGGGCAAGCCTGTGATGATCCACTGCCGCGATGCGTATGACGATTTGTTTGAGATTTTACAAACTCATTATGACGGACCGGGAGAGGTCCACAGTTTTACTGGCACCTGGGCGCAAGCGAAAAAGTTTACTGATTTGGGATTGTACATCGCTCTCAATGGCATTATCACTTTTGATAAGACCGGCCGAAGCGAAGAGGTGGTCAAAAATTGTCCGCTCGAGCGGATTTTGGTGGAAACAGACGCACCCTACCTGACGCCAGTGCCGTTTCGCGGCAAGCGCAATGAGCCGGCCTATGTAAAATACGTGGCGCAAAAAATCGCGGAATGGAAAAAAGTTGAAGTCGCGGAAGTAGAGGAAGCGACGACCAAGAATGCCAGAGAATTATTTCAAATCTAGATGGAAACTTTCATCAAAAATTTAGCCAAAGGCGCTGGAGCCATTTTGCGGGGCGGGCTTGGCAAGAAAATTAATATCGGTCAAAAAAAAGGTGCGCGTGATGTCGTTACTAAATATGATTTGGCGTCAGAAAAGTTTTTGATTGACACAATTCGCAAAAAATTTCCAGGTCATTCCATCTATTCAGAAGAAAAAACGCATCGCACAGTAGGGAGGTATATGTGGGTTATTGATCCTCTCGATGGAACGCTCAATTTTTCCCGCGGAATACCGATATTTTGCGTTGCGATTTGTTTTTTGGAAGAAAATATCCCGATATACGCCGCAATCTATAATCCAATGGCACAAGAGCTTTTTTTTGCCAAGAAAAACGGCGGCGCTTTTTTGAACGGAAAAAAGATTTTTGTGAGCAAGCAAAGGCATTTGCAATCGGCGCTAGGTTCTGTAGAGCAAAGTCCCGATGTGATGACAAGCAGACTGCAGGCTCGGCTCCAGGCTTTTGTTTTGCGGACGAAATTGTGGAATGCTTATATTTCCACGGCTGCATTGTCTCTTGCTTACGTGGCGAGCGGACGTTTCGATTTAGCAATTTTTAGCGGCGCCAGCCCGTGGGATTATGTGGCAGGTAGTTTGATGGTCAAAGCGGCAGGTGGCCAAATTTCTCAGTTGAATGGCGAGAAATATGATTGGAGTTCACGAAGTATCGTAGCGGCAAGTCCGCTTTTGCATCGTAAAATAATGCGGGAGCTAAAATAATGGAAACTTTCATCAAAAATTTAGCCAAAGGCGCCGGAGCGATTTTGCGGGAGGGGTTCGGCAAGAAACTCCGAATTAAGGAAAAAAATGGATTTTGGGATATTACCACGCAGTATGATCTGGCTGCTGAAAAATTTGTGGCGGATAAGCTCCACAAGCGTTTTCCTGGCCACGGAATACTGGGAGAAGAAACGGGATTCAAGGGAGATAAAAATCAATTCTGGATAGTTGATCCTTTGGACGGGACGAGAAATTTTGCAAGGGGAATTCCCGTCTTTTGTACCATGCTTGCTTTCGTGAAGCACGGGAGGATTGAAGTCGGCGCGGTTTATGACCCGATCCACGACGAATATTTCTTTGCAACAAAAGGCCGAGGTGCTTTTTTGAACAATCAGCGAATCAGGGTGAATTCAGTAGATAAGATAGAGTCCTCGCTTGCAGCCATTGTCTGGGGCCGTGATCGGCCATCCCCGACGCTGTCTCAAAAGCTCCAAAGACTGATTTTAGATTTCGACATTTGGGATAATTCGCTCGCTTCCGGCGGTTTGACCCTGGCCTGGGTGGCGGCTGGCCGGATTGATTTCGATATTAACACTATTGGTGAAATCTGGGATTACGCACCGGGCGCACTTATTGCGGGAGAAGCAGGCGCTAAAGTCACCGATATATTTGGAAAATCTTACAAATGGAATTCGGAGTCGATCTTCGCCGCCAATCCGGTTTTGCATTCGAAAATTATGAAAGAACTTAGCTTGAAAAAGCGATGACCAAGTACAATCACAGCAAAATTGAAAAAAAGTGGCAGAAGAAATGGGCAGAGCAGAAGCTCTACGCCACGCCGAAAAATCCGGGGAAGAAAAAGAAATATATCCTGGATATGTTTCCTTATCCCTCGGGCGCGGGGCTGCACGTCGGCCATCCCGAAGGTTATACCGCGACTGACATCTATTCACGGTATCTGCGCATGAACGGCTATGACGTCCTGCACCCGATGGGTTGGGATGCTTTTGGGTTGCCGGCCGAGAATTATGCGATCAAAGAAAAAATTCACCCGGCCAAATCAACCGCGGCCAATATCAAAAGATTCAGACAGCAGATTCAGTCCCTGGGGCTGTCCTACGACTGGGACCGGGAAGTAAATACTTCGGATCCGGAATATTATAAATGGACGCAGTGGCTGTTCCTGAAATTTTACGAGAAGGGTCTGGCGTATCGCAAAGAAGCTTATGTGAACTGGTGCCCCAAAGACCAGACAGTTTTGGCGAATGAGCAAGTCATCGCTGGTCGCTGCGAGCGTTGCGGCACGCAGGTTGTGCAGAAGCTTCTATCGCAGTGGTTTTATAAAATTACTGACTATGCGGATGAGTTGCTGGACGGCTTAGAGAAGATAGACTGGCCGGAGCCGATTAAGACCATGCAACGGAATTGGATCGGAAGAAGCGAAGGAGCGGAGATTGAGTTTCCGCTTGCCATAAAATCCAACTATATTGTCCTGCCGGGCTGGACTAGTAGCGAACAAGATAATTTTTATCCCTGGTTAACCAAAAGTTTACAATCCACTGGAGCCAGAGCGCAAACAATAGTATACAAAAGAACGGAAAAATATCCGGAAAATGAAATAATCGCCGATCTTTTGCAGAAATCCCGCCTGGATGAAGGTTCGGTTTTGATCGGGCACAGTCTGGGTGGCGTGATGGCTCTCAAAATGCTGGAAAAATTGAAACAGCCTATTTCCAAGCTAGTCTTGGTTGGGAGTTTTCTAACCCCAAAATTTTTGGACAAGGCCCGGTCGTTTGAAAAGGAGCTGAACTGGAATTTTGATTTTGAAGCCATAAAGAAGAACGCGAAGCAAATCGTCATTTTGCAGGATGAAAGCGATCAGATCGTGCCAGAATCAGCTTCTTTGGCCTTGAAAGAAAAACTAGGAGGCAGTTTGGTAAAATTCAGAGCCTCGAAGCCTCATGTGAAGGGGAAAGAGGAGCTGGAAGTTTTGAATGCGGTCAAAAATTCCATCAAAGTTTTTACCACTCGACCCGATACAATATTTGGAGCAACCTATATGGTTTTGGCTCCAGAGAACCCGCAGGTGAAGAATTTGCAATTTTCAATTTCCAATTTTCAAGAGGTCGAAAAATATATCGAGCAGGCAAAGAGTAAAACAGAACTCCAAAGAACAGCTCTGGAAAAAGACAAAATCGGAGTCGAGCTCAAAGGGGTGTGGGCGATCAATCCAGCAACCAAAGAAAAAATCCCAGTCTGGATAGCTGATTATGTTTTGATGAATTATGGCACTGGCGCCATCATGGCCGTGCCTGCACATGATTTTAGAGATTGGGAGTTTGCTACCCAGCAAGGAATAAATATTAGAAAAGTAAATGATGGAATTAGTATTGAGCTTATTGGGAGCACAGAGCAGCAGGCGAAGATGATCAAATTGCAAGAAATAATTACTAAGGAAAAGGTTAGCATAGAGGATTACCCGCGGTATAGTGCCACACGCTATTTTAATAGGTGGTTCCATGCATTTGAATTTAATACCGAGGAAGCAAAGAAAAAAGTCTTTAAAGAGATAAAGGCCGGGGGTTTTAAATATATAGAGCATACCCCATTTGTTCATGATGACTGGGAGGCTAAGGTAATAAATTCTGATTTTTTGAATGGCCTAACAGTCCGTGAGGCGAAGAATAAAGTTATTGAATGGTTAGAAAAAAATGAAATCGGTAGTAGAGCCGTTCAATTCAAACTTCGCGATTGGTTGATCAGCCGGCAGCGGTATTGGGGAGCTCCCATCCCCATCATTTATTGCCACGATTGCGGCATGCAGGCAGTGCCGGAAAAAGACCTCCCTGTCACACTTCCAACAGACGTGGATTTTCAGCCGACTGGAGAGTCACCACTAGCACGATCAAAATCTTTCAATAAGGTGAAGTGTCCAAATTGCGGCAAGGCAGCTCGTCGGGAGACTGATACCATGGACACTTTTGTTGATTCGTCCTGGTATTGGCTGCGCTACACTGATCCGAACAACGCAAAAGAGTTTGCGTCAGCCAAAGAAATCGCCAAATGGTGTCCGGTGGATGTGTATGTTGGCGGGGCAGAGCACGCGGTTCTGCATCTGATGTATGCCCGGTTTTTCTGCAAAGTTTTGCGCGATTTGGGATATCTCAACTTTGACGAGCCATTTTTGAAACTGCGAAATCAAGGGCTGGTTCTAGGTCCTGACGGGCAGAAGATGAGCAAATCGCGCGGTAATGTCATCAATCCTGACGATATTGTTGAGGAATTTGGCGCGGACTCAATGCGGATGTATGAAATGTTTATGGGGCCTCTGGAGGACGCAAAGCCGTGGAATATTGATGGGATAAAAGGTGTATTCAGATTTTTGAGTCGAGTATCTAATTTTTATACACAGGAGAACAGCCATCCCGATTCTCCTAAAATTCATAAGCTCATAAAGAAGATTACAATGGATATTCAGGCGTTTAAGTTTAATACTGCTGTTGCTGCTTTTATGGAATATTATCAGTACCACGACATAAGTAAGAATGATTGGAAAATTTTTTTAAAACTGCTTTTTCCTTTTGCACCTCACCTGACTGAAGAGCTTTGGGCTGAACTTGGCCATAAAAAATCCATTCAACTCGAACAATGGCCAAAGTATGACCCGGAGCTCATCAAAGAAGAAAAGGTATCTGTTGCAGTCCAGGTCAACGGCAAGCATCGCGCTACGATAGAGCTTCCAGTGAATGCGGGGGAAGATGCTGCAAAGCTGCAAGCTTTGAAAGAAGAGAATGTGGCCAAATACCTTGACGGCAAGACGGTACGCAAGGTAATCTATGTCCCAGGCAAGATTATTAATTTTGTGGTTGGTACGTAGCCCCTCGACTTATGCAAGCAGTTATTCTAGCGGCAGGTCTGGGTACCCGGATGGGGGAGCTGACAAAAAATACCCCAAAGCCGCTTTTGAAAATTCAAGATCGTACGCTTCTCGAGCACAACCTCACAGCCATGCCGGATGAGATTGATGAGGTAGTTTTGGTAGTTGGCTATTTGGAGGAGCAAATCCGAACATTCATTGGAAATGAATTTTTGGGTAAAAAAATTATTTACGTTCAACAGAAAGATCTCAAGGGCACGGCGCACGCGCTGTCCATGTGCAAAGGGAGATTGCACGGCCGTTTTTTGGTCATCATGGGTGATGATTTGTATTACAAAAAAGATTTGGAAGCGCTCGTCAAAAAGTCTCTGGCGATTTTGATATGGGAAATGCGCGACGACGCGCTCAAAGATGGCCGCAACGGCCTGATCAAAACCGATGACTACGGCCAGGTCATCGATATTGTGGAAAGGCAACCGGCTCAGCGAGGTGTGATGGTAAATACTGGGGCATACGTTCTGGACGAAACTTTTTTTGACTATCCGCTGGTCTCGGCTGGGATTCCGGCCACTGAATATGGTTTGCCGCAGACTTTTTTGCAGATGGTAAAAAAGGGAGCCAAAGTCAGCGTGGTCAAAGCGCAGTGGTGGCACAAGGTCGGCTCCCCGAATGATCTAACCAATCATTCCCAAGTCAGTATCTAATTAGACTCCACCGTTTTGATACTCAAACCAAACCAAAAAGCAATAGAAAAAGCGGTACGCTGCCTCCGCACCGGAGGTAGTATGGTATATCCCACTGACACGGCTTACGGACTCGGGGTCGACGCTTTGAATTCGCGGGCGGTGGCCAGGCTTTATCGTTTGAAAGGGAGAAATTTTGCCAAACCGGTGCACGTGGTCGTGACCTCACTGCAGATGGCCAAACAATACGTTTTTTTTGATGAGCAGTCCACGGCTTTGTTTCGTCACTTTTTGCCAGGTCCCTTGAGTTTGGTGCTGCCCCTCAAGCCAAAAATTCCAGCCTCAGTCCGCAAACTCTCGGCAGGCTCAGGTAGGCTCGGCATTCGGATGCCCAAGAACAAAATCGCCCTGAGTTTGGTGAGGAAGCTGGGTCGGCCGATTACGGCCACTAGCGCGAACTTTGCGGGTGGGCGTACTCCCTACTCGATTGCAGAAACGCTGAAGGAATTTCAAACCAAAATTCGGCAGCCTGATTTGTACTTGGATGCCGGCCGGTTGCCCAAAAGACGCCCATCCACGCTCGTTGAGATTCGACATGGTAAGATCAGGATTTTGCGCAAAGGGCCGCTGAGTAAAAAACTCATACTCAAAGCCTTGCACAATGCTTAAGATGAAATATCGATTCCACTATTTTTCCAAGCACTTGAACCGCGAGGTTGAAGAAGTGTATTGGAACGCGTTTTTGAACAATCTCGCTATTTCTCTGGTGTTTATTTTCGAGCCGATTTATCTGTATACGCTCGGGTATGGCTTGATCCGGATAATGTGGTTTTACGTGGAAGTGTACGTACTATACGCCTTGCTCGTCACCTTGGGCGCCAAGTTTGCCAGCCGTTTCGGGTACAAACACTCGATCTTTGTCGCGAATATTTTCTACGTTATTTACTGGCTGATTTTGTTTTCAGTTCGCGCTCATCCGGCGCTCATTTTTGCGGCGCCCTTTTTCTACGCTCTTCAGAAATCGTGGTTTTGGCCGGCTTACAATGCCGAAGTGTCTTTGTCTTCGCGGGCGATGCAAAGGGGCCGAGAAATCGGCGTTTTGGAAGCCCTCGTGCAGTTGGCGTTTATTCTCGGTCCGTTTTTGGGCGGGTTTATTTCCGAACAATTTGGGTTTCTGTTTTTGTTCATTGGCGCGTCGATTATTATGCTTTTTTCAGCTTACCCGCTGTTCACCAGCCCCGAGGTATATTCGCGCCACGAATTTAGATTGCGCAACCTGTGGCAGGTTTTCCGCAAACACCCGAGTAATTTTTTTGGCTACTGGGGCTATGCCGAGGATTTGATGGTGATGTGTCTGTGGCCGGTCTACATGTACGTTGTTATCTCTGATGTTCTGAATGTCGGCTTGGTCAGCACGATTGCCACTGTAATCGGGACTATGTTAATGTTGTACGTAGGACGCGTTGCTGATTTCAAGGATAAGCGCAGTATAATTTTTCCCAGCGCGATTTTTTACGGAGTGACTTGGTTATTGCGGTTTGCGGCCACCTCTCTGTCGACAGTCCTGACTTTTGATGTCCTGACGAAGGCGGGCAAAGACGTGGTGAGCGTACCGATGCTGGCGCTCACTTATGAGCGTGGCAGCAGCAAGGGCGCGGATTACGCGATTGCCTATAGTGTATTTTATGAATTCAGCCTGGCCGTGGGAAAAGTCGTCACCGCACTAGCGGCCATTGCAATTTTGGCCAGCGGCGGCAGCATTTTTTGGGTTTTCGGCCTTGTTGGCATCATGACTTTGTTTTACGCATTTTTGAAATAAGCTATGAATCTGCAAAAACAGGATCCGGAAGTCTACAAAATCATTGAGCAAGAAAAAATCCGGCAAAAGGAAGGCTTGGAAATGATCCCTTCCGAGAATTACGCATCCGCTGCAGTCCTCGAAGCGATGGGCAGCATCCTCAATGACAAGTACGCTGAGGGTTATCCCGGGCGGCGTTATTACGGAGGCAATGTTCACATTGACGAAATCGAACGGTTGACGCAAAGGCGCGCTCAAGAAGTTTTCGGCGCTAGCGAGTATCACGTCAACGTGCAGCCGTATTCGGGCAGTCCGGCCAATATTGCCGTGTATCTGGGGCTCCTGGAATTGGGGGATAAGATCATGTCCCTACGCCTGGCGCACGGCGGTCACCTCACGCACGGAGATCCAGTGAGTTTGTCCGGCCGGGCTTTTAAATTCGTCCACTATGAAGTCGATCCTGATACTGAGATGCTCGATTATGACTCGATCCTTAAGCTTGCTAAACAGGAACAGCCAAAATTGATCGTGTCCGGTTTCACGGCTTATCCGCGCTTGATTGATTTCCAAAAAATGAGCGAAATAGCTCAAGAAGTCGGGGCCCTATCCATGGCTGACATTTCGCATATTTCTGGTTTGATTATTGGCGGCGTCCACCCGTCGCCGTTTCCTTTTATGGATGTGATTACTACCACGACGCACAAAACTTTGCGTGGTCCGCGCGCTGCCATGATTTTTTGCCGCGAGGAATACAAAGAAAGAGTAGACAAGGCTGTATTTCCCGGGATGCAGGGGGGCCCGCACGAGCACACGATTGCGGGAGTTGCAGTGGCGCTTGCGGAAGCGGGAACTCCGGAGTTCCGCACTTACGCTCAGCAAATAGTCAAAAACGCCAAAACTCTGGCTGGAACTTTGATGGAAGAGGGAATAAAGCTTATTTCCAACGGGACTGATAATCATTTGTTGTTGGTGGACTTGCGCCCGTTCGGTACGGGGAGAGGAATTTTTGTAGAAAAAGCCCTGGAGGCAGCAAACATTACAGTCAATAAAAACCCGATTCCCAATGATCCGTCCCCGCCGTATTACCCGTCCGGGATTCGATTAGGTACGCCTGCCCTCACTTCGCGCGGGATGAAAGAAGAAGAAATGAAAAAAATCGGGAAATGGATTGCTGAGATTATCAAAGAGTTTGCCAAAACCGCATTGCCTGAAGAAAAGGAAAAGCGGGTAGCCGCAGTGAAAGATTATGCGAAAAAGTTGGTCGCGCACCCGTTAGTTCAAAAAATTCAACGTGAGGTGAAAGCCTTTGCCAGTAAATACCCCGTGCCGGGGATTGATTAGATGTTATGGAAGTAAATTTTTTTATTTTGTTGCCGCCAGACATAAATTCAAAGGTGGCTAAGAATGCCCAGCGAGTTGCGCGACTTCATCCCCATCGGTTTATTGTTGATAGCAAGAAATTTTCCCCCCACATAACTTTGTTTGGGGCAACGGTTAATAAGAATAAATTGAATTTCGTTTTGAGCAAACTGACTGTTTTTTTGGAAGGAGTGAAAGCTTTTCCCGTCCGTACAGACGGTTATTCGAGCGACAAAGGCGGCTTCCTCGTCTTAAATATAAAACCGAGAAGAGAATTAGAAAAATTTCGTAAACGCCTAGGGACAGAAACAAAACGTTACGCCAAGAAAATCAGACCCCCGAGGCTTCCTTATAGCCCTCATGTCACTTTAACCAGATTCAAAGAGCCCGGATTTGCGCTACAAATGTCGCGGAATCAATCCGCTTTGAGCACAACTTTTAAGTTGGAAACAATCGGAGTAGGGTTGAAAGACGATCAAGGTCAAGTTTACAAGATTTTAAAAACGATGAGTTTGAAACAAAAATAAGTGTCCAGTCTAGATACAAAATGGTTTTATGCTATATATGGCCTTGCCCATCATTCCCATCTTTGGGACGGCCTGTTTTTTGCTCTCAACAAAATCTCCCTGGTTGTTTACACAGGGATTTTACTGTATTACTTTTTCAAAAATCGAAAGATTTTTTGGATAGCAGGCCTCTCTGCGTTGCTGGCCCGCGGAGTTTTTGCCGAAGTTATTCATTACTCATATCATCGTTTGCGCCCATTCGTCGTTCTGCCAAACGTGCACCAACTGGTGGCGCAGAGCGCAGCAGAGTCAGCCTTTCCTTCCGGGCATGCTTCCTACATGTTTGCCATTGCTTTTGCCGTGTATTTGTTCGATAAAAAGTTCGGTGTTATCTTAATACTAGGAGCTCTACTCGAGGGTTTCATCAGAGTTTACGCCGGCGTACATTATCCGGTGGATATCGTCGGGGGGATAGCAGTTGCCTGGTTTTCGGTCTTTTTGGTGCGTTTGGCGTGGACGCGGAAGAAACAAACAAGTTAAAAAAGGCTTTTCACTTTTTGAAAGTTTTGCATCGATGACCGACAGTATTTTCCTTTTGTTTATCCGTTGGTTTTTCTGGCAAGCCCCGGTGGAGGTTTTGCGGACGGGACGGAATTTTTTGACTTGGACCTGGAGATTTTTTTCCATCGGCTATTTTGTGCCTCGCTTGTTTGCGCCCTGGCACAAGGACGTCAGCTCTTATGGTCGAGGATTTGACCTAGCGCGGTTTCTCCACGTGTGGGGCTGGAATTTTATTTCGCGTTTCATCGGGGCCGTCTTGCGGCTCGTAGTGATGGCGGCGGGCTTGGTTGTTTTTATTTTTTTCACACTTTTGACATTAGCCGCTTTTATTTTGTGGTACGTTTTGCCGATTTTGATTGTGGGGCTGTTTTTTGCCGGATTCATCACGCCGACTTTGAGAATATGAAAATTTTATCAGGAAAAGATATCTATATTGAACAGTCCGGTTACAGGTCGGCCCTGATCCTGGAAAGACATTTGTCCAGATCACGGACTGGAGTTTTTCTGTGGCTTGCCGGAGTGATCAGTCTAACTGGTTTTTTTACAACTATTTTGCTTGGGGACACCAAGTCTTCGATTCTATGGTTTGCCTTTGGCACAGCCGAGGTTTTCTTTGGGTTTTTTCTGCTACTGGGACTTTATTGGCTTTTTCTAGTTTTTTTACAAAATGAGCATCCGGCCAATTTCGAGGAACTTCAAAAATCCTGGGAGCATGAGTCGTATGGCCGGATTTTGAGCTTTTCAGCCGCTCGTTTGATAGACGTGGGAGCGCGCGGAGAAAATTTTTTGTTAGCCCAGTTTTGGGATTACCTATTGCGACACGAAAGTTTTCTATGGGTTTGGCACCGGCTCGACCTCCCGCCAGAGGAATTGGGCAGAAAAGTAAAGGAACAATACCCGCCAGCGGCCGCTTTGTCTCTGCGCGAAGTTTTGCTGACGGCCTGGCAAAAGGTCTTGGCCGGTAACAACCTGCAGATTACCGAAGCGGACCTGCTGGTGGCGGTTTTCGAATTGGATAAAATTTTTCAGAAACTGATGTTTGAATTTGAGATCGAGGAAAAAGATTTGCGAGAAGTCGCTGACTGGCGCCGGCGATTGGATGTTTCGAAAATGCAGCGTGGTGAGTTTTGGACCCGAGAAAATTTATTGGATACCAAAGGC
The DNA here is from genome assembly GCA_041497195.1 of Candidatus Doudnaibacteriota bacterium. Taxonomy (GTDB): domain Bacteria; phylum Patescibacteriota; class Doudnabacteria; order UBA920; family 2-01-FULL-46-14; genus JBGQGB01. The sequence goes on along the minus strand of JBGQGB010000001.1, from coordinate 149,251 downwards.
ATCGGCAAGGACTGGGCAGCCGGGTATACCATAAATTTGGATAGAGTGGCGACGGATTTGACCGCCCTGGTTCGGATTCACAAACCACCCGAACATCTCTACGGACGCAATAATCAAGTGGAGATTTTGCAACGCGCGCTGGTGCGCTCGGCGGGTTTCGGAAATGTCGTTTTAGTCGGGGCCCCGGGAGTCGGCCGGCACACTTTGCTGCGCGCTTTTGCAGCGAAACTCAACCGTGGAGACGTTTTGGGTCCGCTTCGCTACAAGCGGTTATTGCAGATTGACTCGGCGGCTGTGATTGGCGGGACCAAGTCACTCAATGAAGTTTTGGAACATATTCGGGCTCTGTTCAGCGAGGCGCTCTCGGCAGAAAATGTGATCCTGGTAATCAACAATTTTGATGCTTTCCTTGATCCGCATCCAGAGGCGGGGCGAGTCAACGCGGCTGAAGCCCTCCTTCCGTTTTTGCAGTCAGGCCTGAGGGTCATGGGTATCACGACGTTTCAAGGTTACCAAGCGACAATCGGGAAAAACCCTCAACTTGAACGCTTGATGAGCAAGCTGGAACTAAGCGAGCCGTCGGCGGCCGAAACTTTGCTCATTTTACAAGACGCTGCCGTACCGGCGGAGAAGCGTTTTGGTTTGTGGTTTACCCATGAATCGTTGCATGAGATAGTCGCATTGAGTGAAAAGCTCATTCAAACTTTGCCTAATCCTGAAAAATCCCTGGAAATTTTGGAAGAAACTGCTGTCTTTGTGGTCACCAAATTGGGCGAAAAGATTGTTTCTGCGGAGCACGTCAGAAAAGTCGTTAGCCAGAGGACGAAGGTTCCGGTGGAAAAGGTCGCTGCTGCAGAAAAAGATACACTCATGAATTTGGAGACAATTCTGCACGAGCGCATCGTCGGGCAGCAGGAAGCGATTGAACAGCTGGCCAATGCCCTTCGCCGCGCCAGGTCGGGGATTCGTTCGGAAAAACACCCGATTGGTAGTTTTCTTTTCATGGGTCCGACCGGGGTCGGGAAGACGGAAACGACCAAGGCCTTGGCCGCTGTGTATTTTGGTAGCGAGCAAAGGATTATCAGGTTTGATATGTCCGAGTTTCAGGAGGTCCACAGCATCAACCGTTTGATTGGCGATGCTGATACAAATGCGGGCGGCCTTCTGACCGAAGCCGTGCTGCAGAACCCTTTCTCTTTGATCTTATTTGATGAATTGGAAAAAGCCCATTCCAAGGTTTTGGATTTGTTTTTGCAAGTTTTGGATGAAGGCCGCTTGACGGATTTTTTGGGTCGCAGCGTCAGTTTCGTCAATACCATGATCATTGCCACGTCAAACGCGGGAGCCGAGGAGATTCGGCAAATGGTCAAGAGCGGCCAAAATCCGGCTGAGGCGCGCGATCAGCTTTTGGATAGCATCCAGCGGCAAGGAATATTCCGGCCCGAGTTTTTGAACCGTTTTGATGCGGTCATCATTTTCCGCCCCTTGACGGAAGAGGAATTGACGCAAGTAGCCATGCTTTTGCTGCGAGAACTGAACGTGCGTTTGGCTCAAAAAGACATAAAAATCAATATCACTCCCGAGCTGGCGGCTACAGTGGCGAGAGGAGGGTATAGTGCCGAATTTGGGGCCCGGCCTTTGCGTCGTTACATCCAGGATCGGATTGAAAATTACATTGCCAAAGGACTTATTTCTGGCGAAATCAAGCGGGGTCAGGTGGTGGAAATTGATCCGCAGCTGGTGAATTGAAAAATCTTGCATTATCGGCCGTGAGGTGATATAAATATAGAAAGAATCCAAGCTTCAATCTAAAATACATATGAGAAAAAAAATTCAATTTTTTGATTCTGCTGTTTTAGCCGGAGCTCTACTTGGTACATTGTTTTCGCTTCCCGCGATTGCCCTAGGAACAGGCAACGAAGGGGCAGTGGTGCGCGCTCCAAACGGGGCCATATTTTTGATTAGCGGCGGGCAGCGTCGCGGCTTTCCATCGAGGACTATTTATTTTTCCAACGGGTACCTGTTCGGTGACGCCACGCCGGCGACTACCGCAGACTTGGCTCTGCCGGAGGGGCCGCTGATGTCCTACCGCGACGGCGCTTTGGTCAAAGACCATACCCCGACTGTATACTTGATTTCTGATGGAACGAAACATCCGTTTTCCTCGGCCGATGTTTTTCTCGGTTTGGGTTATTCTTTTGCCAGTGTCCTGCGAGAGCCAGGGACAACTCTTTCGAGACTTCTGCCGACCGCGACTATAGACTCGGCAAGTTCCGCGCATCTGCCCGGCACGCTCATAAATGACAGCGGCACGGTTTATTTGATCACAGATGCGGGCAGGCGGGGCATCCCGTCGCTTGAGGCTTTTTATGCAGCTCGGTACCAGCTGCAAAATATCGTTGCCACAAACACGGCAGACCTGGCTTTGCCAATCGAAGGGCAGCCCAGTAGTCCACCCGTGCAGGTTCCGCAACCTGCTCCGACTCCGACGCCCTCTCCAACACCCGGCTACGGTACTGGCACATCATCCAACCAGCCACCCTCGGCACCCGTGATCAGCGGAGTGATCGCCACGTTTCCCGCAACCACGCAAAATTTTACAATCACGGCAGCTGATCCGGACAATGACAGACTCACTTATATCGTCGACTGGGGGGATGCCACGCCTAAATACACCACACTTGCTTCGTCCGGAACAAGCTCGACTGTCAGTCATGCGTGGAGCTTTTTGGGCCAATATTCCATCATAGTAAGCGTGAGCGACGGAAAGGGCGGCACTTCGAGTAGTACTTATCAGGTCAATGTTGGTAATGATACGTCGGCTTTCGGACCGGCTGTCACTGTGTTGACCCCAAATGGTGAAGAAACGTTTGCGCATTTACAGCCGATCAAGATTACCTGGAAACGAAACTGGTATCCAGATCAATCCCAGGGTAAAGTCGATATCTATTTCAGCCGGGCGGGTATCAATCAGAGCATCACCACGAATATTTTGGATAGCAGCTACACTTGGGTGCCTGACAATGTGTCTGCGGCGACGAACTACAAAATCGTTGTTCTTTCTCAGGGCTCGCCTGGTGGCGGAGGCTCTGTCAGCGATCAGAGCGATAATACGTTCACCATCCAACCCTGATTTTTGGTTCGAATTTGAAAAAAGCGCCTCGTTCTGTGGCGCTTTTTTTGCAGTCAAAATTTTGATATACTTTGGGAGACTAGCCCGAGTGGCGGAACTGGCAGACGCACAGGACTCAAAATCCTGCGGTCGCAAGACCATGAGAGTTCGAGTCTCTCCTCGGGCACCAGTATTAAGCGACCGAGATGGTCGCTTTCTTCGTGGCATCACGCGGCTACTATTCAATGAATAAATAAGATGTTAATATTAAAGTAACAGTGCGATGCGATTCAATCGGAAGTAAGTTTTCTAGATGAAGCAATTATTCAAAACTTCTCTTAAGGTCTGGTGGATTGCTACAGTGTTTTACATGATATTAATAGTGGCGAATCCAGTCGGTTTTTTAATTGTCCCTTTTGGGATTTTCGCATTACTTATCCTTCGCATTACAGGCTTGCCTGTGCCAGTTTTTATGATATTCTATAATGCCTATTTGCCATTTGTTGTATATTTAATTGGGTTTCTAGGCATCACGTTTAGCTTGGTTGCATTACTGCGGATAAAGATCCAAAAGATTTGGTCGTGGGTATTTATAGCCCTTTCTATCCTAGCCTATGCTATATCGGTGCTCAATCTTGCTCGACCTTGCACCATTGCCGTTGGTGATAGCGGAGTTGTCGAGAGTTGTGGCCTTAGCTCCTGGACAGCACTTCCTAATTTTTTTTCGAGCACCGTTCTCCTTGCGAGCGCACTTATTATCCACTATTACATTCGAAAATCTAGGGAGCTTGTATCCACAGACGACATGAATGCTTAATTTTTGATTAGTTTTTTTACGTTTGGGTCCCTTGCCCTGAGACGGTTTTTACTTACTTTTTTGCGGCAAAAGTGTATAATACGAGATATGCATTTTGATTTGCCTACGATAATAACTTGGCTCATCCACTACAAATATTTATTGCTGTTTCCCATTGTCGTCGTGGAGGGACCGATTGTGACGATTATCGGAGGGTTTCTCGTCTCCCTCGGCTATCTCAACTTTTTTCTGGCCTATCTCGTTTTGCTGTTTGGCGATTTGGTCGGGGATAGTTTATATTATTCGATAGGACGCTGGGGACGAAATCGATTTATTGAACGCTGGGGTCGCTACGTCGGCATTACTGCCGAGCGGTTGGCGCTCATGGAAGCATATTTTGAAAAGCACGGGGGCAAGAGCCTTTTTTTTGGGAAACTCACTCATGCGGTTGGCGGAGTAATTCTGGTGGCGGCCGGCATGGCCAAAGTTCCTTTTTGGAAGTTTATTTGGTATAATTTTTTAGCGACGCTGCCGAAAGCGCTGATCCTGATGCTGATTGGGTTTTATTTTGGTCAGGCTTATGCCCAGCTTAATAGATATCTCGATTACACAGCCTTGGTGACCGTGGCCGTGGTTGTGCTGTTGATCATACTTTATCTTGTCGTTAGAAAAATTGGAAAAAAATACGAAGATGGAGAACTTGGCTGATTTATGAAAATACTATTAGGCTGCGTCACTTATCACCCGGACGTCAACGGAGCTGCTTATTTTTCCTATCGGTTGGCAACTACTTTGGCCCGCCGCGGTCATGACGTGTCAGTCATCTGTCCAGGGCGAAGTTTCCGAGATGAAGCTTTTGTCCACAATGGGGTGAAAGTCTATGCGGTTCGTTCTGTCAGCATTTTGGTGTATCCGGATTTTCGCGTGTCGCCATCTTTTTTGGCGAAGCGCTCGGTCAGAAAAATAGTCAAACGGATCAAGCCGGAGATAATCCATCTCCAGAGTCATTTCATGATTGCCAAAGCAGTGGCAGATGTGGCCCGAGAGTTAGGCATCCCGACCTTGGGGACCAACCATTTCATGCCGGAAAACCTGGTGCATTATTTGCACCTCCCGAAAGTGGCGGAAGAAAAACTGAAGCGTTTCGGCTGGAACCAATTTTTACGGGTCTACAAATGGTTACCTGTAGTGACCGCTCCCACCGTAACGGCCGCGAAGCACACCGAAAGGGCCGGCCTGAAAAAGCAAGTCATTTCCATCTCTTGCGGTATCGATCTCACTAGGTTTCATCCCGCCAACGACGGAGCGGAGCTGAAAAAACGATATGGCATCCCGGATGGCAAGATTCTCTTGTATGTCGGGCGCTTGGACAAAGAGAAACGAATCGATGTCATCCTCCACTCGTTGCAGAAAATTCTGCAAAAAACTTCAGCCCATTTAGTCTTGGCCGGCTCTGGCACCCAGCGCCAAGCACTGGAATCTCGAGCGGAAGCCTTGGGTGTGCGCGATAGGGTGACTTTCACCGGATTTGTTCCTGACGACGATTTACCAAAGCTGTATACGCTCGCGCACATTTTTGTGATTGCCGGAATTGCAGAACTGCAAAGCATCGTGACCATGGAAGCGATGGCTTCCGGTCTGCCGATTTTGGCGGCTGAGGTGATGGCTTTGCCCGAACTGGTTCACCATGAGCAAAACGGCTATCTGTTCCCAAAGGATGACAGCGAATCTCTGGCTGCCGCGGCCATCAAACTTTTGACTGACGAACCGTTGCGTCAAAAAATGGCGCAAAAAAGCCTCGACATTATCCAGCCGCATGACCTTAGAAATGTTATCAAACAGTATGAGTCTTTATACGAGCGACTTATTGAAGAGCAGGCTTTGGTTCTCGGGGTCCAGCTTTCCCGTATAGGCCATCAGTATGAGGAAGAGGCCGAAACTTTGGCGTCAAACAAATTTTCTTTATGATACGTTTTTTTGCCAGGCATAAAGCTCATTGGGTCAATAAATCGTTTATAGTCGCGGTGGGTTTAGGCTTGTTGTTTTTGGCAATCAGTCTTTACATCAATTGGGTTGCCGGCAACTATGCCGTCGAACACCAAAGCAATTTCGTCAACGATATTATTCTCAATCAGATCCCTGTGGTGAACGTGGATTTCGTAGTCGTCGAAGGCGGGCTTCTGGTCATTTTATTTACAGTCCTCCTTTTGATTCTGGAGCCGAAAAGGATACCGTTCATTCTCAAAAGTACAGCCTTGTTCACCTTGATTCGCGCCGTTTTTATCACCTTGACTCACGTCGGTCCGTTTCCCAGTCAATCCGTGCTGGTCGGCAATAAATTCTTGGTCGCGATCGGGGTGGCCCAGCAGGGCGGACTTTTTTTTTCCGGGCACGCCGGTTTGCCGTTTTTGGCCACTTTGATATTTTGGGAAAATAAAATGCTCAGATATACTTTCTTGTTTATTTCCGTATTTTTCGGGATCAGCGTACTTTTAGGTCACCTTCATTATTCGATTGATGTCTTCGCGGCATTTTTTATTACCTACAGTATATTCCGCCTTTCACTATGGCTTTTTCCCAAGGATTACCAGCTTTTGCGCGAGGGTCTATGAGAGATAAAGATTTACAAGGTGCTATGAACAAATCCGTTTCCCAAATTTGTTTTGTACTCTTGCCCGGCTTTTCGCCTGATTTCGTGCCCGTGCTGGATTTGAAAACTTCTTTCGAGCGGCGCGGTTACCATGTGGTCGCGACCAATTTTTTCGGCAACGCGGCTGTGGACGATTTTGCAGAACTGACTATCGAGCAATGCCAGAAAGAAATCGCCTCGCTCATCGCCGACCAGGCGAAAAAATATCAGAAAGTCATCGGCGTCGGCATCAGCTTGGGCGGCGCGCTTTTGTTGGAGCACGCGAAAACTTCTGGCAATCTCCATGGTATAGTCAGCATCGGGACCCCATTTCGTTTGAAGCTCCGCTCCATGATCCGTTTCGCGGAATGGATTTTTCCGGTCGTGTACCCGGTTTGGAGGACCTTGCAGCGACAAAAAGATTTGCGTCTTCTACCAATCGGTGCCGGCTCGATGATGTTGCGGTATCTGGAGGGTGAGTTTCTCAAAGATTTGGACAAGATTTCCATCCCGACCTTGTTCATCCACAGCAAAAAAGACGTGGTCACTGATTACCGGGTCTTGCCGGAATTTGGCGCCAAATTATTGAGCCAGCAGAAGGCTTTCATTCTGTCGGAATACGGCAATCACGTCATCGACCACGACCCTGATTTCATTTTGAATCGTGCCGTGGAATTTTTCGGATTGGCTGAAAAACAGCCCTCGCCAGTGAAGAGTTACAACATCGTCGAACCATCCCTGGTTGAAGTGACTCAGCACCTATAAATCTAATAGTAGCGTTTTTGGGCAAGGTCCCCGAAAGGGGATTTTTGTTTGCCAAGGAGTGTGGATTTTTGTTACGATTGAGTGTCAAAGAACAGGGGATTGGCAGCAAATTTGCAATCAAAAGAGGAGGGGAAATGATAACGAGATACCGAAAATCAACGATTGAGCTCATTTGGTCGGACGCAAACAAGACAGCGCTATGGCAGAAGATCGAGCTGGCTGTGATCGAAGCAAGAGAGCTCCTTTGCGAAATTCCGCAAGGAACCCTTTCACTAGTTCATTACGCTCTAGAACAAAACAAAATTGACCTCGGCTGGTGGACAAAACGGGATGAAGAAATCCACCATGATTTCCAGGCGTTTGTCGAAGAGCGGCGGCGTGTTCTGCCAACCGAACTCCAGCAGTACTTTCACGGCGAGGGGATGACCTCGTACGACGCAGAGGAGCCGGCTTTGGCCGAAATGCTCGCAGTGTCAGTTCGTGAAGTGTTATTTCAGGCAAAAGGAGTCGAACATGCTCTGATCGAGCTCGCGCGAAAGTATCGCTTTACTCTTATCATGCTCCGTACTCACGGACAGGAAGCAGAGCTGGGCACTTTCGGCGCGCGGTGCCTGACGTGGTTGCAGCAGCTCCGGGTCAGCGTTTCTACACTCAAAATCGCGGCCGAGAATTTGCGATTTTCCAAGCTTTCGGGAGCGACTGGAAAGTATACCGGCTTGGATCCGGTGGTTGAGATGGAAGCCTTGCGAATCCTCGGACTCGAGCCATTCTATGGCTCCACCCAAGTGATGCCTCGAGAATTGTACGTCCCGTTTTCGTCGGCACTCTGTCAGCTCGTTTTGACACTCAACAAAGTCGCGAACGATTTGCGGCTTGGCGCCCGGAGCCCCCGGCCCATTTATCAGGAACCGTTCGGGAAAAAGCAGAAAGGGTCATCGGCTATGCCGCACAAGAAGAACCCGATTCGTCTCGAACAGGTCGAGGGCATGGCGCGGTCGGCAGAGGGCTACCACTCGGCTATCTTCAAGAACATCAGCACATGGGAAGAGCGTGCCATCGAACAATCCTGCGTGGAGCGAGTCGCTTGGCCAGACCTTTTCCACGTCACTGTCCACGTGCTTGAAACCATGCAGAAGGTCCTGTCTGGGCTCCGTGTCTATCCTGACACGATGCTTTGGGAGGTAGCCGAGTCGCGTGGCTGCTACGCCTCCAGCCAAGCCAAAGAAGTCCTCAAGAAGTTGGGCGTGGCCTATGGACTTTCGGCAGACGAGGCTTATCAGATCGTTCAGCTCGCAGCTTTCAACGCACACGAGCCCTCCGAAACTGCCAAATATTGCCGTGAAAATCTGCCGCGGTCTCTCGACGATGCAGTTTCAGCTCTGCAATCGTTCAGTTCCGAGACTTTCCAGAGCCGAGAGCATACGGGTCCTCTTATCAGTAACGGAAAATTGAGAGTATCGGAGGAACTCGAAGTAGCGCAAGAACAGGTCAGCAAATGGAATCAAACGCTTCGGCAGATTTTCACCGACAGCGAAAATCTTGCGAAGTGGCACGAGGCTTTCAATCCTGCTTTCCTGCTGCGGAATCTTGATTTCCTTTACACACAGATTCTAGGGAAGTGATTGGCAATCCGGGTGGCTGGCGCCGCAAGCGCTGGCCACCCGATTTTTTTATTTGTCCGGATTTTGGGCTTTTGATATACTGGAGTGTCTATTACAGGTTTGGACTATTGCATTTTTCTAGGTTGCCAAGGGGGAACTCATGGAGAAACATATTTGCGAAGTGGTGGTGGTTGTGGGAAGCGAGAGTGACCTGGAGCATTTCCAGGCCAGTCGAGCTGCGCATGTCCTGGACACAGTACTCGGTCCCAAATTCTGGACACTGGCAGTGTATTCCGCGGATCGTAACCCTGATGAACTGAAGGCCTTTTGTCTCCAGAAAAAGCAGTTTGGGACCCACGTCTTCCTCGCAATAGCGGGCAAGATCAATGTCTTGGCAGCGGCTATCACTCGGGAAGTCTTCCCTCAGTGCTTTGTGGTCGGCGTCGGTCTTGATTCCGGATCGTCTCTGACTGCCCTGGCTTCTCTTTTGTCACTGACGGAAGGGCCAAAAGGGAAGGCTATACCGACCACGGGCATCGGCAAGGATGCAATTTACAATGCAGCCATTGTCGCATGTTGGGTGATTGGTCTTCTTCACCTGCCCATGGCGCAGCGTCTGGGGCAATTTATGCAGGATAATAACAAACCAGCAATACCCGAAGTCGAATCCGGCAGGATACGATAAGGAGGCGAAAAGCCAATGGCGAAACTCCCATCAGTTGTAGCGGAGAGTGCGCTTAGCCGTTTCTTGCAAAGCCAGGGTTTGAAGCGGGTTTCCCAGGGCAAGGTTCGCGATACCTATGCTCTTGGCGACCCGACGATTCTTCTGCAGGTTGCGACCGATCGCATCAGTGCTTTCGATTTCGTATTGCCGGCATTCGTTCCCGGAAAAGGAAAAGTGCTTACTGAGATGACCGTGTTTTGGCTCAAGTTTTTTGGCAAGAGCTACAAACACCATCTCGTGGCTGCCGGCAGCGATCTCGACAAATACCTTCCTTCCAAACTCCGGGGTCTCGATGATCTGTTGGTGCGCGGGCTCATCGTCGAGAAACTCGATATGCTCCCGATTGAATGCGTGGCGCGCGGTTACCTCACCGGTTCAGGGTGGAAGGACTATCAGGAGACTGGTCAGGTCTGCGGTCATATTTTGCCGCTAGGTTTGCGTGACGGTGATCGTCTGAAGGTGCCGATTTTCACTCCTGCCACCAAAGCCACAACCGGCCATGACGAGAACATCGATGCGGTTGGGGTGAGGAAGCACTTCGGGGCGCAGTGCGAGAAACTGACGCTTGAGCTTTATCAGCTCGGGGCGACCTATGCTCTCGGCCGCGGGATCATCATTGCGGATACGAAATTGGAATTCGGCCGCAATGGCGTGCTGGCTGACGAGGTGCTGACTCCTGACTCTTCACGCTTCTGGGATAAAAGCGATTATGATGCATCTCGTGTGGAGGGCCGCTCGCCGGTGAGCCGCGACAAGCAGTTTGTGCGCAACTATCTCCTCGGACTGGAGACTCCGTTCGGATGCCAGTTCGACAAACTCAATCCGAAAAATCGGGAACATGTTAATTGGGTTGATCAGCTGGTATTACCTGATGACGTGCTCAGCGAAACCTCGCGCATTTACCAGGAGCTGGCAGGCCAGCTCTGTGCCTAAATGTCGAGACGTTTGACGGGCGTGGGTTTTCCGAAACGAAGACCCCGCCCGATTTTTTATTTTGTTTATATTCTGCTTTTTGCTATACTAGAAAGCTTCACGAACAGGGGAGTAGTAGGCAATCAAATTTCATAGGAGGAAACATAAAATATGCCGCGTCAACCTATGGCTTTTTTTTCTGTGTTCAATGATGACAAAACTCCGCAGGTTTTGGAATTCGGCCGTTTTCTTCTAGAGAACGGTTTTGGACTGGCCTCATCCGGGGGTACGCACAAGTTTCTGGCCCAGGGCGGATTGCCTGCGACAGATGTCTCCCAGCTGGTGGTAGATTCACAACTCATTCTGGTCAAAAAAATTCTCAAACAACTTAGCTTAGACGGACACGAAGACCAAGACATCATTGCCGCGATGTTGAGGGCAGACCCCAAGCTCGGCGCTGAGATCCTCGGCGGCAGAGTGAAGACCCTGCGGCCAGAGGTTTTGGCAGGAATATTGGCCAAGGATACTGAGGAAGATTCACGGCAGCTTGAGGATGCTGGGTATCGCATGTTCGATCTCGTTTTCGTCACGCTTTACCCCTTTTCCAAAGTGGCTGCCGATCCGCAGAGTGCGCACGCGCAAATCATCGAGAATATTGACGTCGGCGGCGTCAATCTCTTGCACGCTTGCTGCAAAGGCTACGACCGAGGAACCGACGGCCGCATCGTGATTTGCGACGCTGCTGACATTTCGGACGTCACGCACGGGCTGCAACAAAATGATCTGGACGAGCCATATCTCAGGCGTTTGGCCGCGAAAGCACAAGCCCATGTGGCTAACTACCACATTGCCATTTCCGAATATTTAGGTCGGGGCGAGTATACTGGCTGGGTCGGAGAGCGCGTTGAGGTTCTCGGCTATGGCGAAAATCGGTGGCAGGGCGACGCTCGGCTATATCGAACTCTCGGTGACATGGACCCCTTCGCAGTGCCCCGCTTCGAGCAAATCGATGGCGGGGAGCCAGGCTACATCAACGAAACCGACCTCGACAGATTACTGATGACTGTGACGCATATCGCTGCTGGATTTGAACTCAATTTCCGTTCAGTTCCGCTCATTTGCGTCGGGGTTAAACATGGAAATGTTTGCGGTGCAGCAGTCGGGGAAGACGTTGAAACAGTCATCCGCGAGATGGTGTCAGGCCACCCGCAGGATTTATTCGGCGGGTTTGTGATGACCAATTTCCCGATCGATGCCAAGACCGCAGAAATCCTGCGCCGTTACGAAGTTGAGGGTACGGTGCCGCGGATTCTCGATGTGGTAATTGCGCCAGCAGTCACGCCCGAAGCGCTCAAGGTACTTGAGCGAAAAGACAATCGTTGTCGTGTTTTCGTCAACAAAGCCATCGGCAATCTCGGGATGGATTCACTCGACAGATCTCTACAGCTTCGGCCGGTCAGGGGCGGGGGACTCAAGCAAGGGCCGTATGATTTTGTGCTTGACTTGATAGTCGAGCAGCTCGAGTGGTACGGGCCAAAGCCGACCGAGCAGGTTCTTCGTGATATAGTGTTGGCCTGGGCAGTTGGCTCGACTAGCAACAGCAACACCATTACGGTAGCCAAAGATGGGAGGACCTTGGCTAATGCAGTCGGGCAGCAATCCCGTATTGGAGCCGCTCAGCTGGCAGAAGCAAGGACAGTTGATTCTGAGCAGTTGGACGGCGCGGTGGCATACAGTGATTCGTTCTTTCCGTTTCTGGACGCAGTTGCGCAGCTGCACGCAATGCGGGTAAAAGTTATTTTCACTTCCAGAAGTCCGCGCGAGTCCATCTGGAACGAGATCGTCTCGTTCTGCGAGCAGGAAGGCATTGCTTTGATTGCCGGCCCAGACCGAGTTGTACGCGGCTTTTTCGGCCACTAGGCTGGTCGCAGGCAAATCTACATTGGGGCGTTCGTTTGGAGGCACGAACGCCCTTGTTTTTTTGTCTTTCTGCGCCAAGGCTTGGAAGGATTTCATCAGGTTGATAATGTCAGCAGAGTTTGATAGATTGATTGTATGATTGAATTACAAGTCGGAGTCAAGGTACTGCTTCAAAACCGGGAAGGGAAATATTTATTGTTGCAGCGCTCGCCAGAGAAATATCCTGAGGTTTGGAAATTTGGTGACGTCTGGGATATTGTTGGCGGTAGGATTGACGTCAAATTCACCCTTGTGGAGAATCTGAAACGCGAGATTATGGAAGAAACCCAGTTAGAGTTGAAAGAAGAACCACGGCTGGTCGCCGCTCAGGATATTATGAGACTTTCGGAAAAGCATGTCGTGCGTTTGACTTATACTGCAAGTATCGAAGGGGAGCCTCGCCTGGACGCGGATCACATCGCTTATAAATGGTTTTCCCTTGAAGAGTTAAAGACTTTAGATAAATTGGACATTTATTTCAAAGAGCTTTTGGACAAAGGTTTGTTTGGTTAATCCTGACGAAATGTTGAGCAGCTCTCTCTTCATGAGCGCGTTTCGCAAGCTCCCGAAAGGAGCTTGCCGTGTTGTAAGATTGCCGGAACTGTGGCGTCATATCATAGTGAAAAACCCAAATGACCGAAGCTGAATTTACCGAGGCCTATGAGCGTTTTTCCGATGCGATTTTCCGGCATTGTTTTTACCGAGTCTTCGAGCGCGAGCTTGCGCTGGATCTTACCCAGCAGGCTTTCATGAAGACTTGGGAGTATGCTGCGGAGGGGCGGCAAATAGACAATATTCGTGCTTTTTTGTACCGCGTGGCCAACAATCTGATCATTGATAACTCCAGGAAAAGACGGACCGTATCGCTCGAGGAGCTGGCCGAAAGCGGGTTTGACCCGTCTTTGGATCCGAGGCCCGAGATGGAGAGCGCAGTGGACGCCAAACTGGTTCTGCGGGTTTTGGTGGAATTGAAGCCCGAAAGTCAGCTGGTCGTGGTGATGCGGTACATCGATGGCTTGGGGCCAAAAGAAATAGCAGATATGTTGGGAGAATCGGAAAACGTCATTTCCGTGCGTTTACACCGAGCCGTTCAGCAATTGCGTGAATTAATTTCGAGATCATGAGCGAGCAGTTTGAAAAAATATTTGAACAAGCCAGAAAAATTTCCTTGCGCCCGGATGAACGTGCCCGGATGCGCGAGCAGATTTTGCATTTCATCAAAACTCATCCAGTGAAAAGCCCTGAAGTAGAGGCGTTCCCGCAGCAACGGCTAGCATTTTCTTTTTTGAGTTTTATGCGGAAACCTGTACCAATCGTTTTGGCGGGGGTTTTAATCCTCGGCGGATCCCTTTCTGCAGCCGCTGAAAAATCTCTGCCCGGCGATACTCTCTATCCCGTGAAGCTGCAGGTCAATGAAGGCGTTCAAGAGGCTCTGACTTTTTCTCCCCAGTCAAGTGCCGATTTGCAGATGGCGCTAGCGCAGAAACGGCTGGATGAGGCGGAACAACTCTCTGCCGAGGGCAAGCTCAACTCAACAGTCCGCGGGGAAGTGGAAGCAAATTTTCACAAGCACGCTCAACACGTCAAGGACAGGGTCACCGCACTCCAGGCGCAGGGAGATACCCAGGCCGCAGCGGATTTGGGCTCCACTTTCGAAGCCTCGTTGAGCGCGCATGAACAAATTTTGGCTGGCCTGGAGCAGAATGACCAGAACGAAGACAATCAAATCACTCAGCTCTTGGGCAAAGTGAAAGTCGATCGAGAGAGTACTGCATCTGTCAGAGCCGAGGACGAAGCAAAAGTTTCCGCCCAAACGAATGTTGAGCAATCCGTCCAAGCTAGCTCGAGCGAAGCCGCTGATGCGATCGCGAAAGCCCGGGCTTATTTTGACAGCGTGAAGGGCAGTCTCACTACAGATGTCAGCACGCAGGGCCAAGCCCAACTCGATCAAGCTGCCAAAGCATACGCGGATGGGAGCGCAAAACTCTTTGCCAAAGATTATGGGGCCGCTTTTGCCAAATTTCAGCAGTCGGAGCGGATAGTACGGCGGCTCAAGCTGGTTTTGGGGGCGGGTTTTCGGTTCAGATTGAATCTTAAGTTCCAGGATGACAACCCGTCAGTAAATGACCAGCAGCAGGAAAACAAGGGGCAAACCCATTCAGGGGATCAATCTCAAGGCTCGGGCGGAAGCAAAGAGGATTTTGGTCTGAGACTCAACGTTTTTCCCACCTCGACCCCGTCCTCGACCATTTTGCACGAAAAGCCCGAGGTAGAGTCGAAATGACCGAGAGAAAAAGTTTTTAGAAAAAAGTCCCGCAGTTTTGCGGGACTTTTGCTTGCCCCAGGGAGTTTATTCTGCTAGATTGCAGGCAGAGAGATAATTTTTTTAGATATGGACGATTCATTTCGACTGGGCAATTTTGGCGGGATGGAAAATTCAGATGGACTGGATGATTTGGATGATTTGGCAGGAGCACCGACGAAAGCCCAGAGCGCCGGGCAACCGATCATGAAGCGCCCAAACGTAGCGTCTGACCCGCAGCCCAAATTCCATACCAGCGCTGGGCAGCCGTTTCTGGAAATCGAATTGGAACAAATTGTTCCCAATGAATTTCAGCCGCGTCGGATTTTCAACGAAGAAAAACTTCACGAACTTGCTGAGTCCATCAGAGCACACGGTATCATTCAGCCGCTCGTGGTGGTCAAGCGCACAGACGGCAGATACGAAATCGTCGTGGGCGAGCGGCGTTTTCGCGCTGCCAGGCTGGCTGGCCTCAGCCGCGTGCCAGTATTTGTCAACGCCAGCCTCTCCGATGAAGCGAAGCTTGAGGTGGCGCTCATCGAAAACATTCAGCGGGCAGATCTCAATCCCGTTGAGGAGGCCCGCGCCTACCAGCGGCTGCAGCAGGAGTTTGGCCTCAGCCTCCAGCAAATTGCGCAGCGCGTCGGTAAACACGATTCGACGATCAGCAATCTCATCAGGCTTTTGAATCTGCCGGTTGAGATTCAGCGCGCTCTTATCGAAGAAGTGATTTCCGAAGGGCAAGCCCGGCCCTTGCTGTCGCTGCGGGATAACGAAGAAATGCTGCAAATGTTTCAAATAGTCGTGCGTGATCAGATGAAAGTGCGTGATATCGAGTCAAAAGTCCGCGAGATCAGAAAGCGCAAGATCAAAGTCCAGGAGATGTTCACGCCCGACCCGTTTCTGGAATCACTGGAAAACCTCCTGCGCAATAAATTGGGCACCCGTGTGGCAGTCAACAAAGGGGCCAAAGGCGGCAAAATCACCATCGAATTTTACTCGGATGAAGAGCTCAATGATATCGTAAGCAAGTTTACCTGAGCCTGATTGTGGAAAAGTTCGCAGTTTCGTCTTGACAGATATTCAATTTATGCTATGATGATTCCTAAGATTAATTTTTGGCTTAAGCATGAGCAAATCCGCATCAGCTAAGAGAATCTGGAATGCCAAACCTGCCGGACAAACTATTGTCCGCATGTTTAGCATTAATTTGATCCTTAGCAGATCAAAGCGGAACTTATGTGTAAGCTAAAAGTTTAGTCTAAACTCGCAGCAAAAACCTAAAGTTCCGCCAGAAAGCGGAATTTTGGTTTTTAGCAGGAGGTGTTGCGAGCCTGGAGCGGGGGCAGAAACAGCCGCAAATTTCGGCTGTTTCTGCCTCTGTTCCGGATGGATCTTTACAAATCGAATGGAGGACTAGGTGCAAGCCTAGTAAGTTAACTTAGAGGAGAGCCACCACATATGACGGCACGCGCGGCAAAGTTTCATGTTACCCTTGCAGGCAAACCAAACCAGTGCATGTTTTGCGGGAAGCGAGTGGATCCGAACAAACGAGAAATTTGTCCCGAAGCGACTGATCTGCACGCCCAAGCTGTGAAAGCTGCGGGGAGGAGCACGGATCGCTCTTCCATGTCGCCAAAGGGGTTGCGGGAATGATCCAACGTGCCTGGTCGTTTCAAACTTCGCAGCGGGATTTTCTTCGCTATAAACGTCGAGGCAGAATCAGGTGGCAGGCAATTCGTGCCATCGATGTTCTAGATCGACTCGTCGGGCGGTTTTTCCTGCCCTCATCTGTGCAGCGAGAAGCAGCAGCGATTGATGAGTTCAACGGCCATACGCCTTTGGCTCATCATCATTTGCACACTGCATTTATGCGGTGTTACAAATGTGGAGTTCCACAGACTTGGTTTCTGACCATGCCGTGTGAACCTGCTGCAGTCAGTTCCAGTCACAAGCAACAATCTTTTGTCCGCAGCGGACAGCGCATTACGGGCCGCCCAACCCAAACCGAGGAGGTACGTTGAATAAAACCCATCACCCGGACCACGGACGTATGAAGTTGCATGCCAAGCATGTCCTTCAGGAAATCCCTAGTCTAAGAAGGCAAATCCGTAAGCTGAAAAAAGTGCTCAAGGGTGAGACAGCCAAAAAGGGCGAGCTTGATCAGGCCACTCAGGCAAGCTTGAGTTCACTAAAAGAGCAAATCAGGCAATTGGACGTGGCGCTGAAGCTCTATTTGCAGCTGCATCACAACCACCGCGAGAAAGGACTTCACGACTGAAACGCGCTGCGTCGCAAGCCTCGGACGCGAAACCGCCAACCCTCAACTACCACCCATAGGAGGGGAGCATGCAAAAGATGCGTGATGAGTTGCCAGAGCTTTATCGGGAGCTATGTCGATTGCAGGAAGTTTTGACAAAACACAATAACTTGCGACGCGAGGAAGTTGCCAAGTCTGGGCCAAACAGTCCTGCCACTTTGCGGGAGCTTGCCAAGCAGAGAAAAACCCTGGCCAGGAGTTATCATGATATGTTGAGTATTTACAAGGCATGCGAAGGGCCAGCATGGCGGCAGCAAGTCAAAGCGTCTATTTACCAGAACTGGCTGCGCGGTCAACCCGATCGCGTTCATGTAGCTGTTCAGCAATTGGTTCCTGGCATATCCTAGGTGGACGAAGATGACAGAGACTTCCCGCCAGATACCTGAGCCTATTGCTGAGCCCAGACCAGATAACTACCAACCTGAACCGCGACTACAAAAGTCGTTGCTACCACAAGGCCAACTGCCAATCTGCCAAGATTTTGATCCGAGCCAGGAGCGTGGTTCTCAGCAGTTGTCGAAAGGCGAAGAACCAGTTCCCGGAACCACTGGCCCAGTGTGCTGAAAAAATTTAAAGAGGAGGGAAGACCGTTGCCAGAAAACAAAGATGTGGAGTATTCCCTGTTCTCCCACGTGGTCGGTTCTGCCAAGCTTAAAGTGGGACAGATCGTTCCGGCCGGGCAAGTCTGTCCAGCCAGGCTAACCTTTGCTCACCCGCACGGTCCCAAATGTTCGGAGCATCATAGCGTTAGCGTGCGTCTTGTGGTGGTCAAAGGTCCTGACGGCTGGAGACTGCTACGGCCATCAGACGCATTTCGCGAAACTGCGGACCAATAGGCTTGCACAATGACATTTAACGGGGCGTACTTAGCTCAGTGGTAGAGCAACTCCTTGCTCAGGAGAAGGTCAAGGGTTCAAACCCCTTAGTGCGCTCCAAACCTAGTCAATTCCTCCTCCGGGAGGAGCTTGATTGAGCCGGGGAGATGCGCAGTGCGCGTCTCCCCGTTTTTTATTTTTGCGAAGAAAATGCTAAAATCAAGAAAGTTATACGATTGAGCTAGAGGCCAAAGCCTGGAACGTTATTTAAAAACGCACAAAGGCTACAATGAATTGATACGTTTGTTAACCATCGGGGTGTAGTATAGTGGTAGTACGCATGCATGGGGTGCATGTAGTGGGAGTTCGATTCTCCCCACCCCGATTGAGGCGATGGCAGGCGGGCATATAGTCCGCCGCGGCGAATCAATTCTCCCGCCCCAGCTATTAAGTTTTAGATGAAGGCGGGATCCCGCCAAAGGCGGTGACCAGCAGCCCGACCATGGATTGGACGAACTCATCATTTAAAATCGTTATGCATAAGATTACTTCTTTCGTAATAGCTGAAGCAGTTGTGGCAAAACGGGGCAAAGAAGCTCCGCCGACTTTGCCGGTCCGTAGCGCGCCGCATTATTTCGAACAATCAGTCCCTGCTCAGTCGATTGTGGGGCAAAAAAAAGCGAAGCTCGGGACTCTAGATGTAGAACTCCTAGCCAAAGCCTATTCCCCGGATGTTGTCGTGGTGGAAGGGAGTATTGAAGTGCCGGACATGTTCGGTAGCGACATACTCGAGCTGAAGGAACAACTTTTGCAGATGTGCTATAAATTCGCCGGGAAATTTGGCGGCAAAGAAGAGCCAAGTGAAGAGTACACAGTCTACCAGATTTCTGCTTATCAGGGTGATCCGGAATTGTTTTTGGAAAAAAACTCTTCCAAAATTGCCAGCCTGCTCAAATCGGAAAAATTGGAATTGGATGAGAAAGAAGTCGAACACACTTTGGCGCACCAGCTGAAGTACGCCAAAGACGACCTTTTAATTTATGATTGGGACGGTGCGTTTGTTTTTGATCCGGAAGGGGAGTTTGGCGAAACGCTGGAACTGCTGGAGCTGGCGAACTATCAGTTGCTGCGGTATCGTATGCTGGATCAGCGTCTTGACGTACAGCTGGGGCGCGCCTATCAGCTGGTGAAAACCGACACGAGCCGATGGTTCCGGACAAAAGACGTCACGCAAGCGTTTCGGGAAGTGATAAAAATTCGCGCAGACGCCATCGCCCATTTCGAGGCATTGGAGCGAGAAATCAAACTTATCGGTGACTGGTATTCGGCCCGATTGTACGAAGCGCTTTCCCGGAAATTCCGCTTGGGAGAATGGCGGCAAACAATTCGCGACAAGCTCGAATCTTTGGAAGATGTCTACACGATCGTTTCGGAAAATTTGGGAATGTCGCGCATGCAGGTTTTGGAATTTATCCAAATCGGGGCTTTTTTCGTCCTGCAAATCGGCTGGTTCATCCTGATTGTTTTGGAATTCGTATACTTCACCCGCTAGGCCTTTTGTGCCCTTTGGATTTATGAAAGGCAAGTTTTCGAATTTAAGAATTTTGGTAACTCTGGCAGTCATTATCGTGGCTGTCGCAGGTTTTGCTTTGTATCGATGGCGGCAAGAATCGCGCTCCCAAATTTCCTCGGCCAATTTGGACAAGCTCGGACACTTTGTGAATCAAAGTTTAGTGGAAACGCGCGACCAGCCACCTTCCCAGCAGAATAACGGTACTGTCGGAAATGACACCCCTACGTCCACTGCAAAGCAGACAACAAGCAAACAAACTGCACCCGCAGCACCACCCTCCTCGCCAGGCGCACCCGGAAGCACTTTGATTTGCCCAGGCCAAGACGCCCAGAATTTTGATTGTTACCAGACATATTATATGCAACTGGTGCAGCAGGGAGGCGTGCAAGCGGCGTTTGCCGATTTGAGAGCGCGCTATGGAGCCAACGGTTACGTGGTGTCGCAGTGCCATCCCCTCGTTCACGTGATTGGCCGCGCCGCAGTCGATAAATATCCGAACGTGGCCGAGGCCTACGCCCAAGGCGACAGTTTTTGCTGGTCCGGCTACTACCACGGAGTGCTGGAGGGGGTAATCGGACGTATCGGTCCGTCCCATCTCAATGCCCAGCTTAATTCCATCTGCACTCCATTGACAGTGGCGCCGTATAAAAAATACGGGTTTGATCATTATAATTGCGCCCACGGCCTCGGCCACGGCATCATGGCCATCAGCAACGATGAGCTTTTTGATTCGCTCAAAACCTGCGACGTCCTCAATGACCAATGGGAGCGGCTATCGTGTTGGAGCGGGGTGTTCATGGAAAATGTCATCGTGGATAACAAAAACCATTTCACCAAGTTTTTGACGCCTTCGGACCCGTTGTACCCCTGCGATGCGGTGGAACCGGCCTACCGCAACACCTGCTATATGATGCAGACTTCCTATATGCTCAAAGTCGAAAATCACGATTTCAATAAAGTGTTCGGCCTTTGCGCGACAGTGGGGCCGCAGTACACGGACACCTGCTACCAGAGTCTCGGCCGCGACGTCTCCGGTTTGAGCTCAAGCAATGTGGCGCAAACCATCGCCGGCTGCAACCTCGGCAAAGACCTGCAGCAGCGGACAAATTGCTTCATCGGTGCCGTCAAAGATTTTATTTCTTATTACCATTCAGACACCCAAGGCAAAGCCCTGTGCTCGGCTATAACGGAAAAAGAAGTCCAGGACACCTGTTTTTCGACAGCAGCTGATTATTACAAAAGTCTTTAGCCTGGAGGTAAAAAGCCGCCCCTTAATATGTCGGGCGGTTTTTTTTGATTTTCGCTAGATTTCAAATTCCAAAGCCAAGCCGTAGTGGTCCGACAGATCAGGTTTGTCCACGAGTTGGAATTTTTTTACCCTAATGCTTTTGGAGACAAATACAAAATCAACAGCCAGCCCTTTGGGAAACAGACGTTTGATGCGGTGGATATGGCCATTGAGTGTGTTGGGGATTTTCGTTTCCACTGTGAGATTACGCACCAGCCGGTCTAGTGCTTTGACGATCCGCGAGTCGGCTGTGAGATTGAAATCTCCGCTAAGGACAAAGGGGATCCGGATCTTTTTCACGTACTCAACGAGTCTGCGCCCCTGGATGAGTTTGAATTTTTTGTCTTTGGGGGTGGGGCCCCAGGCGAGGTGGCAATTGATGATTTGTATTGGTTTGCCGTTGAGTTTGAAAATTTGGCTCATGAGCGCGTGGGGATAGTCTTGCACCAAAGTGGCGTCGGTGATTTTTCGAAATTTTTTGAGCCACAAAGTTTCGGCTGGTCCCGCGGCGATAGACTTTTTGAAGAACATTGCGTTTCCCGAATACGATTGCTCATCACCCACGGTTTGTTCATTGATTATTAACCGGCCGTCATAGCCGAGCGCGTTTTTGATAATGGTGAAACTGTCTCGTCCGTCAAAGCCCATCTTTCCGCCCGCGACCTCCTGGAGATTCAAAAAGTCGTACTGTTTGTTTAGCAAATATGGAATTAGCCGGCCCAAAAGGCGTCCTTTGAGGATATTGAGGTGAAAAAGTCGGTATTTCATAATTCAAAATCCCGCTCGCTGGGAGCGGGACGAAAATTCAGACCGTGACCGCCAAGAGCTCGTTTTTGATTTTACCCTTGGAAATGCTTTTGATACACTTAGTACACGCTCTGACTCGTTTTCCCGAGGGTAGGCGCAACCATTGTAGGTTAGGCTGGAGGCGGCGGATCGTGGACTGCATCGAGTGGGAGCGACTGAAAGACCGCATGTATCCTTTTCCGCAAATGGCGCAAGCTTTGTTTGGTGAAGACATGAGGAAAATTAAAATGTGTCTTTCTCAGGATAACAGATTATGGATTTGTGGTCAATAGTAATCACGCTCGTCATTCTGCTTTTTTCAGTCGTGTTGCACGAACTTTGCCATGGGGTCGTGGCTGACTACCTTGGCGACCATACCGCGCGCTGGGCCGGGCGGCTGACTCTCAATCCGCTGCCGCACTTGGACCTGTTTGGTTCAGTGTTGTTGCCGGCGTTTTTATTTTTGGTTCACTCGCCCATACTCTTCGGCTCGGCCAAACCCGTGCCAGTGAACTTTTTTAACCTGCGCAATCCCAAGCGGGATATGGCCTTGGTCTCGCTGGCCGGGCCGGGGGCGAATTTTCTCCTGGCTTTGGCGTTTGCGCTGCCGATCCGTCTGGGTTTGGTGGCAGAGTCAAGTTTCGCTTACGGGATTTTGCTGCAGGGAACCATCCTCAATCTGGGTCTGGGGATTTTCAATCTGGTGCCGATTCCGCCTCTGGACGGATCAAAAGTAGTGGCGAGCCTGTTCTCGGATGAAATCATGTACAAAATTTTCTCTCTGGAACGATATGGATTTATTTTGATAATCTTGTTTCTCTATTTGGGCCTTATCAACGCGGTTCTGGTCCCCATTCTATCCGTGCTCTCCAAACTGTTCTTGGGATTTTCGATTTTTTAGTTTTTGCACTGTCAGGGCAGCCAACATTTTTATGAAAAAAGCCTTAATCATAATTGACATTCAAAAAGGTTTTGTAAATAAATTAACAAACAAGGTTCCTTCAAAAGTTAGGAACTTCATTCTAAAGAATAAAAAGAACTATAAACTGATTATTTTTACAAAATATATGAACCGTAAAAGTAGTAATTTTGCTAAAAATTTAAATTGGAAAGGGTTCTTGAATAATAAACAAACAGATATTGTTGATGAACTTAAAGGGTTTATTCAAAGTAACAATCTTTATTTAAAATATACCTATAGTAGTTTTGTGGATGATAAATTACTCGCTTATCTTAAAGATAATGAAATTGAGCAAGTTGAATTAGCTGGTATTGATACAGAAAACTGTGTTCTTACTTTTGCGAGAGACGCTTTTTACAGAGGGTTCAAGGTGGTAGTTTTTAAAAACCTGTCAGCTAGTCATAGTAGTTTGCATTTACATAAAGCTGCACTAGAAATTATAAAGGCTAACATTGGCAAAGTTGTATAGTCGTTCCAACTCCGTCCCATAAGGCCAGCCAATCAATTCCAAGGTGATCACTATCTATACGCAAATCGCATATGGGTGCTGGCCGGTGATCGGACTCGTTTGGCTGGCCGGCCATTTCGGCAATAAAAGAACAGTGCAGAGACCTCATCTGGCAAAATACTTCGGTACAACTCTCCTATTAGCAATCGGCGCTTTCTTTTTGTTCAGTCGGGAGTTTCCCGGCACTCTCGGGATATTGATAACATTTCAGCGCGTACTTTTCGGCGTTGTCGGAGCTGCCCTGTGTATCATTAGCGCCGCATTCGCTATCTGGGCGCGCATAAAGCTTGGCAAGAATTGGTCCGGTTCAGTGGCAACAGTCAAAGAAGGTCACGAACTCGTGCAGTCAGGACCATATTCGCTGGTGCGCCACCCCATTTATACGGGATTATTTTTCGCGATGCTTGGAACTGCGCTCACTATCGGGACAGTTGCCAGTTTTCTTGGAGTGCTTCTGGGTTTGGTTGCCTTTGTAGTGCGCATACCAATGGAGGAAGAGATTATGAGCGCGCAATTCCCCGATGTTTACCCAGAGTACAAAAAACAGGTCAAGACTTTCATTCCCTTCGTGTGGTGAAAGTGATTTCTACAAAGCGCGGCTTTGTCTGTCAATCAAAGTCGCAGAAGCATTTTTGGGATTTGACGAAAGTTTTCGACCTTGTTATGATGTTCGTACACAGTACGAGGCGCTGAGCTTGCGTACTTTTTATTGAAATCCATGCCTACAATCAACCAATTAATCCGAAAAGGCCGGCACCCGCTCAAATACAAGTCCAAGAGCCCGGCTTTGCAGCGCGCTTTCAATCTGATCAAAAACCGGCCGGTGGAATTGCCCAAAGGGTCGCCGTTCAAACGTGGCGTTTGCATCAAGGTCTATACTACCACGCCGAAAAAACCGAACTCCGCCATCCGCAAAGTCGCCCGCGTGCGTCTGACCAACGGTCAGGAAGTGACTGCTTACATCCCGGGCATCGGCCACAATTTGCAGGAGCACGCAGTGGTCATGATTCGTGGCGGTCGGGTCAAAGATTTGCCGGGCGTGCGGTACCATATTATCCGCGGCAAGCTCGATGCCGCCGGAGTGGAAAATCGTCGCCGCAGTCGGAGTAAATACGGAGCTAAACGACCGAAATAATTATTAGGGTATGGCTGGTAGCTTGTAGGTGGTAGGGAATTTCCCCAGAACCAAAACAAGCTGCAAGCTAATTCCTACAAGCTAAATCAATGCCTAGAAAAAGTCGCACATATAAACGACACAAGATTGAGCCCGATCCCAAATACAACAACGTCAAAGTGGCGAAGTTCATAAACCACGTCATGGAGCGCGGCAAAAAATCCGTTGCCCAAAAAATCGTCTACGAGGCTTTCAATTACATCAAGGAAAAGATGAATACCGAGCCGCGGCAAATTTTCGACACTGCGCTGAAAAATGTCAGCCCGCTTTTGGAAGTCAAAAGCCGGCGTATCGGCGGAGCCAACTATCAAGTGCCTCTAGAAGTCGTGGAGCCGCGCAAAACCACTCTGGGGATGCGGTGGCTCATCGGCGCGGCCCGCAGCACGAAAGGCAAGCCTATGCATGTCAAGCTGGCTGAGGAAATTATGTCTGCTTTTAACAATCAAGGCACGGCTATCAAAAAGAAAGAAGACACTCACCGGATGGCTGAGGCCAACTGGGCGTTTGCTCATTTCGCGAGGTTTAATAGGAGATAAACTATGGCGCGAGAGCTGCCGATTGGACAAACTCGAAATATTGGCATCATTGCCCACATTGACGCTGGCAAAACCACGGTCACGGAAGGCATTTTGTTTAATACTGGCTTGATTCACAAAATCGGCATGGTCCATGAGGGTGATACCACGACTGACTGGATGGAGCAGGAGCGCGAGCGTGGGATCACTATCACTGCTGCGGCCGTGACTTGCTACTGGACTCCGAAATTCAACCGCATCGACGGAGAGAAAAAGTATCGCATCAACATCATCGACACGCCCGGCCACGTGGATTTTACCGTGGAAGTGGAGCGGTCGCTTCGGGTGCTCGACGGCACCGTGGTCATATTTGACGGAAAAATGGGAGTGGAGCCGCAGAGCGAGACAGTCTGGCGCCAAGCTGACAAATATCACGTGCCGCGGATGTGTTTCATCAACAAAATTAACCAGACGGGTGGGGATTTTTACAAAAGCCTTGATTCCATCCACAAGCGGTTGTCCGAGGATGCACTTCCCATCCAAATTCCGATCGGTTTCGAAAAGGACGTCGTCGGCTTTGTCGATTTGGTCCAGATGAAAGGCTATACATATAAAGACTATATGGACAAAGATTTTACGGTCGGGGAAGTTCCCTCTGATCTACGGGTCAAAGCCGAAGAATATCGGCACAATCTCCTGGAAAAAGTCGTCGAAAGCGATGACGTTCTTTTGGAAAAATATCTGGCCGGTCAGGAAATTTCCCAGCCGGAGTTTTTGGTTGCCATCAGAAAAGCGGCGCAGAGCGGAAAGTTTTACCCGGTCCTCGGGGGGGATGGTCGGGGCATCATCGTGCAAAGCATCCTAGACGCGGTCACCAATTTTTTGCCAAGCCCCACTGACAAAGGTCCGGTCAAGGGCAAGGATCCCAAGACTGATGCCGAGCTGGTGCGAAATCCTCTTGACGCGGATCCGTTTAGCGCCCTAGCTTTCAAAATTGCCACTGACCCATTTGTGGGCAAACTGGCTTTTTTTCGCGTTTATTCCGGCACCCTGTCAGCCGGCTCCTATATTTTAAATACGCGATCCGGGAACAAGGAGCGAGTCGGCCGTCTGGTGCGTTTGCATGCTAACGACCGTGAGGAAATCAAAGAAGTCTACGCCGGTGATATTGCCGCCCTGGTCGGGCCCAAAGATACTTTTACGGGCGATACGCTCTCTGACGAGGATCAGCCGATAATCTTGGAGTCAATTGTGTTCCCCGAGCCGGTCATTTCCCAGGCCATCGAGCCCAGGACGAAAGCAGACCAGGAAAAAATGGGCATTGCCTTGCAGAAGCTGGCGGAAGAAGATCCGACTTTCCGCATCAAAGGCGATGAGGAGACCGGGCAAACTATCATTTCCGGGATGGGGGAACTGCATCTGGAAATTATCGTGGATCGGATGAAACGCGAATTCAAAGTCGAAGCCAATGTCGGCGCGCCGCAAGTCGCTTACAAGGAAACTTTCAAAAGAACCGTCGAGCAAGAAGGCAAATACATCCGCCAGACTGGCGGACGCGGTCAGTATGGGCATGTGTGGCTGAGGCTGGAGCCGCAAGAGCGCGGTAAGGGTCGGGAGTTTCTCGATGAAGTCGTGGGCGGCACTATCCCGCGGGAATATATTCCGGCTGTCGGAAAGGGCATCATGGAAGCGGCGGACAACGGCGTTATCGCCGGTTTTCCAGTCGTGGATTTCAAGGCCGCTTTGTATGACGGCAGTTTTCACGAGGTGGACTCCTCGGAAATTGCTTTCAAAATCGCCGCCTCAAAAGCTTTCCAGGATGCGGTCAAAAAAGCGGACCCGATACTTCTCGAACCGGTCATGAAAGTTGAAGTCGTCACCCCGGAGGAGTACATGGGTGACGTGATCGGCGACATTTCCTCCAAGCGCGGGCAGATCAAGCAAATGACGGAACGGGCGCGCAACAAGGTGATCGATGCCGAGGTTCCTTTGGGCGAAATGTTCGGCTATGCTACTGCGATCAGGAGCATGTCGCAAGGACAAGCTTCGTACACTATGGAATTTTCCCACTATGCCGAAGTGCCGAAACACATTGCGGAAAAGATGATTGGAGATGGCGTCAAGATCCGCGTCGGTCAGAATAGATAATTTTTAAGAGTAATTGTTCCCGGACGGATTAAGAAGTAAATTCGATTAAATTATGCAGTCAGGGCAAATGGACAATTTATTTCGCCTTTTGAAACTCATTGGCGGCAAGTTCATCATTGTCGAAGACGGCAAGCCCAGCGCCGTCCTGATGGATTACCAGGAGTTTCAGGATCTGGCGGTTCCCGAGGCGGCTTCCCGTTTGCGCAAGCGCCTCGAGCAAATTGAACGAGTCAATGAGCAGGTCACTCATGCGCAGCTTCTGGATTTGCGGGAAGAAGTCATCCAGGACCTGCCTGATGAGATTAAAATCGAGCCGCTTGACTAGACCGGGACAAATCTGTTATATTGTGAACACTTAAATATTTATTTTTTATTAATCTATAGAGTAAGGACAAAAGCTATGGCAGTAGGGAAATTTGACCGAACTAAACCGCACATTAACGTTGGCACCATTGGTCACGTTGACCATGGCAAGACCACATTGACCGCGGCAATTACCCATTATTTAGCCAAAAAAGGCTTGGCCAAAGAGCGGTCTTATGATTCCATCGACAACGCTCCTGAGGAAAAAGAGCGCGGAATCACCATCAATACTTCGCACGTCGAATACGAGACTGAGAAACGCCACTATGCCCACGTTGACGCTCCCGGACACGCGGACTACATCAAAAACATGATTACGGGTGCCGCTCAGATGGATGGTGCTGTTCTCGTCGTATCCGCTGCTGACGGTCCGATGCCGCAAACCCGCGAGCACATTCTTTTGGCTCGGCAGGTAGGCGTGCCTGATATCATCGTTTTTTTGAATAAAGTCGACATGGTGGATGACAAGGAGCTCATCGATCTGGTGGAAGAGGAAGTGCGCGAACTTTTGAACAAATACAATTACCCGGGCAAGGACACCCCGATTATCCGCGGTTCCGCTTTGAAGGCGACCGAGGATGATCCGGCTGCTTTGGAGTCTATTGGAAAACTTCTGGAAACTATGGATGCCTATTTCCCGGAACCGAAACGCGAGACAGACAAGCCGTTCCTGATGCCGATTGAAGATATTTTCTCCATTGAAGGCCGCGGGACTGTAGTGACGGGCAGGATCGAGCGGGGCATGGTCAAACTCAATGATGAAGTAGAAATCGTCGGTTTGAAGCCGACCCAAAAGACCGTTGTGACCGGTATCGAAATGTTCAATAAATCATTGGACGAAGGCCGCGCTGGCGACAACGCCGGAGTGCTCTTGCGCGGTACCAAAAAGGAAGAAGTCGAGCGCGGACAAGTTTTGGCCAAGCCCGGCTCCATTACCCCTCATACCGAATTTGACGCGGAGGTCTATATCTTGACCAAAGACGAAGGTGGCAGGCATACAGCTTTTTTCACGGGATACAAACCGCAGTTTTATATCCGAACCACTGACGTGACAGGAGACGTGACCCTCCCTGCCGGCAAAGAAATGGTCATGCCCGGCGACACCATCAATCTGCAGGTCAAATTAATTGTGCCGGTAGCGCTTGAGGAACAGGGTCGTTTCGCCATTCGCGAAGGCGGGCATACGGTCGGGGCGGGAGTGGTTACCAAGATTACCAAGTAACAATGAAGGCCAAAACAGACGTCGTACAAGAACATCAAAGAATTCGCATCAAGATCCGCGCTTATGATCACAAGCTTATTGACCAGAGCGCGAAGCAGATAGTGGAGACGGCGAGAAAGAGCGGGGCGACCATTTCCGGGCCAGTACCCTTGCCCACGGAAAAGACCAAATATACGGTATTGCGTTCGACGTTTGTCCACAAGGATTCTCGGGATCAGTACGAGATGAGGATCCACAAACGGCTCATTGATATTTTGGCTCCCACCCAGAAAACCATTGATTCACTGACCAATCTCAATCTTCCCGCTGGCGTGGATATCGAGATAAAGATGTAAGTTTTAGAAAGAATAAAGTTTATTGCTAAATTTTCAGGTTAAGATCGGTAAATAGGTTCTTGAGTCGGTGCAAAGCCCAAACCGCTTGCAACTCGGGATAACGATTTACCAGTAGAAAGTCTATTTAAGATAGATTTTGCTTTACTGGTCGGTCGGACCAGTTTTTTTAAATCCCATGACATTTATTCTGGCGCGCAAACTGAATATGACCCAATTGTTCACCGATGACGGCAAAGTCGTACCTGTCACGGTTTTGGAGGTGCCTGAGTGCAAAGTGACAATGGTCAGAACTACAGAGAAAGATAAATACCAGGCGGTCCAGGTTGTGTTTGGCAAGAATAAACGGGAATTTCGCATCACTGCCGGTGACTATCAAGTCGGTCAGGAACTGACTGTTGGCGATTTTACCCCGGGTGAGGTCATCAATGTTACCGGGATCAGCAAGGGTCGCGGGTTTGCTGGGGCAGTAAAGCGGCATGGATTTCACGGAGCACCCGCCACCCACGGCCACGATCATCCGCGCGCCGTCGGTTCGATTGGTCAGCGTTTTCCTCAGCACGTGCGGCCGGGGTTGCGCATGGCCGGGCATATGGGCGCTGCCAAGGCCAGTGTGAAAAATTCCGTGATCGTCGCGGTGGAGCCGGGCAAGAAATTGCTCTTCGTCAAAGGCGGCGTTCCGGGAGCTCCCCAAGGTTTATTGAAAATAGTCACGACCGGCAAGATCAAACAGATGCCGAAATTAGCCGATTACAAAAAAGAAGAGGCCAAGGTAGAGGCCGCTGAGGCCAAGGAGGCGGCTAAATAATTTTTTATGAAAAGTACTGTCTACAATGATACGGGGGCGAATGTCGGGGAAATGGAACTTAGTGCCAAACTTTTCGGCAAGGCCAAAGTCAATCCGGCAGTTTTGCAATTAGTGGTCACGGCTATGCTCGCGAATCTGCGCCAACCGATCTCATCCACCAAAACTCGCGGTAACGTCCGCGGAGGAGGAAAAAAACCGTGGAAGCAAAAAGGTACTGGTCGGGCCCGCGTCGGATCCATCCGTTCGCCTTTATGGCGCGGAGGCGGAATCATTTTTGGCCCGAGTCCGGCCAGAAATTACCACAAAAAGGTCAATCGCAAAACCAAGCGTGCCCTTCTTCTTTCCGTATTGAGTGACCGCGCCCAAGATGGTCGCATCGTCGTGCTCGAAGATTTGGTCACCGCTCAATCGAAAACTAGGGAACTGCAAAGCAAGCTCAAGGGATTGGAGAAGCTTCTGAAAGGCCGTAAAGTTTTGATTCTGACGGCCGATAAACAGGAAAATTTGATTCGCTCCTCGAGAAATTTGGCAAATGTCAAAATTGCCCAGGCGAACAATCTCAATCTTTTGGATTTGCTTTGGAGTGACAATATTTTGATCTTAAAAAATGCACTCCCAGTCATGGAAAAAACTTACCTCGCTGACGCAACCAGCGATGTTGTGGAAGTGGGCAGTATCAAACAAGTTAAATAAACTGATATGGGAATACTCAATAAACTGGGTTTGAAGAAAAAAGTAGAAGCAGCGCCGGCAAAACCTGCGCTGGAAAAGACGGAGAGCAAAGCGCTCAAGCCGGAAACTCCCGTAGAATCTAGCGCCCCGCGTCAACAGGCGAGGCCAAATTTGGGCGCCAGCCAGGCTTATCAGGTTTTATTGCGTCCGATTCTCTCCGAGAAAGGCACCCACCTGGCTGCTTCGGGAAAATATGTTTTCGCCGTGCATACCAAGGCGAACAAATCAGAGATTAGAAAGAGCATTCAGCGGGTTTACAATGTTCATGTCGAAGCGGTTCGTATCGTCAAGCAGCCGGGTAAAGCCCGGCGTTACGGCCGCAGCGTCGGCCGGACTTCGGCGTGGAAAAAGGCGATTGTCACTGTGGCCAAAGGCGAAAAAATCCCGGGAATAATCGAGTCAGTCGGATAAAATATATGGCACTAAAATTTTACAAACCTACCACCCCGGGAATGCGAAAGACCTCGACCATCGATTATTCGGGTGTGGCTAAAAAACCGCAAGGGCCGCGCAGTTTGTTTTTCAACAAAGCCAAGTCCGGCGGGCGCAACCAGCAAGGTAAAATCACGGTCCGGCACATCGGCGGCGGCTCCAAGAAAAAAATCCGGATCATCGATAATCAGCGAGAGAAATTCAATATTCCCGCCAAGATAGTTTCTATCGAATACGATCCAAACCGTTCCGCTTTTTTAGCGCTCCTGTCCTACCGGGATGGAGTGAAGCGATATATCTTGGCTCCTCACGAAGTGGTGATTGGCCAAGAGGTGATGAGTTCACAGGGAAAAGTCGAGATCAAGCCGGGCAATCGGACTAAGCTTACGAATATTCCCGCCGGGACCCTCGTGCACGATATCGAACTCGAGCCGGGCAAAGGCGGCCAGGTGGTCAAAGGCGCCGGCTCGTACGCCACGATCATGGCAGTCGAAGGGCCATACGCTATTTTGAAATTGCCCTCAGGCGAGCTGCGCCGTTTTTTGGTAGAGACCATGGCGACAATCGGACAGATTTCCAACGTTGATAATCTCAATGTCCGCATTGGCAAAGCCGGCCGCAAGCGCCTCATGGGCATCAAGCCGACCGTGCGCGGCAAGGCTATGAATCCTGTGGACCACCCTCATGGCGGCGGCGAGGGTCGCAACCCGATTGGTTTGAAATATCCTAAGACTCCGTGGGGCAAGCATGCTTTGGGCGTGAAAACCCGGCGCAAGCACAAAGCCTCAAACAAGTTTATTCTTCAGCGACGCAAATAGTTTTTAACTTCACAAAACCATGAGTCGATCTCTGAAAAAAGGGCCGTTTGTCGACCCGAACCTAGTCAAAAGAATCCAGAACCAGAAACCGGGCGATAAGACGCCTATCAAAACCTGGTCGCGGGACAGTACGATTACGCCCGATATGGTCGGTTTGACTTTCGCCGTGCACAACGGCAAAACCTTTATTGACGTTTTCGTCTCCGAAGATATGGTCGGCCATAAGCTGGGCGAGTTTGCGCAGACCCGCAAATTCGTAAAGCATGGTGGCCGGATGGCTAGAGAGGAAGCAACGGCAGCCGCAGAAGCGGAGAAAGCGAAAATCCAGGCTGCGCAGGAAACTACACCTGAGAAGAAATAATATTTATGGCAGAAGAAAAGGGGACCAAAGCTGAAGTAGTCGAAGTCAAAGCCTTTGCCCGGCGCGTCCATGTGTCGCCGCGAAAAGCGCGTTTGGTCGTGGACCTGCTGCGGAATATGCCTGTGGACGAGGCTTTGGTGCAATTGGATTTTTTGAGCAAAAAGGCAGTTCTGCCGATCAAGAAGCTTCTGCACTCCGCGGTCGCCAATGCTTCGCACAATTTTCAAATCGAATCCGAGCGGTTGTTTATCAAACATTTTTCCGTCGACGGCGGCCGGGTATTTTTCCGCTACACCCCCCGGGCGCAAGGCCGGGCCATGCCGGTGCGCAAGCGCACCAGTCACCTCAACCTCATCTTGGGTGTGAGCAAAACCAAACTTTCGGCCAAGCGCAAACCGTTCTTAGCCGCGGCAAAAGTAGAAACCAAGACTGATGCCAAGCGGGAGGCGCAAATCGAACAGGCGGAAAGGCAAGAACCGGAACCAAAGATGGAAGCTCCGGTAAAGAAATCCCGTTTCGCTTTTTGGCGCAAGAAAGACAAGGCTGGCACTGGCTCGCAAGTGCCGCCCAAGGAAGACACCAAGGGAAAGCACTATACGGGTTTTGATCGCCGGGGGAGCATGTAGTAAAATGTTTATTTCTAAGGCAGATTTTTAAATTACGACAATGGGACACAAAGTCAATCCGACCAGCCTGAGACTCAATATTACGGAAACGTGGAAATCGCGCTGGTTTGCCCGTGGCCGGAAATTTTCTCAGACTTTGCAGGAGGACAGCTTGATTCGCGATTTTGTCTGGAAAAAATTTGCCAAAGCCGGCATTATCCGCATCGATGTAGAGCGGTTGAATCAGGAAATCAACGTGATTGTTCATTCGACGCGACCCGGTATGATTATCGGGAAAGGCGGCATGGGCGTGGAAGATTTCAAAAAGCAGATGAAGAAGACCTTGAAGCTCAAACACGAACTGAAACTTACGATTGAAGAGTCAAAACATTTCAACCTGGAAGCCCAGGTTTGGGCGCACACGCTGGCTGAGCAGATCGAAAAGCGGATGGCGTTCCGTCGAGCCATCAAGACCGCGATTGAACAGATTATGGACGCGGGTGCTTTGGGAGTGAAGATTATGATGGCCGGCCGTCTTGGGGGTGCGGAGATCGCGCGGACCGAATGGCTGTACAAAGGGAAGCTGCCCCTGCATACCCTGCGGGCACAGATCGATTTTGCCAAAGCCACCGCATTTACGACTTACGGAACGGTCGGTATCAAAGTTTGGATTAACAAAGGCGAGATTTTTGCTTCCCAGAAGCCAGACGCCGCCGCAGCCAAGCCGGAACGCCGGCTGGGTCGCTAAACACTGTTTATTTATATATGCTCATCCCTAAAAAAACTAAACACAGGAAACATCACCGCGGGAACACCAAAGGCAAAGCCATGGCGGGAAATTATTTGAGCTTCGGCAATTACGGTTTACGCGCCACGACCAACGGCTGGGTGACGAGCCGGCAGATTGAAGCAGCCCGGCGCGCCATGACCCGCTACGTCCAGCGCGGCGGTAAGATTTGGATTAGAATTTTTCCGGACAAAGCGATCACGGCCAAAGGCAACGAAATTCCCATGGGCGGCGGTAAAGGCGCGGTGGATCATTTTGTAGCAGTAGTCAAGAAAGGCCGGGTCCTGTTTGAAATTGACGGAGTCAACGTGAATCAGGCCAAGGAGGCTATGCGTTTGGCCTCTCACAAATTGCCGGTGAAAACCAGTTTTGAAGAAAGGCAGCAGGTATGAACACTTTTAGTTTTTATTCTGAGCGAAGATTTGCCATGAAAAAATTCCGCAATTCAAATTTGCGCCTATCCTTAAACCGGCACAGGAGCTCACTACGGTGAAGATTCAAGAACTTCGCAAAAAAAATTCTGTAGATCTGGCCAAGCTCCTAGTCGAGCTCAAGGACAACGTCCGGACTTTGCGTTTTCGCATCGCCAGCAAAGAGGTCAAAAATCACCAACTGATGCGGCAGGCCAAGAAAGATGTCGCCCGCATACTAACTATCTTGGGGGAGCAAAAACATGCCGAATAAGAAACTTCTCGGAGAAATCGTCAGCGATAAGATGCAGAAAACCGTGGTGGTCAAAGTCACGGTCGTCAAACGGCACCCGAAGTATCACAAACGCTATACGATTCACAAGCGCTACAAAGCCCATGACGACAAATCGGAATTTCATACCGGCGATATAGTGGAGATCGAAGAGACGAAGCCTTTGTCTTCCGGCAAACGGTGGCGAGTATTAAGAAAAGTGAAATAATTTTCAATAATATGCTTCATTTACGTTCCAGGTTGACGGTAGCGGACAACACCGGCGCAAGAGAGATTGCGCTTTTCAGCGTGTCCGGCAAGAATTCAAACCGGCATGCGAAACTCGGTGATGTGGTGGTGGCTTCCGTAAAAATCGCGGCTCCCTCCGGTCAGGTCAAAAAGGGCGAGAAAGTCTACGCCGTGATCGTCCGCACGCGCAAAGAGACGCGCCGGGCAGACGGATCGTATATCCGGTTTGACGAAAATGCCGCGGTTTTGATAAACAAAGACAACAAGGAACCGAAAGGAACTCGGATTTTCGGGCCGATCCCGCGCGAGCTGCGAGACCTCGGTTTTACCAAGATTATTAGCCTTGCGCCGGAAGTTATTTAATATGTTGACGCTAAAAAAGGGCGATACAGTCAAAATCCTCAGCGGCAAAGACCGGGGCGAAACCGGAAAGGTCATTTTTGTGTCCGGCAAAACCGGCCAAGCCACTGTCGAGGGCCACAATATTTACAGCCGGCATGAGAAGCCGAAGCAGAGCGGGCAAAAAGGACAAAAAGTCCAGTTTCCGAGGCCCATGGACGCGTCCAATCTGATGATTGTCTGCCCGCATTGCCGCAAGCCCACCCGCGTGGGGTATTTGACTGACGAGAAAGGGATGAAGACGCGGGTTTGTAAAAAGTGTCAGCGCCGTTTTTAGCCGATTTATACTAATGACCAGACTACTCGAACAATACAAGACGAAAATCGCACCACAGCTCAAGGCGGACCTTGGGATAGCCAATCTTTTGGCTTTGCCGCGGCTCGTGAAAGTCGTGGTCAACGCGGGTTTGGGCAAGCAGTTGCAGGCCCAACCCAAAGCTCTCGATGGGTTCGTTGAAGCAGTCAGAAAGATTACCGGTCAGCAGCCAGTCATTACCAAGGCGAAGAAAGCGATTTCTGGCTTCAAAACTCGGCAAGGACAAATCGTCGGACTGGCCGTGACTTTGCGTGGTAAGCGCATGTATGAGTTTTTGGACAAACTCATCAACGCGGCCCTGCCTCGCACGCGTGATTTTCGGGGAGTGTCCCGGCGAGGGTTTGACGGCCGCGGGAATTACTCTTTGGGATTGCGCGAACACTTGATTTTTCCGGAGATGGCCCAGGAAGAAGGGCAGGGTAATTTCGGCGTTGAGGTCAGCATCGTCACGACGGCCAAAACCGACGATGCCGGCTATCAACTTTTGAAAAGATTCGGTTTCCCCTTTAACGATTAGGAAATTTTATGGCAAAAAAGAGTCAAATCGCAAGAGCCAAACGGACGCCCAAATTTTCCTCCCGCAAAATGAGGCGGTGCTGGCGCTGCGGCCGCATCCGCGGTTATATGCGCGATTTTGATCTGTGCCGCATTTGTTTCCGCGAACTGGCGCAAAAGGGCGAAATCCCCGGAATAATTAAGGCCAGCTGGTAAATCCATATGACGACTGATCCAATTTCAGAAATGCTCACTCAGATCCGCAACGCTCTTGCCGTCAAAAAGCAGGAAGTAGTCGTGCGGCACTCTGCGCTAAAGAAAAGTTTGGCGGATTTGCTATTGGCCCAGGGCTGGCTCTCCAAAGCCGAAATCGTGGAAGAAGAAAGCAAGGCAAAATTTTTGAAGCTGACGCTGCAGTATGCCGGAGACGAGCCTGCCATCAGCGGACTCAAACGCGTGAGCAAACCCGGCCAGCGGATTTACGCCAAGGTGGCCGACATTCCTAGGATGAGCTCGGGTCTGGGCGCCATCATTATTTCCACTTCCAAAGGCCTCATGACCGACAAGCAGGCGCGCAAAGAAAAAATGGGCGGAGAAGTAATTTGTCAAATCTGGTAATATGTCAAAAATCGGCAAAAAGTTAATAGTCATTCCGAGTGGCGTCACCGTCAGTATCAAAGACGGCTTGGCTGTCGTGACCGGGCCGAAAGGGGAGCTCAAGCAAGCGATCCATCCGAAAGTTCAGGCTACCGTGTCCGGGCCAGAGCTCAAAGTCACAGTCAACAATCCCGAGGACCGCAGGCAAAAAGCACTGTGGGGGACGATGCGCTCGCTTTTGTATAATATGATTGCAGGCGTGACTACTGGTTTTGAACGCAAACTCGACATCGTGGGTGTGGGCTACAAGGCGGCGGTGAGTGCGGGTAAACTTACCCTCAACCTTGGCTATTCGCACCCGATTGAACTGCCAGTGCCCAAAGGCTTGGAGGTGAAAGTTGAAAAAAATACCATCTCAGTGGCCGGATCTGACAACCAAGTTGTGGGAGAATTTGCCGCTGTCATCAGGAGCCAGCGCCCACCGGAGCCGTACAAAGGCAAAGGGATTAAATATCAGAACGAAATCGTTCGCAGAAAGGCCGGCAAAGTCGTCAAAGCCGTGGGCGCCGGCTAAATCTAAATATTATGTTGAAAAAACAAGTTAACCGCATAAGAAGGCATAAACGCATCCGGGCAAGAGTCATCGGTACGGCCAAACGTCCGCGTCTTTCCGTGTTCCGCAGCCACCAACACACCCATTTGCAGCTCATCGACGACGAGGCTGGCAAGACTGTCGCCCAGGCCTCCACCCTGGAAACCGCCAAGATAAAGGGCAAAGGCGCGGGTGCTGCGGCAGTGGCAAAACTGCTGGTAGAGCGGGCGCACAAACTAGGGATCAAAGAAGCGGTATTTGACCGTGGTGGTTACAAATATCACGGTCGGGTGAAGGCTGTCACCGAGGCCGCCCGCGAGGCTGGACTGAAAATTTAGTTTATAAACAGGTAATCCAAAATTGCGACGATGCAACACGAAGTTATCAAAAAAGAATTTGACAGCAAGGTGGTAGAGATAAAAAGGGTCACCCGCGTGGTGGCCGGCGGGAAACGCATGCGTTTTAGGGCTCTGGTCGTGATCGGGGACCACAACGGCAGAGTCGGGGTCGGACTGAAGAAGGGGACCGACGTGTCCGATGCCATTGGCAAAGCCACTGGCCAGGCCAGGAAGAATCTCATCCAGACTCCGATAATTGACGGAACAATTCCCCATATGATCCAGGTCAAATACAAAGCCGCGGACGTGCTCCTGAAACCGGCCAAACCTGGCAGCGGGATCATAGCGGGCGGACCGGTGCGGGCCGTGTTGATTCTGGCGGGCATCAAAAATATTTCTAGCAAGATGCTCGGTTCCTCGAATAAAATCAGCAACGTGCGCGCCACTTATGAGGCGTTGCGGCGGCTGAAATCTCCGCTGAAACTCCCGCAGCCTACAAGTTAAACTATTTATCAGCCATGCTCAATCTATCAGATCTCAAACCAAGATTGCCGAAGAAAGACCGCAAGCGCGTCGGCCGCGGTTCCGGTTCTGGGTACGGCACGTACGCGGGCCGTGGCATCAAAGGCCAGAAATCCAGAAGCGGCGGCTACATCCGGCCCGGCTTTGAGGGCGGACGGATGCCGCTTATTCGGCAATTGCCCAAAGTCCGAGGTTTCAAATCCATTTACCCGAAAGCCTTAGCCATCCAGCTTAGGGTGATCGAGTCAAAGTTTCCTACCGGCAGCCTGGTTTCGCCTAAAACTTTGCGGGCCGAGGGCCTCATCGATTTTTTGACCGCTCCGGTCAAAATCGTGGGCAAAGACGGCATCTCGAAGAAATACCAAATTAAAGGCGTAAAATTGTCGGCCGCGGCCAAAGCCGCAGTCGAGAAAGCAGGAGGGACAGTTCTCGATGTTTCGTAAACTTTTTCAAATTTGGAAACTCAAAGACCTTCGCATCAAAATTTTGATGGTGTTTTTGCTTTTGGCCGCGACGCGCGTAATGGCCGCGGTCCCGATTCCGGGCGTCAATGTCGGGGCTTTACGGCAATTTTTCAGTCAAAATCAGTTGTTCGGCTTGCTGGACATTTTTTCTGGCGGCGGCCTCTCCAATTTCTCGATCGCCATGCTCGGGGTCGGGCCTTATATCACCGCCTCGATCATCTTGCAGCTTATGGCCATCATCATTCCCAGCCTGGCTGAGCTGCAAAAAGAAGGCGATCAGGGCCGGGCCAAAATTAACCAGTACACCCGTTATTTGACCGTGCCGTTGGGCATGCTGCAGGGATTTGGTACGATCACTTTGCTCTCGCGCGGAGCCCGCACCGGCGGGGTCAGCGTGCTCGGATTTTTGACGCCGGTGCAATGGGTGATTATGCTTCTCTCCGTCACAGCCGGGACGCTCATCTTGATGTGGATCGGCGAGCTCATCACCGAATACAATATCGGCAACGGGATTTCCCTGATCATTTTTGCGGGGATCGTGGCCCGGTTGCCGACCGCGATCGGCCAGAATCTCCAGATTTTTGAATTGTCTCAGCTGCCGACGATCCTCGGGTTTGTCGTGATTGCTTTTGTCGTGGTCTTGGGCGTTGTCGTCATGACCGAAGCCACTCGCAATATTCCCGTGTCTTACGCCAAACGGGTGCGCGGCGACAAGCTCTACGGCGGGGTCAATACCCATTTGCCGATTCGGATCAATACCGCCGGCGTCATCCCGATCATTTTTGCCATCTCCATCCTGCTGTTTCCCGGGGTGATCGCCAATTTTTTGGTCAATGCCAAAACTCCGGTCATCGCGCATTTTGCGGCAAGCATGGCCGCGCTTTTCCAAAACCAGACTTTTTACGGCTTCGCCTATTTTTTTCTCGTAGTCGTGTTTACATATTTCTACACGGCTGTCGTTTTTAATCCCGAAGACATTGCCGAGAACATCCAGAAACAGGGCGGTTTTATCCCGGGCCTGCGCCCGGGGCGGCAGACCGCGGAGTTTTTGTACCGGGTCTTGAACCGGATCACTTTGGCTGGTGCGGTTTTCCTCGGCCTCATCGCGGTACTGCCGTTTTTAATGCAGATTTTTACCCACACCCAGTCCCTGAGCATCGGCGGCACCAGTCTGCTGATCGTGGTGGCAGTGGTGATTGAGACAGTGAACCAGATCGAATCGCAGCTAGTGATGCGCGACTATGAAGGTTTTTAATCTATTTTTTTTAGGACCCCAGGGTTCCGGCAAAGGGACTCAGGCCCGGCTCCTGGCGGACAAGCTCAATCTCGTTGTGATAGACGCGGGGGCAAGTTTGCGCGAGATGGCCAAGGAAGACACTGACCTTGCTCGGCGCGTCCACGAAATCATCAATGTCAAAGGCGAGCTCGTGGAGCCGGCACTCATTGCCGAAGTCATCCAGCAGAAACTTCTGAAAATCTCGCGGGAGCAAGGCATCATCATCGACGGGTTTCCCAGAACTTTGCAGCAATACCAGCTGCTCAGAGAGTTTTGGCCCGGGACCGGGCGCGGGGATTACCAGGCCCTGCTCATAGATTTGACCGAGGAGGAAAGCATTCGCCGGTTATCCATGCGGGTGACCTGCGAGCTGTGCGGTTCAGTCTACATTGCGGGTCAGTACGATTCTTGCCAGAATTGCGGGGGCAAGCTCATCCAGCGCGATGATGACAAGCCCGAAGCCATCCGCAAGCGCCTGGATCTTTACCGGAGCGAGACGCAGCCGATGATCGCGGAATTCGTCAAGGAAGGCAAGCTCATCACCGTAGACGGGGCTTCCTCGATCGATTCTGTGCACCAGGAAATTTTGCAGAAATTAGGATTTTAGAACCCAATCATTGTTTTGGTCCCTTCCGCCGATCCACAGGCTTAAAGATTTCCTTTGCCCAAAAGATCGATTTAAATGAAAAAACATATCATCACCGTTACCGGGCTTCCGGGTAGCGGAAAATCTAGCACCGCAAAAGTGCTTGCCAATAAACTGGGATACGAGCATTTTTCATCTGGCGACTTGTTCAGGAAAATGGCCGCAGACAGGGGCGTCACTGTGGAACAACTCAATTTTCTCGCTGAAAAACAAAAAGAAATTGATGACGCAGTCGACCAGCTTCTGCAGAAAATAGGGAAGGAGCAGGACCATCTCGTGGTCGATTCGCGCACGGCTTACCACTGGATACCAAATTCGTTCAAAGTTTTTTTGGATCTTGACCCCAGAACAGCGGCTGAGCGGACGTTTGCGCAGATTCAGAAAGAAGGGAGAACCAGCCAAGCTGGAGCGTCAATCGAAGAAGTTCAGAAGAACACGTTTAAACGAGTCAGAAGCGAGCAAGAGCGGTACCGCAGCTTGTACGGCATAGATGTTACCGATAAAACGCAATTTGACTTAGTCGTTGATACTGCAGCTAATAGCTTGGAGCAGGTCATTGAAAGTATAATTGCGGCCTTCCAGAAGTGGTTGAATATTCCGGAGGAGGAAAATGAGCCTCGTTAAAACAGCAAAAGAAATCGAAACACTCCGAGAAGGGGGCAAGATTTTGGCGGCCATACTGAGCCTTGTGGCCAAACGAGTCCGACCTGGAATCACGACCCGGGAACTCGACGAGCTGGCCCGGGAGGAAATAAAAAAAGCCGGCGCTACTAGCGCTTTTGAAGGGTACAAAATCGTACCCGATGGACCGCCCTATCCGGCGGTTTTGTGTACCTCCATAAACGACGAGGTGGTCCATGGAATCCCAAGCCGGACCAGGGTACTCAAAGACGGCGATATCATCGGCCTGGATTTTGGTATCAAATACCAGGGCCTCTACACAGACGCAGCTATCACCGTGCCAGTGGGCACGGTCAGCAGCGACGCTCACAAGCTAATCGCGACCACCGAGCTGGCGCTCGAGAAGGGGATCGAGCAGGCTGTTCCAGGCCATACCATCGGCGATATTGCCGCGGCCATCCAGAAAGTGGCGGACGAGGCTGGTTTTGGGATAATCCGCGATCTGGTCGGGCACGGCGTTGGGCACGCGATCCACGAAATGCCGAACGTGCCCAATTACGGCCGCGCCGGTTCGATGCCGCGACTCAAGGTCGGCATGGTTCTGGCTATAGAGCCCATGTTTACCACAGGCTCGTACCAGGTAAAATTTTTGCTTGACCGCTGGACTGTGGCCACTGCGGACGGCTCTCTGGCCGCGCATTTCGAGCACACCATCGCGCTCACCCAAAACGGACCCGTGATCCTCACTGTCTAGTAAGCTTTTCAGTCATGAAAAAAAAGGAACAAAATTACGCATTTATCGATAGCCAAAACCTCAACCTCGGAGTTCAGTCTCTCGGTTGGAAGCTGAGTTATGCCAGATTCAGAGTGTACCTGTCAGAAAAATACGCCGTTACCAAGGCTTATTTATTCATAGGCTATATGCCGGAGAATCAGACACTCTATCAGTTTCTGCAGGAGACTGGT
The DNA here is from genome assembly GCA_041497195.1 of Candidatus Doudnaibacteriota bacterium. Taxonomy (GTDB): domain Bacteria; phylum Patescibacteriota; class Doudnabacteria; order UBA920; family 2-01-FULL-46-14; genus JBGQGB01. The sequence goes on along the minus strand of JBGQGB010000001.1, from coordinate 107,741 downwards.
TATGTTCTGGTTTTCAAACCGGTGTTAAAACCGAGAGACGGGCTAGTCAAAGGAAATGTGGACGCGGATTTGGTGTTGCGCGCGATGCTTGATTGTCCCAATTACCACAAGGCCGTGATCGTCACCAGTGACGGGGATTTTTATTCTCTAGTTGAGTATTTGCATAAAAATAAAAAGTTGGAAAAAGTCATTAGTCCAAACAAGGAGAAGTGTTCAATTCTGCTGAAAAGGTCCGCTCGAGATAAAATCGATTTTTTGAATAACTTGAGAAATCGACTGGAATACAAAATGAAAAAGCACCGCTGAGGGACGGAACCCAAAGAAGTGCTTTTTCGTCATGATTCGACTATATTGTAAGGGACAATATAAAAAATGTCAAGACTCCCTGGAATCGCACCGAGCACGCGATTGCCATCACCTCAAATAGGCCTGTGATCCCGACGCAAATGTGAAAGCGGTTTGGAAGGGGAGAGCAAAGGGAGTAAAATGAATTATAGAAACAATTAAATTTTTAAACTCCCATGACTCACTACGTTTGTCCGGCTTGCGGCGGGGTAGCAGATCACCCGAAAAATTGCGACACCGAAGGATGCTCGCTCCAAGGCCAGCCCCTTCTAGAGTGCAATTGTGATGACGGTGAGCACTCCGAGGTCAAAACTAAATCTGAGGAATAAAAAAAGAGCGACAGCTGCAAATTCAAATATGTTTTTTTCCAAGTTTATTGACTGGACAGATGGCGGACCAATGGTAAGATGAGATTTGCCAAGGAGGGGACATGAACAGGCAAAAGACTGGTGGTCAGGCGGCCCGGTCGCGGTTATGCTCGCTCATCTCGGAATGTTATTATGATGAGCTGACCGAGTCAGACCGACGAGCACTGGGAAAACACCTGCTGCGTTGCGAAAACTGCCGAGAGTATTTGCGCGGATCGAGGAGGCTTGCAGACGTGGCTCTGAAGTCGATGGAGCTGATTGCTGATCAACTCATCCAGGAAGGCCTTGCCGCTCCTATTCAGCGGCTACGTGAGATCTTTCAGGACGTGCCTCTGGACGTGTATATCTTAGTCATGGCAGATATGGGTCTGGTCGAAATAGGTAATCAGGAGGGACCTCAGAAGAGAGTCTACCTGACCGAAGCAGGTTGGAATTTCAGTGGGGACATGGGGGCGAAATAAATTTTACTTGATTTGTTTCGCCCTCTCGCATTTGTAAATTGCTCTAACGCTTTATGATAAAGACGCACTTTCATTATTAAAAAAATTCAATGTTCAAATCTCTCAAATTTATTTTCAAAATAATTATATTTTTGGCAGTGGTTGTCCTGCTCATCTTGGGCTACCTCGGTTTTGTCCCAGGCCTGTCCTCCCTGTTTGGCTCAGACAAGCCGCGCGACCTCGGAGTTGCCTATACGTCTGCTGATCTTGAGAGTTTTCGCGCTAAGACTGGGGTGAAGGTTGACGATCTGCCGGCCGGTTTGGCGCCAGCACAGAGTCTGAAGTTTTCCAGCCAGGTCGCCATCAAGCATGATTTTACCGAAAGTGAGCTGACGGCCAATCTCAATGCTGGCAAGTGGAAATATTTTCCGCTCTCAGACGCGCAGGTGAAGATCAGCAATGACGGTTTGGTAGAGCTCTCCGCGATTTTGCATAAAGACCATCTCCTAGGATTCGCCCAAGCGAAAAACCTTCCTGCCGGAGAACTTTCCAGGATACAGGATTATTTGAAATACCTTCCCTCTGATCCGCCTATTTATTTGCGTGGGGTCGCCTCAGTGACTGACAATCACGTACAGCTAAATTTGCAGCAGGCCATCGTAGGCAAAGTCTCGGTCCCTGCCTCGTTTTTCAGCAGTGAGGCCCAGGCCGCGGGCGGGAAGTTTCTAGAGGACTGGATCGCGTCAGTGCCGAATTTTTCCATCCATTCCCTGACCTTTTCGGAGGGCCAGTTGTATTTTGACGGGACTTACCCTGCGGAAAAAGCTACTTCAAATAATTAGTCGGGGACATGGGTTATACTGCCTATTTTGAGGATAGTGAAGGCAATCTCCTGGGGTTGTGGGAGAGCCTGCGCAAGCAATAGGGAAAACTGACTTCCCAGAAAAGCCGGAAAGCGATATGATGAGGACAAAGTAATATTAATTTTTAGAGACACAAATTATGAACAAAAAGCTCGCTTGGGTACTAGTCGCTATTCTGGTCATAGTCGGCGGCTATTTCTCCCTCAAGTCCCGCACGCAAACAGCGCAAGCTCCGGGGACAGGCACTAACACAAACACGCAGACTCCGCAAAGCCAGACTGCAGGGCCGCAGTCCATCACAGACCTATTTGCGGCCGGGAAAAGCCAGCAGTGTACTTTTGCTGACGATACCAGCGGTGCGGTTACAAACGGCACCATTTACGTGGGGGGCGGGAAAATGCGCGGGGATTTCATGGCTAATGCCAATGGCACGAATGTCTCATCTCATATGATCAGCGATGGAACCACGGCTTACACCTGGATGGAGGGACAGAGCACTGGCTACAAGGTGATTATGTCCACGGGCCAGGGCGGTGCCACTCAGAATTCAGCGGCCGCGGATGCGAACCGTAAGCTGGATTACAAGTGCTCCTCCTGGTCGGTTGATTCTGCCAAATTCAACTTGCCGGCCGGAGTGAACTTCACTGACACCGCCAGCATGATGCCGCAGGGCACGCCACCAGCACCCACACCGGGCAGCCCGCCGCCCTCGCCGCAGGATATGAAGGCTTTGCAGTGCGCTGCTTGCAACAATGTCGCTGCAGATCAGAGAGCGCAGTGTCTGGCCGCCCTGCAGTGCAAGTAAATTATTGCTTAGTTATTCTCGGGTTTACTTTCAAAAAATCGGCTTGCCGCCGATTTTTTGGTATAGTGAGGACAGCAGGTTTGATTTTAGGGCACTTATCGAGCGTTTATGCCTGAACAAAACCCAAACTTTGAGTACAATTCTCAGCGCGATCTCGATACCAACCGGATCGAGACTTTAGGGGATGGGATTTTTGCGATTGTCATGACTTTACTGGTTTTGAACCTGGTCGTGCCCCAGCTCACGGGTGCCGTGAACAGCCGGGCGCTGTGGTCCGCTTTGCAAGGACTGTGGCCCAATTTCGTGAGCTTCTTTTTGAGTTTCGTGATTCTGGGGATTTTTTGGACCGGCCATCGGCTCCAGTTTCATTACATTGTCCGCTCCAACCGGCCGTCGTTATGGATCAATATTTTCTTTTATTTATTCATCAGCTTTATTCCTTTTTCCGCCGCGTTGCTGGGGCATTACTCGCATCTCAAACTCGCTATCGGCATTTATGGGCTCAATCTTATCATCGCCGGAATAGCTTTGTATGCCAATTGGGAATACGCTCTGCGGCACAAGCTGGTGATGGGTGGTGAAATCCTGCCCGCTGACCTGCAGCGTCTGGCCCGGTTCCAGATGCTTTTGGCCCCCGCGCTTTACGTCATGGCAATCCTCGCGAGCTTGTGGCACCCCTACATCAGCCTCGTCATCTACGCGCTGGTGCCAATCTATTACATTTTGCCTTCGCGCCTGGATCATTATCTTCCCGGCCACGTCCATCATGGCGGGCCACGGGAGTAAGGCTTTGGGGGCGAAAGTATGCTAGAATAAATGTGTGAACGAACTCATCCACGCGGACATTTTCTTTTTTGTCACCACGATCGCGGTCATTGTCATTTCCGTGTTGTTTGCGATTATTTTGGCTTATGTCGCCGCTATCCTCAAAGACCTCAAAGGCATTTCACGCAAAGTCAAAGACGAGACCGAGGCCATCGCTCAGGACATGGACGATTTGAGAGACGAGATCCGCAAAGAGGGCGTCAAGCTGAAGCCGCTGGTGAAATTCGGCAAGAAGATTTTTTCCCGCGATTCCAAGTCCAAGTAACCTTAACCCAAACGAACATATGGCCAAGCAAAAAAAATCGAAGTCTGGCCTCAAATTAGGGATAGCTGCTGCCGCGGCAGCAGCCGTGGCCGGGGCGTATTATTTGACCGGTAAACGCGGCGAGAAAAATCGCGCCAAAATCAGTAGCGGCGCCAAAAAAGTCGGTCTGCAGATCAAAAAAACGGCTCATAGGTTGCAGGCCGCGCAAGCCAAGACGTACGCTAAATTGGCCGGAGATTTTGACGCCCACTTGGAGGCCCTCAAACATGTCGACAGTCGGGAGTTTCGCCAGGCATTGCGAGAATTGAAAGGCCACTGGGTCGCTATCAAGAAACAACTGAGTACTACCAAGCGTTAGATTTCTCAAAAAACGTCCTTTGTTTAGGCACCGGGGCGTTTTTTGATTTTTTAGCATTATTTTGTTATAATGTTGAGTAAGTTTTGCAGTCAAATTGGTTTATGGCTACTCGAAAGAAAAATCAAATGCTTGATGATATTGAGGAGCAGAAGTCCGATAGAATCGAGCAAGAATCGCCTCTGAAACCGGCAATTACCTCAGACCTAGCAGAGCACAGGCAGCAGCAAACCCTGTCTTCGCAAATGCTCACCACCAGCGCGGTGTTTGGTTTGTTTTTGGGTCTGGTCGGGGGAGTGGTCGGGGCAGTGTACGTGGCACCCTGGTATCAGCAAAATGTTTTGCGTCTAGTTCCCGGCCAGCAGGTCGGCACTGTTTCGAACAAGCAGATTGTTTTGGATGAAGAATCAGCCGTGATTACTGCCGTGGACAAAGTCAATCCTGCGGTCGTGTCCATAGTCATCAGCAAAGATTTGCCGAAATACGAGCAAATCGGTTCTCCGTTCGGCGGATTTTATTTGCAGGTGCCTTCGCCGAGCGGTCAGACGCAGAAACAAAACATCGGCGCCGGTTCCGGTTTTTTCGTCTCCTCTGACGGCATGATTGTGACCAACAAGCATGTGGTCGAGGATGCCACCGCCGACTATACGGCAGTTACCAAGGACGGCAAAAAATACCAGGCCAAAATCGTGGCCACCGATCCTTTCAATGACCTGGCAGTTTTGAAAATCGACGCGACCGGTTTGCCCACTGTCATCCTCGGGGATTCCACAAATTTAAAGCTCGGCCAGCGGGTTATCGCCATCGGCAACGCTTTGGGTCAGTTTCAAAATACGGTCACGACCGGCGTGGTGTCCGGTATCGGCCGGACTGTCACCGCCAAAGGCGGCAATCAGCCGGAGACGCTCTCCGAAGTCATTCAGACTGATGCGGCCATCAACCCGGGCAATTCCGGCGGGCCGCTCTTGAATCTGTCCGGCGAGGTCATCGGCGTCAATACCGCGGTCAACCAGTCGGCTCAGCTCATCGGTTTTGCCATACCAATTGACCAGGTAAAAACAGTCATCAGCGACGTTAAGCAGTACGGCAAGGTCAGGCGGGCTTTCCTCGGGGTCCGGTACACGATCGTCACGGATGACGTCGCTTCAGCCAACAAATTGACAGTCAACTACGGCGCCTGGATCGTTCGCGGGGACAATCCTCAGGATACAGCGGTCGTACCTGGCAGCCCGGCGGATAAAGCTGGATTGCTGGAGAATGACATCATCCTCGAATTGGATGGCACCAAAATCACCCAGGACAACGTTTTGTCAGACTTGCTGCGCAATCATAATCCCGGTGATCGGGTGACGCTGAAAGTTTTGAGCAAAAACAAAGAAAAAACAGTATCAGTAACGCTCGGGGAAGCACAATGATAAATGTCCAGATTTTTAGCTGTTGATTTTGGCAGCAGGCGCATCGGGCTGGCGCTCTCGGATGAAACAAAAACCATAGTGAGGATCCTGCCCGCCCTCGAAGTCCGGAGCGAAAAGCAGGTTCTGCGAGCCCTCACTGACCTCATTGCTCAGGAAGAAGTCGAGCAGATTATCTTGGGTTTGCCGCTGGCAATGAAAGGAACGACTACGGCGCAGACTGAGGCAGTGCAGCGCTTCGGTGCTCGCTTGGAGAAACGATTTCCGCAGATGCCGGTGAAGTATTGGGACGAACGATTGACCACCCAGGAAGCCGAACGGAAACTCCGCGAGGGCGGAGGAAAAGCCCGGAGGTCAGAGATCGATAGCATGAGCGCCTTGGTTATCCTAGAAACCTTTTTGCGGTCCTTGAGAAAATAAAAATCTTCGTAAGACAAAAATTTATGCTTCGCGTCATTCATCCCAACCGTTGGTTTTTCTGGACCATTTCCATTATTTTGGCGATTGGTCTTTTTTTGCTTTTTTCCATTTCCAAAACAGTCAATGATTTGGACGAACAAGCCTCCGCCATGACGGCGCCGGGCTCCGTGCTCTGGAAGACTTATCATTCGAAAACTTTGGGCGTGTCCGTAGTTTATCCGGGGTCGTGGCAAATCGAAACAGATCCGGAAATTGCCCAGACCGTGTCTTTGCAAAATCCGAACAATAACTCCGAGAATATTTCTATTTTTGTCCTTGATCCGAAGTTTGAGAAAATCATCAGGAGTTCACTTTTGATATCATCGGAAAAACCAGTGGTCGTAGACGGTTATTCTGGCGCGTGGCTCATAGGCAAGAATCCAAACGATCCAGCTACCAGCAATATCGTGCTGGTGCCGGTCGGCAGCAAGCTTTATTATATTGCTGGACAAGCGCGGAAATTTGAACGAATCTTAAGCAGCGTGAAATTTTAAAAGAAACATGTCTGAATTTCGCCAAGATATCGTCAATAAAAATTGGGTTTTGATCGCGGAATCCCGGGCCAAACGCCCTTCGGATTTTCAGGAGCTGCCAGCCACCCCGCCGAATCTGCCGGAGGTTGCAGCAAACTGCGCTTTTTGCCCCGGCAACGAGCATCAGGCCGTGGGGGAAATCACCCTGTATCCTAGCAAGGGACCGTGGCTCATTCGCGTGATCCCGAATAAATACGAAGCCGTCGGTCACGTGCTGGGCAAACGGCAGGAGGATTTCTATGTCAGCCGACCCGGGATTGGGGATCACGAAGTGGTCATCACGAGGTGGCACAACAAACCCTTGGCTTTGCAGGATACCGACCTCGTTGATCTGACCCTGAAAGTTTATATTGATCGGATCGCCGAACTCAAACAGCACGATGAGGTTCGTTATATTCACATCATCCAGAATCACGGGGTGCAGGCGGGTGCTTCCATTTTGCATCCGCATTCTCAGATTTTTGCAATTCCGTTTTTGCCCGAGCGAATAGCCGATGAATTGCGTGGGACCCGAAACTTTTTTTCGATCAACGGCTCCTGCGTCTACTGCGAGACTATTTTGTACGAGCAGCGTTTCCTGGAGCGGGTGGTCCTGGACAACCCCGATTTTCTTGTCGTAGCACCCTATGCGTCAAAGATGCCTTTTGAAATGCACATATTGCCCAAAAAACATCGGCCATCCTTCCAGGACATTACCATTTCCGAGAGACAGGCTTTGGCCCAGACTATGAAGGACGTTTTTCTGCGCTTGCATGAACGGATGCGCAACCCCGCCTACAATTTTTACATTCATACTATTCCTGACGCCGGCGTGTCTGAGTCGAAAACCCATGATGACAGCAAAAGTTATCATTGGCATATCGTCATTCTTCCCCGGGTCAATGTCTGGGCCGGTTTTGAACTCGGCACCGAAGTTTATGTAAATGTGATGGCGCCCGAAAAAGCGGCGAAATTTTTCCATTAGCTTTCAGTTGTTTATGGCAAATCTGGTAGTCGCAAATTGGAAACTCAATCCCCAAACCGTCGAAGACGCCCGTACTTTGGCCAGCCAGGTGGAGCTGGGGACAGTCGGGATTGACCGCGGCAAAGTAGAAACAGTAATTTGTCCGCCTTTTGTTTTTTTACCAGTGCTGCAGCACCATACTTACTTTTTGCGTCTGGGCGTGCAAACCATTTCCGCCGAAGCGGCCGGGCCGTTCACGGGTGAGATCTCCGCCGTCCAAGTGCGGGAATTCCGGGTTACCCATGCTATCATCGGCCATTCCGAGAGGCGTGCTTTGGGGGAGGATGATGAGCTCATCAATCGCAAAGTCAAAGTGGCGCTGCAAAACAAACTTCAGCCGATTTTGTGCGTGGGCTGGGGCACCAAGAAAACCTCGAGCCTGACTGCGATCAAATCAGTGGTGGAGCGCCAGTTACGCGCGGGTTTGTCAGGGCTGGCTCTGAAAAAAGCCAAAGTGGTCATAGCTTACGAGCCGGTATGGGCCATCAGCAAGGGCCTGGGGAATGGCAAAGCCGTCACACCGGAGCATGCGTCCGAGGTGATTGGGCGTATTCATTCGCTGTTACCCAAGGCCAAGGTCATTTACGGCGGCAGCCTGGATGGGCGCAATGCTCCCGCTTTTGCCGCGAAAAAAGCAATTCAGGGAGGGTTGGTCGGCGGGGCCTCGCTGCGGGCTGCGGATTTTTTGCAGATCGTCAAAAGCTTCTCTTTGTAATAATTAATTTTTAAATTTATGATATATCTAGGGGCGGATCACGGCGGGTACAAATATAAAAACAGACTCAAGGATTATCTGACGAGCCGTGGTTACCAGGTTACTGACCTGGGGGCGCACGCGGAAGACGCAAACGACGATTATCCGCTGATAGGCGAAAAGGTGGGGGTCAAGGCCGCTGAGGACCCCAATAACCGTGGGATTTTGGTGTGCCGGTCCGGGGCGGGCGTGTGCATCGTGGCCAATAAAATCAAAGGGATCAGAGCCGCTCAAGCCTGGGACGAGTCCATGGCCAAAGCAATTCGCAACGACGACAATGCCAATGTCTTGTGCCTGGGGGCTGATTACCAGGTTTACGAGGATGTTGAAAAAATTGCGCAGTTGTTTTTGGATATGTCTTTTGGCACAGAGCCGCGTTTCAAACGGCGCTTGCAAGAGATTTTAGAAATTGAAAAAAGGGCATAACCAATGGCAAAACTCATTCCCTCCATTTTAACCAAACAGGCTGATGAGGTTCTCGAGAAGATCCGATTTTTGGAGAGTATCGCCGAGTTGCAGGATGTTCAGATAGACTTTGCGGACGGCAAATTTGTACCAAACGAACTGGCGGTACCGCAAGCTATCGGCCCGATTTCGACCAGGCTAAATCTGGAAGCCCACTTGATGGTGCAGCAGCCGCAGCAATATTTTCATGACTTGGAGCGGTTGGGGGTGAAAACCGTTTTTATTCACTATGAAAGCTTCCACAATGACCAGGAGGTCAGCGCCGCGCTCCTGAATGCGAAGCACGTGGGGATGCGCTGCGGCCTGGCAATCAATCCCAATACTGATACGGGAATTTTCGATGCGTTCATGCCAGTACTCGATGAAACCCTGATTATGGGCGTGCACCCGGGCTTCCAGGGAGCTGTGTTTGTCCCGGAAACGCTCGGGCGGGTCAAAGCTTTACGCGAGAAACATCAAAATGTCATAATTGAAGTGGACGGGGGCCTAAAGCTCGCAAACGTCGAGATGGTAGTCGCTCAGGGGGCGGACAAAGTCAATGTTGGCTCCGGCATTTGGCAGACGCCGGATCCGAAGCAGACTATTTATCAGTTTTTAGAAATACTGCGAAATTCATAATTCCGTAGCGGCATGATAGGCGAAGAAATCCACGAAACCAAGGTTAAAAAACTCGAAAAAACCGCCAATGATATCAGACAGGATATCATCAAGGCGCTTTTGAACGCCGGTTCCGGCCACTCGGCCGGGCCCTTGGGCATGGTGGAAGTTTTTGTCGCTTTGTATTTTCATGTTTTGAACGTTCGTCCGACGCAGCCGCGGTGGCCGGACCGGGATCGGTTTTGTCTCTCCAACGGGCATATCAACCCGGTCTGGTACGCTACCCTGGCGCATAGGGGCTTTTTTCCCCGCAAGGAATTTGTCACGACTCTGCGGAAAATCAACAGTCGCATGCAAGGGCATCCGCACAACTTGAGCACTCCGGGGGTGGAGAATTCGGGCGGACCTTTGGGGCAGGGGCTGTCACAGGCGATCGGCATGGCCCTGGCGGCGAAGATGGACGGGAAAAAATACCAGATTTTTTGCGGCCTTTCGGACGGGGAGCTGGACGAAGGGCAGCCCTGGGAAGCGCTGATGTTCGCCGGCAAAAACAAGCTCGACAATCTGACGGGCATCATTGATCGGAACAATATCCAAATCGATGGGTTTACCGAAGACATCATGCCGCTGGAGCCGCTACGGGCCAAACTGGAATCTTTCAACTGGCACGTCATCGAGATCGACGGGAACAACATCCGCCAGGTGGTAGAGGCTTGCAACCAAGCCTACGGCATCTACGAGAAACCAGTGATGATCGTGGCGCATACTGTACCGGGCAAGGGTGTGGATTTCATGGAGCAGAATTACCACTGGCATGGAGTGCCGCCCAATGCCGAGCAAGCAAAAATTGCCTTGAAAGAATTGAGGACATTGCGCGGGAAAATTAAGAGCGAACATGAATAGTGAAAGGGGGTGAGAGAAATGGACGAAATGGATCCAAAAACTTTAACGAGGTGGAGCATCATAACGGGCTTTGTGGGAGTGATTTTGTACGTTGTGGCTTTGATCGCCCTTTGGCAAGGCCATCCTTTTGGCAGGTTTAACCACAAAGATTTTTACTATGCCGGTTCTGGACTCTTGTATATTGCCATCTGGCTGAAGCTCGGGGCGATTTACCACAAGAAATAATTTGCAAGCCCGACTGGAGTCCCAAAGAATTGGGGAGGCAATATATTGGGTCGTCTTGGATTAATTGAAAATTGACCGGCTGGTTGGTAAATACCTATAAATTGAAAACTGTCTAAGCAAGGATAAAATCCTGATCATGAAGCATATTCGTTTTAGCGTGTGGTTCAGCGTCATTCTGGTAGCCGCGTTCATCGTCGGCTATCTGGCCTGGGCGTATACTTATCAATACTGGCCGTTTGATACTGTACTGATTCTATATCCGGACAAGCCGCGCGTTTTTGACACCACGAAAACTTATGCAGACCAAGGCTACGGTTTTTCTTTCCAATATCCCGAAGCCTCGGTTTTGGAAGAGCCGACTATAACTTTTTTTGACGGCGCTGTGGTGGCTCAACTTGCACAAGTCAGTTTTCCGCGAGAGCTCTATCCCAAAACCAATTTGGTGGAGGCTCTTTTCACGGTCAACAGCGCTAGACTGTCGCCGCTCAATTGCACCTCCCAATTTACTGTGCCGCCCTCAGGGGATGCCAAGCAGGTGCAAATCAGCGGAAATCCATTTACTTTTGTGAAGGTGAGCGACGCAGGGGCTGGCAATCTCTATGAATCGCGCGTATACCGAGGGGAGCGCGGCGACACGTGTTTTGAAATCATGCTGACGATTCACACCGGAAACATAGGGAATTACACTGCCGGCTCGGTCACGGAGGTGGACAAAATAAAAGTCTGGTCCAAGCTGACGCAGATTCTGAATTCTTTCAAATTTACGAAATGAAGATTCGCTTTTCCGTTTGGTTCAGTATCACCCTGGTAGCAGCTTTTCTCGTCGGTTATCTGACCTGGGCCTATACCTATCAAAACTGGCCGTTTGACGGGGTATATATTCCTTATCCAGACAAGCATGTCCAGCTCGAACAAACCTTAAATTTGAAGACCTACACCAATGCCGAATATGGATTTTCATTCAATTACCCGGCGTCGTGGGGTGATGTGACTTTCGAAAAAACTGCCGTTGCTAGCCTTGGTGGATACATCGACCCAAACTGTACCTTGAAAGGCTTCTCAATTTTTGGATACTTCGCGTCTTATAAAAAAATGGCGTTTGTCGCCAGGTCAAAAGATTATAATGATTGTGCAGAAAGAGGCGGAGTTCTCATGGACTATAATAATTTTTCTGTTAAAGGTTCGGTATTGCAGCTAAGCAACAATCTCAATGGCATAAGGGAAAAAGTAAATATTGACAAACGCATAAGTCTATTTTCCCCAGGAAACGAAGCGTATGTATTCAAAAACGATTTTTGTGAAGGCTGTGACGGGGAAGCGGTAGCAGTTGTCGGATTAAAAAACGGTAACGTGGCCTTGTTATACTTTGAAACGTTACCGATCCCGCAGGAAGGCAACCCAGTCTTGGAGAACGTGCTCTCCACGTTCAAATTTATTGAACCGAACCCCTCGAATGACACCTCGACTTGGAAAACCTATAGAAATAGCGAATATGGATTTGAATTCAAATATCCAGCCCTCGGAGTTGAGCAAAAGGTAGTTGAAACTATATTTTATTATACCTCTTCAAACGACAAGCATGTTGCAGTGGAGTATAAATCTGAGCCAGGCGGGGACTTCTACGACACGCTTGACCTTCACGTTGTGCCAAATCCTGAAAAGCTTTCTCTAAACCAGTGGTTTTCGAAGAATGTAGATATCAATGACATCTTGAAAACAGCCGGGAGCTTCCTGCTCGAGCCCCTGACTGGCCAAGGGGAAATGTATAGGTTGAGAAATTTGCCAATTCCTCCAGCATACGGAGATTTGAGCGGACCGGTAGCTGATGCTTACATAATGCCCCTATCCAAAGCCTATGAGATCACTTTCGGTCAGTCCCAAGATAATGAATTGTCCAACAAATACGGCTATAATAATGATGGTATAAGTAACCTAGAGGACGCCATTCTTTCGACTCTGAAATTCACTAAATGATCAATCCCAACGCCAAACTTAGCAAAAAACTTTTTAAACCCGACATCGAGATGGTGGCGGGCCGGGATGGATATGGAAAGGCTCTCGTGGAATTGGGCGAGCGCAATCCAAATATCGTCGTCTTGGCCGGTGATTTGGTGGAGTCCACGCGGGCGCATTGGTTTGCGGAAAAATTTCCGAAAAGGTTTATCCAGGTTGGCGTGGCGGAGCAGAATATGATGGGTATTGCCGCGGGCCTCGCCCTCTCCGGGAAAATCGCTTTTGTTTCTTCTTATGCGACTTTCAACCCTGGCCGCAACTGGGATCAGTTTCGTGTAGCAGTGTGCTATTCCAAAGCCAATGTCAAAGTGGCCGGAGCTCATGCGGGCATTTCTGTCGGGCCGGACGGCGCTACTCACCAAGCTTTGGAAGACATCGCGATAACCAGAGTGCTTCCAAATCTTGTCGTTGTTGTGCCATGTGATGCTGTTGAAGCAAAAAAGGCGACCGTGGCGATTGCCGAAGAAGTCAAAGGCCCAGCGTATATCCGATTTGGCCGCGAGAAGACTGCCCAGTTTACCACGATAGATTCGCCCTTCAAGCTCGGCCGCGCCGAAGTCTTTCGAGATGGCGCGGACGTGGCAATCGTGGGCTCGGGAATTTTGGTATACGAGGCGCTGCAGGCGGCCGAGGATTTGGCCAAAGAGGGAATTGAGGCAATGGTTGTAAATAATCATACTATCAAGCCGATTGATCGCAAGACTTTGGTGCAAGCTGCCAGGAAATGCGGGGCGGTCGTGACTGTCGAGGAACATCAGATCAATGGGGGCGCCGGAAGTGCGGTCATGGAAATACTGGCTGAAGAATATCCAGTGCCGGTCGAGCGGGTCGGCATGCCGGATACGTTCGGCGAATCCGGCCAGCCCTGGGAACTAATCGAGAAATACGGCATGGGCAAAGATGCAATAATAAAGGCAGTAAAAAAGGTTTTGAGGCGGAAACAATAATTTTGTCAAAAAAAACTGCATTTTTAATGAGGAAGAATAGGTCGAACTAAGCAAAAATTCCATTTCTCTATTTTCCAGTATTTTGGCGGCTGCGGCCGCTTTATGTTATAATAAACGCACTAATTTATTAGCAAATGAAACAAAAATACGATTTGGTTTCCATAGGGGATTGCACCATTGATGCGTTCATAAAATTAAATGACGCTGAGGTTCATTGCAAACTCGGGCACAAGTACTGCGAGCTGTGTTTGTCCTTTGCGGACAAAGTTCCTTATGAATCCCTGACCGTGGTTCCTGCTGTAGGCAATTCCTCAAATGTTGCTGTCGGTACTGCTCGTCTGGGCCTCAAAAGTGCTGCGTTTACAGCAGTCGGCGGGGACTATTTCGGCAAACAGGTCTTGGCAGCGTATCAAAAGGAAAAAGTAGGAGTAGAGTTTGTCAGGCGCAACCTGGGGCTACCGACCAATTACCATTTTGTGTTGAGTTTTCACGCCGAGCGAACAATCCTCATCAAGCATCAAAACTTTTCCTATTTTGAGCCGAGCCGCATCGGGGGCCAAGTCCTTTGGCTTTATTTTTCTTCAATGGGCAGCCACACCCTGGCTTTTCATCACAAACTCGCGCGCTACCTCAAGAGCCACCCGCAGGTGCGCATGGCCTTCAATCCCGGAACATTTCAGCTGAAATTGGGGGTGAGGACGCTCAAAGATATTTACCGCCGGACAGAGGTTTTGTTCGTCAATCGCGAGGAAGCGCAGCGGATTTTGAATATCAAAAACAGCAGTGTCAAAGTTTTATTCAAAGGGCTTCACCGGTTGGGTCCCAAAATTGTGGCCATTACTGACGGGCCAGACGGGGCTTACGGATCAGACGGTGAGAAACAGTACTTCATGCCCAAATACCCGGATCCGAAGGCCCCTTTGGAGCGTACCGGCGCAGGAGATGCTTTTGCAACTGGTTTTTTGTCAGCACTAATTCGCGGGCTATCAGTCACGGACGCTTTGCGTTGGGGACCGGTCAATTCGATGTCGGTAGTGCAGCAGGTCGGAGCGCAGAAAGGCTTGCTGACTCGCGGACAAATGCAAGATCTTTTGAAAAAAGCGCCTAAAAACTATCACGTGAGAAAGATTTAATTCTTCAGTAGCGCCTGAGCCAAAGTCGAAGGCCTTCGATAAACTCAGGTAATAAAAAAGGAAAATAAAAATATGTCAAAAATCCGCGTCGCTATCAACGGCTTCGGGCGCATCGGCCGGTCGGCTTTCAAAATCGCGACTGGCAAAAAAAATATGGAGATCGTGGCTATCAACGATCTCACGGATTCGAGGACGCTCGCGCACTTGCTCAAATATGATACGGCCTATGGCGTTTATGAGCAGTCAGTGTCTTCGAAAGACGGTTTTCTGATTGTAGACAAACGCAATATTCCCGTTTTGGCTGAAAAGGATCCGACCAAGCTGCCCTGGAGGAAAATGAAAGTGGATGTGGTTTTGGAATGCACCGGGGCATTCGTCAAAGACGGGTCCGCAAAAATGCACCTGCAGGCCGGGGCGAAAAGAGTCATAGTCTCTGCACCCACGAAAGGGACGGGCGGGATTCAGACTTATCTTCTAGGGGTGAACCATGGAAAATACCGCGACGATGCGGTCATCTCCAACGCGTCATGCACAACCAACAATATCGGTCCGGTCGCCACAGTTGTATTGGAGAAGTTTGGCATCAAAAAAGCCATGATGACGACGGTTCACAGTTATACACAAGACCAGAATTTACAGGACGGGCCGCACAAAGATTTGCGTCGGGCGCGCGCGGCCGCCTCCAATATCGTGCCGACCACCACGGGAGCGGCTGAGTCTGTGATTGCCGCGATTCCCGAACTCAAAAATAAATTTGACGGTGTGGCCATCCGGGTTCCGACTATTACCGGCTCACTGACTGATTTTACTTTTCTGGTGAATCGCAAGGTCAGTGTGGACGAGGTCAACAAAGCTTTCCGCGATGCTGCCCGCACGCCGCGGTTCAAAGGGATTCTGGCGGTGACCGAGGATCCGATTGTGTCCTCGGATATAATCGGGAGCTCGTACTCGTCGATCGTTGACATGGCGCTGACCAGGGTGGTGGACGGAGATTTGGTCAAAGTCATGGCTTGGTATGACAACGAGTGGGGCTATGCCAACCGTTTGGTCGAACAAGTCGAAACCGTCTCGCCCGCCTGATTTTCCAAAAAAGCCATTTTCCACTTCCTAGGCACTCAATATTTGTATTTTCAAATTCTGTTTAGTCCAAATGTAAAAACAGCTGCCAAATGCAATTGCGTTCCGTAAAAGACATGAAAGTCGCAGGGAAAACTGTGCTGGTCCGCACGGGTTTTGATGTTTCTGTCGACAAAGGAAAAATTGACGACGATTCGCGCATTGCCGAGAGCATCCCCACGCTTGATTACTTGGCGCAAAAAAATGCCAAGATTTTAATAGTGAGCCATCTCGGGCGGCCTCAGGGGTGGGAGAAAAAGTTCAGCCTGGAGCCTGTCGCCCAAAAATTGGCAGAGCTTTGGGATCGCAAGTTTGTCGTGGTTGCTGAAGATTCCGCCAAGCTTCCCGAATACGGGATTCCTCATTTATATTTTTTCCAGCACAATCTGGAAGAGACTGATCTGAAACCCCTCATTTCGCAAATGCGCGAGCAGGACGCGGCAGTGCTGGAAAATTTACGTTTTTATTCCGGCGAAACGACGAATGCGCCCGGTTTTGTCAGAAAATTGGCCGGTTTGGCCGATGCCTACGTGAACGAAGCTTTTTCCGTCTGCCATCGCGTCCACGCCTCTGTAGTCGGGCTTGCTCAAGTCTTGCCATCCGCGGCCGGCTTGGGACTCATGAAAGAAGTGGCGGCTTTGACCAAGGTGATATCCCGTCCGAAAAAACCAGTGGTAGTGATGATGGGAGGAGTGAAATTGTCGGACAAAGCCGAAGCCCTGGAAAATCTCATAAAATTTTCCGATTATGTGCTCCTAGGCGGCGGTTTGGCCAACATGATGCTCAAAATCCGGGGGTTTGAAATCGGTAAATCAGTGTACGAAGAAGGCAAACAGGATAAGCTCGGCAGGCAGTTGTGGCGCAACTACAAAGATAAAATTGTATTGCCCGTGGACGTGGTAGTGAGCCGCAGTCGTGACGGAGAGCCGGAGTGCGTCAAGATAGACAAAATCAAATCGAGTCAGATGATTTTGGATATCGGTCCGGAGACGATCCGTCTTTACAGCGGCTATTTGAAAAAAGGCAAGACGCTCATCTGGGGCGGACCGGTGGGTTATTTTGAAAACAAAACTTTTTCGCACGGGACTTTTGCTTTGGCTTGGTTGTTCGCTTCCCGCAGCGCCATGCCCGCAGTGTACGGGGTGGCGGGGGGAGGACAGACTTCGGAAGTCATCAAGCGTTTGGGTTTGCGCGCCGATATTGATTATTTGTCGACCGGCGGCGGGGCTATGTTGGATATGCTAGCCGGCAAAAGTTTGCCGGGATTGAAGGTCTTGCAAAAATGATTACATTCAAACAATTGATTCTCGTTGTTCTGGACGGGTTCGGAGTTGCCTCGCCTTCGGAAGGCAACGCGATTTACGTGGCCAATCCCAGAAATTTCAACTACATGGTTGACCATTTTCCAGCCACCACCCTGCAGGCCTCGGGGCCGTCCGTGGGTTTGCCGTGGGGGGAGCGGGGTAATTCTGAGGTAGGGCATTTGAATCTGGGCGCCGGTCGGATCGTTAGTCAGGATTTGCCGCGCATCTCCCGCTCCATCTCAGACGGCAGTTTCTTCAAAAATCCCAGTTTCCTCGCTGCCACCGCTCACGTCAAAAAAAATAATTCCAAATTGCATCTGGTCGGGCTAGTGAGCGACGGAGGAGTGCACAGTTCCTTGGAGCACATTGACGCCTTGCTGGCCTTGGCGAGCCAGGAACATCTGGAGAGAGTATTTGTCCACATGATTACCGATGGCCGGGATACCCTGCCCAAAGCGGCTTTGTCGAGCTTGGACCGGCTGTCCAGGAAATTTTTGGAATACAAAGTCGGCAAAATCGCGACTGTAATAGGGAGATTTTTTGCCATGGATCGGGCCAAACATTGGGAAGTGACTGAACAAGCATACAAAGCCATGGTTTTGGGGGAAGCGGCCGGGGCTACGTCAGCCCGGCAGGCCATAGAGGAAAACTACGAGCGGCAGATTTATGATGAGACTATTCCACCGACTGCGATCATGGAGCCAGGCGGTCTGCCCGTCGGCCGGGTCGAAGAGGGAGATGCGGTAATTTTTTTCAATTTCCGGCCCGACCGGATGGTCCAGCTCACTTCTGCTCTCGCCGATCCCGCTTTTGATAAATTTTCCAAAAAATATCCCTTTTTGCAGAATCTGTATGTAGTCACCATGACTGAATACCAGAAAAATTTGCCGGTCTCCGTGGCTTTTCCGAAAATCGAAATCAAGAATTGCTTGACCGAGATCCTCAGCGGGCATCATCTCAAGCAGTTTCATATCGCCGAATCAGAAAAATATTCGCACGTGACGTCTTTTTTCAATGGCGGCCGCCAAGAGCCGTGGCCTTTGGAAGAGCGGGAGATCATTACCTCCCCTCAACATTATCAAAAGCGGTACCAGGACGTGCCGGAGATGCGCGTGGCCGATATCGCCCAGGAAGTTGTGGCAAAAATGAAGGGCGGAACTGATTTTATTTTGGCCAATTTTGCCAACGCCGACATGGTCGGCCACACCGGTAACAGGGATGCCTCGATCCGCGCTGTTCAGTCCATCGATGAAGCGCTGCTCATGGTTTTACAGGCGGTTTTGCAAGCGGGAGAGGTATGTTTGGCGGTTACGGCCGATCACGGCAATATCGAGTCGGTTTTTGACACGCGCACGGGCATGGTTGACACCGAACACACCGTCAATCCAGTTCCTTTTATCATTGCCGGTAACGGGCTGGCGAGAAAAACTCCGAGATCCAAAGGGTATTTGGAATTGCCTCCGATTGTTCCAGAGGGAGTCCTCTCCGACGTGGCCCCGACCATTTTGGATTTGATGGGACTGCCAATCCCAAAGGACATGACTGCAGTTTCGCTTTTGCCCTTGCTTCTTCAACAAATTCAGTAAGGCCCGGACATGAAAAAAGTTTGGAAATTGAAACAGCCCGAAGGCCCTGATTTGCTCTCAACTCTTCTCTCTAATCGCGGGGCAGTTACAGTACAGGAAGGGGAGCAATTTTTGAACGCGCGCTATGAGGACTCCCATGATCCGTTCCTGCTCACGGACATGGATAAAGCCGTGGGGCGGATTCGGCAAGCTATGGCTGCCGGGGAGAAAATCACAATCTATGCCGATTATGATGCCGACGCGGTTACTGCTGCAGCAGTGCTGTTGCGTTTTTTTCGAAAATTCGGACACGAAAATTTAAGTTACTACATCCCGGATCGGTATTCCGAAGGGTATGGCATGAATCTCGAGGCCATCAAATTTTTGGCAAATTCCGGGACCAAACTGCTTATAACCGTGGATTGCGGCATCAATGCTTTTGATGCTGTGGATTTGGCAACTTATCTGGGCCTGGACGTCATCATTACCGATCACCACCAGTTGACCGGAGGCGTGCCGCGGGCTCAGGCAGTCGTCAATCCGCATCGGCCGGACGACGCGTATCCTTTTCGGGATTTGACTGGCGTGGGTGTAGCGTTTAAATTGGTGCAAGCTCTTGTGAAAAAATTGAATCCACCCGGGCGGACAGAATTGAAAATTATCGATGGCTGGGAGAAGTGGCTGTTGGATTTGGTGGCTATTGGTACTGTAGCTGATTGCCAGACGCTTTTGGGCGAAAACCGAATTTTCGTGAAATGGGGATTGAAGGTGATGCAAAAAACGCAGTGGCCGGGCCTGCGTAAACTTTTGCAGCTGGCGGGGATTTGGGGCACCGCGCTTGATACCTACAAAATCGGATTCGTTATCGCCCCGCGCATCAATGCGGCCGGTCGGATTGAGCATGCCAATCAAGCTTTGGAATTGCTTTTTAGTGATGACAGTGAACAAACAGCAGGGCTTGCTCAAAAACTTGAGGATTTGAACCGTCATCGCCAAGACCTGACTCAGCAGATCTTGAGCGAGGCGCGGGAGCAGCTCGTCGCCTCGGGCGACAAGAAAGTCCTTTTGGCAGCGGGGGAGGGCTGGCCCAAGGGCATCGTCGGATTGGTGGCCGGGAAGCTGACTGAGGAGTTTTACCGGCCGGTTTTGGTGCTAGAGCGGGGTCCCAGCGAGGCGACCGGGTCGGCGCGCAGTATCGGGAATTTCAACATCATCGAGGCAATCGGACAGAGCAAAGAGATTTTGGTCAAATACGGGGGGCACCCGATGGCTGCGGGTTTTACTTTGTTGTCCGAGCATATCACCCTTTTCCATCAACAGCTTTTGGATCATGCGGAACGAGTGCTCACAGAAGAAGATTTGCAGCCAGTGCTTTTTTATGAAGCGGAACTGAAAGCTGAAGAGGTAACACCTTCACTTGTCGAAACTTTGGAAAAATTTGCGCCATTTGGCCAGGGCAATTCCAGGCCGCGATTCCGCCTGAATGATTTATCAATCAAATCAGCGCGGCCGATCGGGGCTGCAGGCAAGCATTTGCGCCTGGAGATTGAGTCACGAAACGGTACCGTGGGTTGCATTGGTTTTAATCAAGGCTTTTGGGCGGCAAAACTTTCGTCGAGCGTTCACATGGACATTATTTGCGAGCCGCAGTTTAACGAATGGAACGGTACAAAATCCGTTCAGCTGAAAATCATTGATTTGGAGGTTCGAAATGGCAGTCGAGAAGCTTAAGATTTTTACGGACGGGGGCGCGCGCGGCAACCCCGGCCCGGCCGGGATTGGCGTGGCGGTCTACAGCGCGGACGGCAAACTTCTGAAAAAACATAGCCAGTACCTGGGAGAGCGGACCAATAACGAGGCCGAATATGAGGCGGTCATTGCGGCTTTGAGTTTGGCCGCAGCTATCGGTGCTTCGGAACTGTCTTTTTATCTGGACAGCGAACTCGTCGTGAGGCAGCTAACTGGGATTTATCGAGTCAGAAACAGCCGCATGCAGGAGTTGCTCTTGCGTGTGCGGAATCTTGAGACAAAATTCAAGAAAATAAAATACCAAAACATCCCGCGCGAAAAAAATCGCCTCGCGGACAAGTTGGTGAACGAGGCAATAGATAAACATGAAAAAACATCAAAAAAGACTGATTGATTTAATAGTCGTCATATTAATAATTTTATTCTCCATCCCCTTGATCATACAATTTCAGGTAAGGCCTTTGGTTTCAGCAATATACTTTTTTTTAATTCCTTCTATTTACCTTTTGAGTTGGAAACCAAGAAAAATACATAGAGTTTTAGCCTCCTCGTTTTTGTTCGGTGTGATTTTTGGTTTTGTTTTTGATTTTTTGGCAGTTTTTAACAGAGCTTGGTTTGTTCCGGATAATCAGTTGGTTTTCAAGTTTCGTATTTTAGGATTGGTTCCGCTCGATGAAACATTATGGTTTGTTCTTTGGATAATATTTATAATCGTCTTTTACGAGCATTTTCTAGAAAGGAATGCATCCGACACAATATCTCCCAGTTATAAGCACGCGCTGATTCCATCATTGTTCGCCATTGTTGCAATTCTTTTTATCTATATTTATTATCCTCATTTTTTAAAAATAAATTACGCCTACCTGGTTTTTGGGATATGCGCCATGCTACCATTTTTGTATTTAATTTCGAAAAAACCAGCCATGATAATTAATTTTCTCAAAGTTAGTCTATTTTTTGTGTTTGTTTTTCTCGCGTATGAGCTTCTCGCAGTAAAACTGGGGCAATGGAATTTTCCTGGACATTATGTTGGGACCATTAAAATATTTGCTCTTGAATTTCCGTTCGAAGAATTCTTTTTTTGGGTTTTGATAAGTAGCAGCGTTATTTTGTCTTATTATGAATTATATGTGGATAATAGTGCCAATAAAACTAGCTGGTGAACGAAGCGATAGATAAACATGCAAACATTTAAACTTTTGGCAGAGCCTTGGTGGGTCAATCTTCTTATCTTAATACCTTTATGGCTTTATTTTGTTTTGGGTAGAAGAGGGTTTGGTTTGCGGCGGATCACCCTAGTCTATCTGACGATTTTTGGAGCGAGTTTTGGAGTGGTTGAAGCGGCAGTCGTGGTGTATCTTCGCGCAGCGGTAGGATTGTTGCCAGGATATACTGTGTCGTTTGCCGAAATATTCAGCAAAAGCGCCAGTTTTTATCAACAACCGCTACGCTTGACCGATCTCCCGGGGACTTTGCTTGCAGTCGAAGTGGCACGCGAAGCATATAGTATGTTGATTCTTTTCAGCGTAGCGGTTTTGAGTGCGAAAAAAAATCGCGTTCGGGTCGCGGCGTTTCTGTGGGCTTTCGCATTTTGGGACATTTTTTATTACGCTGGCTTATGGGCGATTATCAGGTGGCCTGGTTCGCTGCTGACTCGGGACGTTTTGTTTTTGATTCCTACTCCCTGGTACTCGCAAGTTTGGTTCCCGCTTTTGGTAAGCAGTGCTATAGTTTTTGCCATCGCTGCTCGTGCTGTTAATCGCGACGGCTAAGGTATTATCGGATTTTTAAACTTTTTAGATTCACACCATCAAGGTAGATTATAGTATCACCGGCTGAACTGACACTGAATTGCGTATCAGAGTTTTGGACTTTTGCCAGTGGGTAAACGTTTGACTGTCCTGCGGGGTCGACTTCGATCGCATCCAGGGTTTGCCCGACGACGACAAAGACGTAGCCGGTTTTTTTGGTGTACCAAGCAGGGCCCAAATTTTCTGAACTTCGAGTGACGAGTTGATTTTCGATTTTATCTGTGGAGTAGATCCACGCTTCGTGGAAATTGCCGTAGACTAGCCCAGGCAGTTCGCTGTCCCACCTGACGTACGTGACCTGGCTGTTAATCTTGTTCAAATTGTCGCCGACTTGGTACAAATCTTTATCCAGAAGGAGAAATAATTGTCCGGTTGGAGCCCTGATAATCTGGCTTTGCGAGAAATGGGGCAAATTGGCAATCACGGTTTTTGTCTGGCCATTGGAGGAGAGTTGGAGCAGTTCGACATTGTTTGAGTTTTGCGCTGAGCGCGCCAGATAACCAAGACTATCAACTTGCACTGTGAAATCCAAAACGTTTTGTCCGATTATTTGGGTTTGCCCGGTTGCCAGGTCAAATTGCTCGAGTTGTTTTTTTCCCGTGAGAATGAGGACACTATTGCCTACCCAAAACTGGGCTTTGCTAAAATTGGCTGAAAGATCCAAAATTTTCGTCGAATCGAGATATTCTAGGTGGTCCTTGTCTCCAATCAAAAAGGTTGGTGAGCCAGACTGGTCTGGTTTTTCATCGAATAGATTTTGCGCCGTCGCCAGAGTTGAGGTCGCGGTTAAAAGCGTGTGCGAGCCGTTTGCCGGGTCATATTCGTAAATTTTATTTTCGGCCAGAGCGAAAACACCGCCATCCTTCATCAGGACTTCGCGAGTGTTCGTGGCTAGTGTTGCCGCTTGAGGCGCGTCTGTAAGCAGAAAAATTTTTCCGCGGTCTCCGGATGGCACGTAGGTCACGAACCGGCCGCGGATATTTACGGTTTTTTTCCAGGATTGGTAACCCTGTTTTTGGATAGTGAGTTCATATTCCCCGGGTGTCAAGAAACGTACTGCGATGGGTGTCGCATCTTTGAGCTTTGCCCCGTTGAGCGAAACGGATGCTCCGCGCGGATCGGTCTTGACAGCAAGTGTGCCGGTCTGAACGATGCGGCGGGTACTAAAATCAAAATAGTAGCCTCTTGCAAAAAAAATGGCTGCAGGGGCGGCCAGCGAGAAAATAATAATGCCGCAGATGATGAGTGCGGCGCGTTTTTTGACTGTCATAGCTGCTCCATAAGTTTACCAGAAAATGCTATAATTTGCATAGTTTGTGGATTTTGATGGTTTGCAAAACTAATCCCGAAGAAATGAGCAAATTTGTAATTGAAGGCGGAAATAGGCTCCAGGGTTCCGTCCGGATTCAGGGTTCCAAAAACGCCGCTTTTCCAGTCATCGCGGCTACTATTCTGGCAGAGGGCCCGTCCCGCATTCAGAACGTTCCGGACATCAGTGACGTGCGCAACTTTTTGCATGTTTTGGAAGTTATGGGGGCTGAAGTAAAATTTGCCAACCACTGTATTGACATCGACACCCGCGATTTGAAGAATCAAAAACTTTCGACAAGCTTGGTCGGCAACATGCGCGGCTCGATTTTGTTTGCCGGTCCTCTTTTGGCCAGGTTCGGCGAGGTCAGTCTCCCTTTCCCCGGCGGGGACGCCATCGGGGCACGGCCGATCGACGTCCATCTCGACGGATTCCGCAAGCTCGGTGCCCAGGTTGTGGAGCAAGCAGGCGGGATTGAAATCAGCGCTGCAAGTTTGACTGGCACCAAAATTGTGCTCGGGGTAACCTCGGTGACCGGGACGGAAAATCTGGTTTTGGCGAGTATCAAGGCCCGCGGTGTGACGGAAATAAGACTGGCCGCCACAGAACCTCACGTCCTTGACCTCTGCCGTGCGCTCATACAGATGGGCGCCAAGATTGAAGGGTTGGGGACGACAACGCTGCGCATTACCGGAGTGGAAAGGCTGGTGGGGACAAATTTCACCCTGTGCGCGGACGAAATCGATGCAGTCACTTTTTGCGTAGCGACGGCAGTAACTAGAGGTGAGGCGACAATTACTGGTGTGGATTTGAAAAATTTGGATGCGCCGCTCAATGCCCTGGAAAAAATGGGAGTCAATTTTACCGCAGAAAGCAGCGAGATAAAAATTTTTCCTCCCGCCGGGTCCTACCAGGCCACCAGAATCATTACCGGAGTTTTTCCTCAGTTACTGACTGATGAACAGCCGCTCTTGGGAGTACTCGCGACTCAAAGCTCAGGGGAGACGAGCATTCATGACTGGATATACGAGGGGCGCCAGGGTTATTTGAAAGCGCTTTGTGATATGGGCGCCAAGGTGGAATTTGAGGATGTGCACCGCGCCCGAATTTTCGGTCCCACGGAGCTGCGTGGCGCTGAAATCATGACGCCGGATATCCGCGCCGGTGCGTCAATTTTGATTGCGGCGCTGGTTGCCAAGGGCCGGACGATTCTCTATAATGCAGAGATAATTGATCGAGGTTATGAGCGCTTGGATGAACGGTTCAGAAGCTTGGGCGCGAATATTCAAAGAGTCGAATAATCTAAATTAATATCTTGCTTTTGCGAAAGCGGCAAGATTTGGAACAAATACGAAATGCCGTGGTTTGTAAAAAAAGTTGGAATTGATTTGGGGACTGCCAATACCCTGGTATTCGTGCCGGGCAAAGGGATAGTCATCAACGAGCCGACTGTGGTCGCCATCAGCGTCGAGGACAACAAAGTCTTGGCTGTGGGTGCTGAGGCCAAGGAAATGCTCGGCCGGACCCCGGAAACAATCGTGGCACATCGCCCCATGAAGGACGGGGTGATCGCGGATTATCGGGTGACCGAAGCCATGCTGAAATATTTCATCACCAAAGCGATAGGCAATATTTGGTTTTTGCGGCCAGAGGTCTTGATTTCAGTGCCGGGGGGAATCACTTCCACGGAGAAACGAGCCGTGGTAGACGCGGCCCAGGGCGTGGGCGCCAAGGCTGCGTATGTGATCAAGGAGACTGTGGCCGCGGCGATTGGAGCTGGCATTGACATCAGCACTCCGTCCGGCAATCTAGTCATCGATATTGGGGGTGGCACCACTGATATTGCAGTTTTGTCCCTAGGCGGCATTGTCACGTCCACTTCTGTGCGCGTAGCAGGCAACAAAATGGACGCTGCCATCGCGGACTACATTCGCAAGAAACACGGGCTCGCCATCGGCGATCGTTCGGCCGAGGAGATCAAGATAGAGGTTGGGTCAGCGCTGCCCTTGGAGGATGAGATGGAAATGGAAATCCGCGGGCGGGATCTAGTGCAGGGTTTGCCGAAAACCATTCGAGTAAAAACCAATGAAGTGGTGGAGGCGATTCAGGAACCGTTGCGGGAGATCGTTCAAGCGGTCCGCTCAGTGCTGCAGGAAACCCCTCCCGAATTAAGCTCTGATGTCATCGATAAAGGCATGGTGCTTACGGGCGGGGGCGCGAATTTGCGTAACATTGACCGGCTCCTCGCGCAAGCCACTGGCGTGCCGTGCTATGTGGCTGATCAGCCTGAACTATGCGTGGCGAAAGGCACCGGAGTGGCGCTGGAGAACTTAGAAGCTTACAAGAGAAGTATCCTGGCCGCGAAGTAGGAAGAGAAGCATCGATTTCCAAAAGGAGGATGGATATGAATTGTGGAGAAGCAAGAAAGGCCCACGCTGACTTGCTCGTTTCATCGCAACGCGATCGGTCACTTGATCCAGTGATTGAGAAAGAACTCAGTGCTCATCTCGAGGCTTGCGCAGACTGTAGGCAAGTTTGCGCTGTGATGCAGACGATGGCAATGAAGCAGTCGCCATCCTGGGACCCTGACGACGAGCTCAAATGAGCTGTGAACCAAAGCGGGATTTTTTGAGGGTGCATTCAGATTGACCGGATGCACCTTCTTTATTTATGTAGAAATAAGTATAATTGATTATATGGTATTAGACATTGACCCCGGTAGTATATGCCTCTGGCATAACTACGGGGTGAGAGTCGGATCGGTAGTGGTTAAATCTAAAGCAGCATCGCAACTATTTTTGTCACTATGATCTTAGGTATTGATGCATCTCAGGCGAATCGGAAGGTCAGAAGCGGGACAGAGTGGTATGCTTTCAATTTGATTCAAGAATTCAAGAAACTATTGGCCGGTCGAAAAGACGTTCAAGTCCGTTTATACGTGCGCGGTCCCCTTGAAAAGGATTTGGCAGAGGGTCTGCCGAAAAATTTCTCCGCCCAAGGCGGACCAGCCTCGGGCTGGGAAGTAAAGATTTTGCGGTGGCCGCTTCGGTATTTTTGGGGGCAACTGCGGCTTTCCTGGGAAATGCTTTTGCACCCGCCGGACGTTTTGTTCTGCCCGGCTCATACGATTCCCTTGATCCACCCGCAAAAAACCCTGACGACCCTACATGATATCGGGTTTGAAGATTATCCAGAGCTGTATGATAGTCTATCGCGGTGGTATCACCATTTTGCGGCCAAGCTGGCAGCTCGTAGCGCTGCTCATATGTTTACAGTGTCCGAATTTAGTAAAAAACGCATCGCAGAAGTTTTTGGTTATCCGGAAGATAGGATTACCGTCACTCATTTGGGGTTTGATAAGAATAGATTCAAGGTTTCAGATAGCCAAGAGTTAACCTCGGCTTTGGTAAAATATGGTCTACTGGCAAGAGAATACCTTTTGTTCGTGGGGCGATTGGAGCCAAAGAAAAATATTTTGGGAATTATAAAAGGTTATGAGCAGTCGCAGATTCAACAACCGCTCGTTCTAGCTGGCCGCATAGTGCGCATTTCTGATGTGGAGCAATATTTGACCGACAAGCCAGACTTGAAAAGCCGAATCAAATTTTTGGGATATGTGCCAGAATTGGACAAAGCAGCACTATATTCTGGAGCAAGAATTTTTTTGTTTCCGACGTTTTATGAAGGTTTCGGTTTACCGATTATTGAAGCCCAGGCATGCGGTACCACTGTCATCACGTCCAATACGGCAAGCAATCCAGAGATAGCAGGACGCGGCTCTTTGATAGTTGATCCAGGGTCTGAGTGGGAAATTAGCAAAGCTATCAAAAGTCTTTGGAGCGATGAGGCGATCCGCAAAGAAAAAATAGAGGCGGGATTTGAGAATATCAGAAGGTTTGATTGGAGCGAGACTGCCAAGAAAACGGTAGATGTCATTTTGAACTCCTAAGATATGAACGCACAAAGTATTTTCGGCAAAAAGTTTTTGTTTCTGACTGCTCATCCGGACGATGAAAGTTTTGCCGCAGCGGGGACAGTGTACAAAAATTATTTGGCAGGCGGGAGCTCGGTAATAGTCTGCGCCACTTTGGGCGAGCGGGGGACTTCACATTTGCTGCGACCCTTGTCAGTCCGGCAGGTCAAGGCATTGCGGCGGAAAGAGCTTGAGAGAGCGGCTAAATTTCTACACGTAAAAAAACTGCATTTGCTTGGCTTGCCTGATGGGTCGGTAAACAAGTTCAAGGCGCAGTTATTCGGGAAATTGCTACGCATAGCCAGGAACTATCGTCCTGACGTCATTTTTAGTTTTGACAAAGACGGTATTTCGGGGCATTTGGATCACATCGCTGTCAGCTTGGTTGCGGCCCAAGTAGCGAAAAAATTAAAAGTGCCATTTTGTTGTTTTTGCGTCCCGCCGGAAATTGCGGCCAAAGCACCAGGTTTTTTGGGTGAACGCCGGAAATATGGGAAATATATCGCCCTGGATAAAATTCGCCACGCGCAACCAAATCTCAAAATTAAAATAAATTCCACAACTAAAGCAAAAACGATCCGGTTTCACGTCTCCCAATTGGATGAAGGTGCTATTTTTGATAGCCTGCCGGGAAAATTGGGCAAAGAGTGGCTCAAGTACGAATATTTTCGTCTTTATGGCTGAAACAATCCTCGAAGTAAAAAATTTGGAGAAAGTCTATAGTGCGAAGAAAAATCCCGTGGTCGCGCTCCGGGGGATCAGTTTTGCCGTTGCGAAAGGGGAGATCTTCGGAATTTTGGGCGTTAATGGAGCGGGCAAGTCGACCACCCTCAATATTTTGATGGGTCTACTGACGGCAACCTCTGGGGAAGTGAAAATTTTCGGGCAGAATTTTTTTGCTCACGAATCAGAAATCAAAGCGCGGATGAATATCGCGACTGCTTACGCTGATTTGGCTAGTAACCTTAGCGTCTATCAAAATTTGAAAATATTTGGGCTAATGTACGGCGTCGCTGATTATGAGAAAAAGATCGAACAACTACTGGAGCAGTTCGATATCAGTCATTTGCGGAATGAAAGATTTGATGAACTTTCCGCGGGTCAAAAGACCAGAGTCAATCTCTGCAAAAGCTTGATTAACGATCCGGAGCTGCTGCTCTTGGACGAACCGACCGCCAGCCTCGATCCATCTATTGCCGCAATCGTCCGCGAAACCCTGCGCGATTTGCAGAAGAGACGACAAATGACAATTTTGATGACTTCGCACAACATGCCTGAGGTCGAGCAGATGTGCAACCGAGTCGCCCTATTGGACAAAGGTCAGATTTATCGCATTGACAGCCCAGAAAATTTACAAAAGTTTCTGCGCGTGCCCAGTATGGAAGAGGTTTTTATTAAATTGGCCAGGGGAGAAGTGGAAGAATGATCGAATTTCATCGCATCAGAGCTTATATGCTCCGGCATTTGTACGAAATCAGGGCGAGTCTCGACCGCAAGGCCGATATTTTCTTTTTTCCGGTGATTGATATTTTGACGTTCGGTTTTTTGACCGTGTACATAAACAAGCTGAACGTTCAGGCGGGCGTCGCGGGCGCGATCCTTGGAGCAATCATTTTATGGACGATGATTTATAATATTCAGCGGGACATGTCTTTTTCGGTGTTGGACGACGCGTGGAGTAGGAATTTGTACAATTTGTATTCTACTCCGCTTCGTCTCGCGGAGATCATCCTCGGGTCCTTATTCATTTCCGTGATTAAAGCTTGCGTCATCATTGCGATTATTCTCGCCATCGCTTGGGGAGTGTTCCATTTCAGCATTTTCCAGGTGGGTACTGTAATCTTTTTTTACATATTCAATATATTTTTGTTTAGCTGGGCGTTTGGCTATTTCACCGCATCTTTGATTTTCCGTTTTGGAACAAAAGCCCAAGCAGTCGCCTGGTCGCTCATACTCATTATTTATCCGATTAGCGGGGTGTTTTATCCACTATCTACTCTGCCACCTTTTTTGGCAAGAATTGCGGAATTTTTGCCAATCAGCCATATTTTTGAGGGTTTACGGGCGATTATCGTGTTTGGGCGCCCTTCAAGCCCAGCAGATTTGGTAACGATTTTTCTTTTGAATGTGGTTTATTTGTGTGTTGGGTTGTGGTTATTTGTCAGAGGATTTCGCAACGCTAAAGCACGCGGGTGGTTTATCCACCCAACCTGATTTATGGTATAATATTGAGTATGGTTTTTTCGAGCGTTGTCGGCCACGACAAACAAAAAAAAATATTCGAGCAGGCCGTCAATAACGGTAAATTGGGCCACGCTTATGCTTTGATAGGGCCCGAGCATATAGGTAAGACGACGTTTGCTTCGGCAGCCGCAGATTATCTAGGAGCGGATCCGATATTGGATGTGTTTTTGTTTGACTCGCCGGAAGGTTTGGATATCGAGCAAGCCCGCCAATTACAAGCCCGCTTGAGCCTGACTCCTATCGGCAGGCATAAGGTCGTGATCGTGGCCAACGCTGAAAGGATGAAACCAGCAGCCGGGAATGCGCTTTTGAAAACCTTGGAAGAGCCGCCCGCGCATTCGGTTTTATTTCTCACCTCTGTCAATTTTCACAGCCTCTTGCCGACCGTCGCTTCTCGTGTCCGGCGGATAAATTTTGGGGCGGCTGCTGATGAGGAAGTCAAGCGAAGTATCAAAGATACTGAACTAGATGTTGAACAATCGAAAAATATAGTGGAGCTGGCAGCCGGAAAAATCGGGCTCGCTCAGAGACTCAAAAAAGATCCGCAGCTTCTGGACTTTTACAAACTATCTCGAGAGTACGCTGGGATTTTGCGGACTGGTTCTATCCATAGACGTCTGTTGACCGCACAAACGCTGTCTTCGTGGGAAACCGAACAAATTGCCGATTTTTTAAAAATCGCGATGCAGGCTGCAGTCGCCGAGCCAGCCGGTAGCGGGCTTGGAGAAAAGCTGCTAGCCGCGTTTCGTGGCCTTTCTTACAATCTAAATACCAAATTGCTTTTGGACGATCTATTCTTGCCATAATTTTAAATACAAAGACAATGAAAAAAGTTTTGCTAGTCCTCTTGCCGATACTTTTGACGGCCCAAGCCTGCAATTTTTTGTTTGGTGATCTCAGTGGCAACCAGGGCAGCGGCAGCAAGGGCGTGTTTTTGAGCACAGACGGCGGCCAGACGTGGCAGGAAGCAAATAAGATCAACAAAACCAGTAATTTGGCGGGTGCTCAGGTGCTCCGCATAGTCCTGGATAGAACCAATTCCAAAAATCTCTTGGCCGTGGCCGCAAACAGCGGCGTGTACGCCAGCAACGATGGCGCTGGCACTTGGTTTGCCCTTTTGCCGAATTTTGCCGGTTACGACGCATTTTTGAACCCCGATAATAACAAAGAAATTTTTGCCGCGGGCGCCCGAGGCGGTCAGTCAGTGCTTCTTAAAAGCGCTGATTCCGGCGGGACGTGGACGCAAATTTACAGTGAGCCGCCTGGAAAAACTGTCGCAACCTCGGTAGTTTTTGATCCGCGAAACCCAGCCGAGATTTTTGTCGGGTTGTCGAGCGGTACCGTACTCAAGAGCATTGATTATGGCGCTAATTGGAATTCGGTCGTTGATTTTAAGGATCGGGTTTCCAAACTGGTCACGACCGCTGATGGACATACTTTGTATGTTTTGGGTAGAACTGATGGATTGCGTCGGACCTTGGACGGAGGGCGAACCTGGACCAATTTTCCCCTCACTGTGAAGCCAGGCCCAGGCCAGTATAACGATTTTGTTTTGGATTCAGTGGGGGATTTGTATGTGGCCACCGACAAAGGGCTGTTCAAGAGTTCGGATAGCGGGGCAACTTGGGTCCAACTTTTGCTGCCGGCTACACCTGAGGCGAACGATGTTTCAGCGGTAGCTATAAATCCACAAAACCCACGACAGATTTTTGCTGCCATCCGATCAACCGTTTATCGCAGCGATGATTTCGGGGCGACTTGGCGCACCGTCAGTTTGCCCACGAACCAGATCATCAGCGTCATCAGTATTGATTCGGCAGAACCAAACCGCATCTACGTCGGACTTAAATAAAACAGATTATGGACCTGATTGCTGAAAAAAAAGACGAATTTGATAAAATATTGGATAATTTACAAAAGGAATTTCAGAAATTACGGACATCGCGAGCCAACCCGGCAATGGTTGAGGATTTGAAAGTAAATTATTACAATACGGCGATGACTGTAAAGCAGTTGGCAAGCATATCCGTGCCCGAGCCGCGACAGCTTCTGGTCACCCCTTGGGACAAAAACGCACTCGCCCCCGTGGAGAAAGCGATCAGGGATTCTGATTTGGGTTTCAATCCTACTAACGAAGGTGACAAAATCCGGGTGACGATTCCGGAATTGACCGAGGAACGCCGCCGGGAACTCGCTAAAATAGCCGGCCGGATTGCGGAAGAAGCCCGGATAAAACTTCGCAGCATGCGCGAAGACTTGATGAAAGAAATCAAAAAACAGGAAGAGGCCAAGGTCATCTCCGAGGATGACAAATTTCGGTTGCACAATAAGTTGCAGGAAACAGTAGAGGATTATAACAAAAAAATCAAAGAGCTGGCTGAGGCTAAAGAAAAGGAAATAATGACCCTATGATTTTACTTACGATTTTTGTTTTTGTTTTCATTTTGGGACTGCTGGTTTTCGTCCACGAGTTGGGGCATTTCATTATGGCCAAACGAGGGGGCATGAGAGTCGATGAGTTTGGTTTCGGGTTTCCGCCCCGGCTTTTTGGATTTAAGCGCGGCGAGACTCTTTATTCGATCAATTTGATTCCCTTGGGCGGTTTTGTCAAAGTCGCTGGCGAGGACGGCGGCGCGATCGCAGATCCCCGTTCTTTCGGCAATAAAGGGTTTTGGTCCAGACTATCTGTACTGCTGGCCGGCGTGATAATGAATTTTATTCTTGCCTGGTTTTTGTTGTTTTTAGGTTTTGCAATTATCGGGGCTCCGACCGAAGTTGACCAGGGTGCGGATTTGGGGTCAGCACATGTAGTCTCGCAAAGTCGGATAACTATTATAGCGGTGGAACCTGGTACGCCTGCTGAGCACGCAGGGTTTCGGCCGGGAGACGCAATCCTTGCCGTCAATGACCAGAAATTCGTTGATATCAATGAGATGATTGCTTACACCAAATCCCTGGCCGGCACGACAGTGGTTTACCAGCTGAAGCGAGGGGCTCAGATTTTGTCTCGTGACGTGATACCTCGCCAAAACCCCCCTACCGGTCAGGGGGCGGTGGGATTTGAGCCGGCGCAAATCGCTTTGGTCACTTATCCCTTGTTTGATTCATTGAAATTGTCTTTTGCCGACTTTGCCAGCAAAACCTGGGCCATACTGTCAGCCTTCGGCATGCTTCTTCGGAGCCTGTTCACTTCCGGCAAACTTATCGCGGGTTTGTCCGGCCCCGTGGGGATTGCTGTCCTGACCAGGGATTTTACGAATTTAGGCTTGCCTTACCTTTTGCAATTTACCGTGGCCCTGTCTATAAACCTGGGCATTATCAATGTATTTCCTTTTCCGGCACTGGATGGAGGGCGAGTGCTGTTTTTGATTATAGAGAAAATTCGCGGCGTCAAATCAGTCCGGTGGGAGCAAATTTTCAATACCATCGGCTTCGCGTTGTTGATTTTGTTGATGGTCGCAGTGACTTTTCGAGACGTGAGCCGATTTTCTGAGCAATTGAAAAGTTTGTTTCAAAGGATTTTGTAATTTCTCCAAAGCCCAGCACGAATCCAATGGTTTTTCTCAAACGTGATCTTCCCAAGAAATCGGATAACCTTTCTGAGTGGTACAACAAAGTTGTACTGCTCGCCGGCCTTGCTGATTATGGCCCGGCCAAAGGGACGATGATTTTTCGTCCTTATGGGTACGCGATTTGGGAATTGGTGCAAAAAGAAATGGATAAGCTTATCAAGGCCAAAGGGGTGGAGAACGCTTATTTTCCGCTTTTTATCCCTGAGTCGCTTTTGAGAAAAGAGCAAAAACATGTGGAAGGATTTTCTCCAGAGCTGGCCGTGGTGACTATCGGCGGGGGAGAAGAACTCAAGGAAAAACTTATCGTGCGGCCGACCAGCGAGACTATCATGTACGAAGCTTATGCGCGCTGGATCCAGTCGTGGCGTGACCTTCCCATGATGATCAACCAATGGAACAACGTGGTTCGCTGGGAAAAAAGGACCTACTTGTTTTTGCGGACAACGGAATTTTTGTGGCAGGAAGGGCATACGGCTCATGCCGAGCATGGCGAGGCTTGGGAAATGGTTTTGTGGGCTGCCAAAGATTTGTATGCAGAAATATACGAAAAGTTTTTTGGCATCCCGGGATATTTAGGCAGGAAATCTGAAGCCGAAAAATTTGCTGGAGCTGACGTGACAGTGTCTTACGAATCTTTGATGCCCGAGGGTAAGGTCCTGCAAAATGCCACTGCCCATGATTTAGGTCAAAATTTTTCCCGTACTTTT
The DNA here is from genome assembly GCA_041497195.1 of Candidatus Doudnaibacteriota bacterium. Taxonomy (GTDB): domain Bacteria; phylum Patescibacteriota; class Doudnabacteria; order UBA920; family 2-01-FULL-46-14; genus JBGQGB01. The sequence goes on along the minus strand of JBGQGB010000001.1, from coordinate 73,681 downwards.
GACATCAAGTTCCAGACGAAGGCGGGGGGGTCTGAATATGCTTGGCAGACCAGCTGGGGACTCTCCACGCGATCAATAGGGGGCCTCATCATGCTGCACGGGGATGACGCCGGTTTGCGATTGCCGCCTCGCTTGGCGCCTATTCAGGTCATCATCCTGCCAGTGAGGGCGGAAAAAGAGATTCTAGTATTCGCTCAAAAAGTCGCTGCGATGCTGAGCAAAAAAGGCATCCGAGCCAAAGTCGATGATTCGGACAAAGAAACTTTAGGCTCGAAGATAAACACGTGGGAACTCAAGGGAATTCCCTTGAGGCTGGAGGTCGGACCGAAAGAGATAGAAAAGGATTCTGTTACCGCGGTCCGGAGAGATACATCTGAGAAATCCGTCTTGAGTTTCGATAAAGCCGAACAGCGCATACCTGAGATTCTCGAGGAAATTCAGAGCGGCCTCTATTTGCAAGCTGAAACCTTTCTCAAGGAAAATACCAGGGAAGCCAATAGCTATGAGGAATTTAAAGATATTATTGCGACAAAACGCGGTTTTGTTTCCGCCTTTTGGTGCGAGGACCCGAAATGTGAACAAAAAATCAAAGAGGAGACCAAAGCGACCGCAAGATGTTTACCGCTAGATGCCATCGAGCAGCGCGGGAAATGCGTGTATTGCCAAAAACCGGCTAAACACCGCTGGCTTTTTGGTCAGGCATATTGATGTCTTTACGTATATCAAGTATTCAGGTAGTATGAAGTAACAAAGGCAGGGTTTGAATTCAAAAAACACTAAAACAAAGGACAAAGTAAAAAACGCGCGGATTACTTTGTCTTTTTTATTCAGGATACCAAATGGCTTTAAGCGACAAAATTTTCGGTAAATTTTCCAAAGACATTGGAATCGACCTCGGCACGGCCAACACGCTTGTTTATGTTCGGGGTAAAGGCATTGTCATCAATGAGCCGTCGGTCGTAGCTATCAACACGAAAACCAAGCAGATTTTGGCTATCGGCAATGAAGCCAAACGCATGGTCGGCCGGACCCCTGCTCATATCGTGGCGACCAGGCCTTTGACTGATGGGGTGATTTCGGATTTTGAAGTGACTGAGCAGATGCTTCGGTATTTTATTGACAAGGTCCACCAGCAGGTTTTCAATTTTTTGTCGCGGCCGCGCGTGGTCATCGGGATTCCTTCCGGAGTGACTGAAGTGGAAAAGCGCGCGGTCCAGGACGCGACCCTCAATGCCGGCGCCAGAATAGCGTTTCTTATTGAAGAACCAATGGCTGCGGCGATTGGCGCGCGTTTGCCAGTGCAGGATCCATCCGGTTCGATGATAGTAGATATCGGCGGAGGCACGACGGAAATCGCCGTGATTTCGCTCGGTGGCATTGTCGTTTCAAAAAGTATTCGCATTGCGGGGGACGAGATGAACGAGAATATCATCCAGTTTGCCAGAGATGAATTCAATTTGCTGTTGGGTGAGCGCACCGCCGAAGAAGTGAAAATCAGAATCGGATCCGCTTATCCTTTGAAAGAGCGAATCGAGACCAAGATGCGGGGACGGGATTTGGTGACTGGCCTGCCGAAAGAGGTCTCCGTCAACGACGAGCAAATTCGCATCGCCCTGTCCCGCTCGGTGCGTACAATTGTCAATTCCGTCCGGCAGGCTATCGAAGAAACGCCGCCCGAGTTGGTTGCCGACATTATGCAGCGGGGGATTGTGCTGGCCGGTGGCGGAGCCCTGTTGCGAGGCATTGAACAGCTTTTGAACCGGGAAACGCAAATTCCGGTGCAGGTCGCAGACGATCCTCTGACCACTGTAGTGCGAGGGACCGGTGTTGTGTTGGAAGACTTGGAAACTTTGCGCGAGGTACTGGTACTGACTGAATTTGAACAAATACCCAGATAAATTATTAAAATTCCATCTCTGGAGTTATCACTTCAGTTTCCGTCGCTCCCGTTTTGGAAAAAGGCGCACAATGTCTCCTGCTGCTCGAAGGTTTGATTTCTTCGGGAGAGTGGCGACCCCTTACGATAGATGCCACGTTTCTTGATTCATATCATAATCGCCGCGCTGTTACTGGCTGGGCTTGTTTTTTTAAGCGTCTCCCAGGTCATTAATCCTGTTTTGGATTGGGGTCGTTTGGCAGCCGAGGTTTTGAGTTTTCCTCTGGTTACAGTTTTCGATAAAACCAAAAGTTTTTTCGATATTTTGGTCAACCTGAGGCAGTTGGCGATCCAAAATGAAATCTTGACAGAGCAGGTACAAAAATTATCCGCTGATCTGGCGGTTGCAGAAAAAGATAAAGACGAAAACCAATTTCTGCGCGATGCCTTGGGTTTTCAGACAGAGAGTCAGCGGCCGCTGGTGCCGGCAGAAATCATAGGTTTTGATCCCCAAGGTGTTGATCAGGAAGTCACCCTCAACCGCGGCAGCAATCAAGGTGTAGTACAAGGAGCCGCGGTGGTGACCCCGGGAAATGTGCTGGTCGGGGTAGTCAGTAAGACTTTCGACAATACCAGCCAGTTGGACCTTTTAACCGCCTCAGGCGTCGTGGTAAATGCCGAGGATGTGTCGGGGGGAGCGACGGGTGTTGCGCGGGGGGAACACGGGCTCGGTCTAATACTTGATCTCGTTTCCCAAAACGATATCATCCAGAGCGGAGACAGAGTCACGACCTCGGGTCTGGGCGGTCAATTTCCGAAAAATTTACTAATCGGTCAAGTAGGAAAAATTCTCTCCAGTCAGTCCGAACTCTTTCAGAGGGCCAGTATTTTGCCGGCTACAGATTTTCACTCCCTGCGGTTTGTATTTGTAATAAAAAAATGACAAAACGTTATCTTTATTTCTTTTTGTTTTCATTTTTGCTGTTCCTCGTTGAAGCCTCTGCGGTACGAGTTTGGACAGCACACGTTGATTTTGTGCCTCAATTGACCTTGTTGTTTGTGATAGTCATGGCTTTGAAAGCGTCTTTCCCGGAAACCTTGTGGTTTGCCTTTTTGACAGGTTTTTTACAGGAGTTGTTTTCGGCGCAGTTTTTTGGGGCTCAGATTTTTGGCTTTGTCTTGACGGCCGTTTTTGTCTATTTTGCGACTCGAAAATTGACGGCTCAGGAAATTTCCGTACCTACCGCGATAGGTTTTGTTGTCGCCGCGACTGCGTTGTTTAATTTTTGGATTTTTGTTTATGATGCATTGGGTGCCGTAGTCGACACAAAGCAGTTTGTTTCCCTCACATCCCTTTATTCTTGGAAGCTTATTTGGCAAGCGCTAGCAAATCTTCTTCTTTTTTATCCAATCCGTTTCTTTTTCAAATTTTGGCCAAAATGATCAAGTAAAGCCGTTCGCTTAGGTCCCTACAGCGGAATCACAGTCCCGCACCTGACGCAATCCTGGTAGGAAAGGATAAGGCAAAGCTTACTCCAATAAAAATCGGATGATTAAATATACAAATTTATATTAATTGATGAGAAACCCGTTTCACTTAAAAAATGGGATTGATTCCGAGGATTGGCTAGTTCAAGAAAAACACGAATCAATTTCTTTCGAGGAGAGTCTTGCTGATGTCAATTCTCGCGGCGTGTTGGAGCGGGAGCAGGACTCAAAATCCCGTTTTGGCTTGATTATTTTTTTGGTTGTTGCGATTTTTGGTTTGGTCATAGGCCGTCTCTACTATCTGACCGTGACCAAACACGATTATTATTTGGAGATTGCCCGCGGCAATCGTTTGCGTATCGAATATTTTTCGGCACCCCGAGGAGCGATTTACGACTCGCACGACCTGATCATTGCCGCCAACAAACCGAGTTTTGAGCTAGTTGCGAGCCCGCTAGATTTGCCCCAAGATCCCGGGCAGCTCAGAAGTGTCGTCGGAAACGTCGCGGAGATTTTGCAAATTGACCCAAGCGAGATTGAATCAGAAATTTCAGGTCAGCACGCCGCGATTTATCAATCCATTTTGGTCAAATCGAATTTGACTAGGGACCAAGCGTTGATTTTTCAGGAACGGGAGAGCTCCCTGCCTGGTTTTCAAGTCATCAACGCGCCGATTCGCGATTACAAAACTCCGGAGGCATATGCGCACGCTGTCGGTTATGTCGGCAAAATTAGTGCCGACGAATACGATGCGAAATCCAGCCAGGGATATTTATACAACGATTTTTTGGGCAAAACCGGGCTCGAGCAAACCTATGAAGACTATCTTCGTGGAAAATTCGGACAGCAGCAAGTGCAGGTGGACGCACGAGGCGTCGTGCAGCAGGTCTTCGGGGAAATCCCCGCCCAGCCGGGGGATAATCTCCACTTGAATCTTGATGACGTCCTGCAGCAAGAGCTTTTTACTGCACTTTCCGGGCGCCTGAAAACTATCAACAAAACCCGTGCCGCCGCTATTGCGGTCAATCCGCAAAATGGAAAGGTCCTGGCGTACGTAAGTTTGCCGAGTTTTGACAATAATCTTTTTGCCGGCGGAATTGATGTGAAAGATTATGCGAGTTTGACGGCGAATAAAAATCAGCCTTTGTTCAATCGGGCTATCCAGGGAACTTATCCGCCCGGTTCAACCGTCAAGCCGATGATCGCGTCCGCTGCCTTGCAGGAGAGCGTCATCACCCCTCAGACAGTGCTCGATGACAGTGGTTTTCTTCGGATTCGCAACGTTTATGGCGGGCCTGATTCGCTTTTTTACGGCTACAATCACAGTGGGTTGGGGCCGGTGGATGTCCGTCGGGCAATTGCGGTTTCCTCGGATATATTTTTCTACATGGTCGGGGGAGGATACACTCCCGCCGGACTCCAGGGGATGGGTATTGACCGTCTGGACCAGTATTTCAAGGATTATCATCTCGGCTCTCCTTTGGGCATAGATTTACCGGGCGAAGCGGGCGGGCTGGTGCCGACTCCGGCTTGGAAAGCCGCGCGATTCCCGAATGACCCTTTGGCGGCCAAATGGTACCTGGGTGATACTTATCACGTTTCTATCGGGCAAGGGGATTTGCTCGTGACTCCTTTGCAGCTTCTCTCGTGGATTTCTACCATTGCCAATGGCGGGAAAATTTACCAGCCATATTTGGTGGACCATATCACTGACAATCAGGGCAAGCTGGTCAAACAGTTTGAGCCGCAGGTTTTGGGCACTGTCCCAATCGATGCGCAAAATCTGCAAATCGCGCGCGAGGGGATGCGCGAGGCAGTGACGGGCGGCACAGCCAAGTCTCTCAACACTTTATCAATCGAGGTCGCGGCCAAGACCGGCACGGCACAGTTTGACAGTCGGGATTTGAGCCGCACCCATGCTTGGTTTTCCGCATTCGCACCATACGACAATCCCCAGATTGCGATTGTCGTTTTGATCGAGGACGGGGGAGAGGGCGGCATCAATGCAGTTCCAGTCGTACGCCAAGTCCTCGATTGGTGGGCAAAGAATCGGTATAATAAATAACATGAAAGATATTATTCCTTCAGATAGTCGTTATCTGCCCATAGTGCAGCAGAAATCATGTTGCGTGCCGGCATGCATATCAATGATAATGTATCGACACAAACTGCCTTTGATTTCTCAGGAGCTGCTCGGTTATAATTTGGGACTTACAATTGATGGCCAGTACAGAAAATTGTTTTGGAATCCTCGTGTAGGTAAAAGGCCTCCTTCTGGTTACGGCACCAAAATGTATGATGAGCAGTTCAATCCGAATCGTGTTTTTCCAAAGCTAGGCATTCCCCTTAAGACGATTTTTCACCCAATAAATGAGTTCACTCTCAAAGGTCTTAATGGTTTTTTGCGGAAAGCAGAAAAAGGAAACCGGGATATTCTTGTCGCTTTTGATCATGGCGTACTGTTGAACGAAAAAAAGAAGTTCGGTTCAGGTCACGTTTGTGTTTTTGACCGCCTGAACTCAGGTAGTAAGATAAGATTGGTTGACCCCTCTCCTAGTCAACCGAAATGGAGGATTGTAAGTCTTCGTAAACTCAAAACGGCTATGGATCGTCATACAAAAGAGGGCGGAGGTTTATGGGAATTTTCGGTGATAAAAAAATAATGGACAACGTCGAGATTGAGCCAGGTTTAGGAGATTGATAAAGTCGAGCGATTGTTCGAGAAGCCAAACAGAGCAAAACAGAGGTATCAATCCACGTGATAAAAACATTTTATAAACAAGTTATTAACATCGTAGTTTTTGTGCCTTGATTTAAGCCAAAAGAATTTCGATTGACTGTTTAGAAGCGTGTTGTAAAATAACTTCGTGGGGCATACCTCTTTTACAGCCGGAATTGAATGATTGCAGAAATGCAGTCGGTCGACTACCCTAAAAAAGTAGTATGGAGTCGACGCTGAAAGTCACTCGGGGCGACTCGGGCAGACACGGATAAGACATTTGGGCCGGTTTGAAGGGATATTCTCCACCTTGAAGAAAGGATTTAGTGCTTGCACTTTATCCTTTTTTCTTTTTGTGCTAGGATAAGTGGCACAACTACAAGGGGGTAATCATGGATATCACATTCGGTTTTGACCCGAGAAGACATTATGAAATTCGCACTTTGGTGAAAGCAGCCCAGGCAGTCGGAATTACGATCGCAGCATATCCAACTCCAAAGTACCAGACTCGAATTTGGGTGAACCACGCGAGCTGGAAGCAGGGTGTGTTGCAGATCAGGCAAGTTCGGCAGCGGTTTGTGACCTTTCAGGAAGCACTGCGGTCGTTCGACCACGCAATTCAGTCGATCTTCGAAAAAGCTTTTTTTGCCCAAAAGCTGAGGGAAGAATTGGATTTTTTCCATGCCTTCCTCCGTTCGGACCGGGTGAGTTGGCAAGAGAAGCTCAGCGATGGGGAGTCGAGATTGCTTATTCTTCTCGCCAAACTCGTCGGTGTAAGAACAGCAAATCAGTACGAAATCAAGAGTCAGTTGGGGGATGGCGAGTACCTCGTCAAGAAAGGGGTCCTGGAGCTTCTAGAAGACGGCAATTGGGGCGCTGCGTGTTGCACGATTGTCCAGCGCTTGCAGCCGCTTCTGGACCGTGAAACTCGACGCATTCTCGGGCAGATACCCCATATCCAGAATCGCAAGCAGTTGCTCGGGCTCATTTGGGAGCATTATGTATGGTACGCTCAGGAATTTTTCAAGACGTTTCAAAGCTTCCCCGAGCGGGCTGAGCGGGAGCTCAAAACGGCCCGTTCTCCTGAGGCGATTAAACAAAAGAGTCAACAACTCTCCAGTGAGCTCGCCGGATTGTTGCTGAAGTTTCCTGATCCGTTTGCAGATCGACACCAACGCGCTGTGAACGCCTTATGGTACGTAGAAACACAGCTCGCGGCTGGCCGGTGCGGCGGACGAGTCAAGGGAGCAATGAGTGCGGCAGTCACTCACGCAAGAAGAGAGCTCGATTGGCTTTTGGTTCGTGACAGAGACGAGTTGCCGGAAAACCGACAAAAAGATTTTGTTTTCAAGGGGGCAGCCTGATGTTTTGGGCCCCCCTATTTATTTTTCCAAAAAAATTGACACAGTGTGAAACCCTGTTAACATGGATCTATAGCTTTTGCCAGTGTTTGATATGACAGAAATAATCAACGGGAAAAAAATTGCCGACAAAATTCTCGGGCAGCTGAAAAAGGAACTTAGTCAATTGAATACGGCTGGCTTGTTTCCGCGGCTTGTGGTGATTCTGGCCGGGCAAAACCCGGCCTCTTTGAATTATATCAGGATAAAACAGAAGCGCGCCCAGGAGATTGGTCTCAAGGTCGATTTGAAATCTTTTCCCGAAGATGTCGCCGCATCCGAACTCGTAGCTGCGATCAGAGGTCTCAATCAGGAGCAGAATGTCTGCGGGATTTTGGTGCAATTGCCATTGCCGGGGAACCTGCCGGCGCAGGAAATTCTTGATGCGGTTTCGCCCGATTTGGACGTGGATTGTCTGACTACAGTAAACAAGCAAAAACTGGTGACTGGAAAGGAAATCAAATTTTTCCCGCCAGCTCCAGCGGCGATACTGAAACTTTTGGAAGAATACAAAGTCGATTTGAAAGGACATATTTTGCTGGTCGGATCCGGCGAGCTGGTCGGTCGACCTCTAGCGGCAATGCTTTTGAACAGGGGCCTGAGTTTTGAGGTCGCTAATCGCCACACTGACAATCTCTCTCAGCTGGCGGTGAAAGCAGACGTACTCATCACTGCCGTAGGAAAACCAGATTTAATAATAGGAAGCATGGTTAAAAAAGGCTCTGTCATCATTGATGCTGGCACCACTGGTTCTGCAAACGGAGACATAAAAGGCGACGTTGAGTCAGACAGCGTTTTGAACAAAGCTCGTTTGTTCGCACCAGTGCCTGGCGGCGTGGGGCCTGTGACAGTGGCCATGCTTTTGGGGAACGGGGTGAAAGTGGCGAGTAGCAGACTGCGATCCCAGCGGGAAATTTGACATTTTTTGTAAAAACCGATAATGTAATCTGCATGACAAAAAAATATCTTTTGACCAAGGAAGGACTGGAGAAAGTTAAGAAAGAGCTGGAAGTGCTGGTGAATGAACGACGCAAGGAAGTGATTGAGCGCATCCAGGAAGCGGTAGCCCATGGGGATTTATCGGAGAATGCCGATTATGCTCAGGCTAAAGAGGAGCAAGCTTTCATCGAGGGCCGCATTTTGGAGCTGGAGGAAACGATCAAGAATGCTGAGCTTATTAAAACGAACGGCAATCGGAATATGGTTTCTGTCGGGTCCACTGTAAAGCTACGCGTAGAGGATAAAGAAAAAACTTATACTATAGTCGGCTCCAATGAAGCCAATCCTGCCGAAGGACGGATTTCCAACGAGTCGCTGGTCGGACAAAAACTCCTTGGTGCCAAGCCCGGGGACAAGGTCCAGGTGACCACCCCAGCTGGCATGGTTGGTTACGAAATTTTGGAGATAATGTAAATTCATTTTTTTGTAGTTTTTTAGAAAAATCCATGAGAAATGGATTTTTTCTTTTTTTGAGGCAATTATGGTATAATAAAACTCTAAAATTGATTCGTTTTTATGACAGAAAAAGAAGCCAAGCTGTATGAGGAGCGAGTAAAAAAACTCGAAAATATCAAACTAGCCGGAATTGATCCGTATCCGGCGGAGACTTCGAGAACTCATACCGCAGCTGAGGCTTTGGAAAAATTTGCTTCGCTTGCGAGTTCGAAAAAAAAGCTGACACTCGCGGGCAGAATCCGGGCAATCCGCAAGCATGGTGCGATCATTTTTGGCAATTTGGAGGATGGTACGGGCAAGATCCAATTTTTAATGAAGCAAGACCAGGTCCCGGCCGAGCTTCTCAAGAATTTTGAGGCTTTTGTGGACGTGGGTGACTTCGCTGAGTTGAGCGGCGTTTTGATGGAAACGGCTCGCGGAGAAAAAACCTTGGAAGCGGTCACTTTCCGGATTTTGGCCAAGAGTCTACGGGCCCTGCCTGACAAATGGCACGGGCTCACTGATCACGAGTTGCGATTGCGCAAGCGGTATCTGGATTTGTTGACCAATCCGGAGACGCGCCAAATTTTTGTCAGAAAAGCGCAGTTTTGGCAGACGGTCAGAGAGTTTATGGATGAGCATGGATTTTTGGAAGTAGAAGCACCGGTTTTGGAGCATGTGCCTGGGGGCGCTGAGGCTAAGCCATTTATGACTCACCACAAAGCCCTGGACCAGGATTTTTATCTGCGTATTTCCCTGGAACTTCCCTTGAAACGCCTTTTGGTCGGGGGTTTTGAACGGGTATTTGAGATAGGGCGCATTTTCCGTAATGAGGGAATTTCCACTGAACATCTTCAGGATTACACGCAAATGGAGTTTTATTGGGCATATGCGGATTTCCAGGATCTCATGGATTTTTCGCAAAAATTGTTTCGAAGTATTGTTTCCCGACTGTTCGGGGGTTTGAAAGTCACTGCGCAAGGCCGCGAGATTGATTGGGGCGAAGACTGGAAGATTTATGATTATTTTGAAGAATTCAAGAAGCATGCCGGTCTGGATTTGGAAAAAGTTTCTGATGTCGAGCTGAAAAAGAAGGCGGAGGGGGCAGGGATTCGGTACGAAAAATTTGCTCAACGCGGGCGGCTGGTTGATTTGATATATAAAAAATTTGTCCGTCCTAAATTGATAGAGCCTGGTTTTTTGGTGTATCCACCAGCAGAGATCGAGCCTTTGGCCAAACGCCTACCTGCGAAGCCAGACCGAGTCCAGCGTTTGCAAATCGTGGCCTGGGGGACCGAACTGGGGAAAGGTTTTGCTGAGCTGAACGATCCTCTTGATCAGCGACACCGGTTTGAAGAACAGATGAAATTGCGCCAAGCGGGAGATGAGGAAGCCCAGCAGCTGGATGAAGATTTTGTCGAAGCACTCGAGTATGGCATGCCCCCGGCTGCAGGCTTTGGAATGTCAGAGCGTTTGTTCTCAGTTCTCATGGATAAATCAATCCGCGAAACTGTGATTTTTCCACCGATGAGGGAGGAAAAGAAATGACGCGGGAAGAGGCATTGGCTCTTTTACATCAGCACGTCAAGACCCCGAATCTCATTAAACACATGCTCGCCTCCGAGGCATTGATGAGAGGGTTGGCCAAGCGGTTCGGGGAAGATGAGAATAAATGGGGCTTGGCCGGGCTGCTTCATGATCTTGATTATGATGATACAAAGGCTAAACCAGACCAGCATTCGCTTATGGCATATGAATGGTTAAAGGCAACGGATATTGATCCGGAAATCGCGGAAGCCATCAAGATTCACAATCCACTGCATGGCCTCGAGCCGAAAACCCTCATGGACAAAGCACTTTACTGCGGAGAAGGTTTGACTGGTTTGGTCGTGGCTGCCACACTTGTTTTGCCTGACAAAAAATTGGCTTCTCTGACGAGCGAATCAGTGCTCAAGAAATTCAAATCCAAATCGTTTGCCGCCGGGACGAAACGGGAGCTTATCGCGCGCTGCCAGGAACTGTTGGGATTGAGCCTTGAAGAATTGACGGAGATTTGTCTGCGGGAAATGCAGGGTATCGCGGCAGAGCTAGGGTTGTAGTATGAAATTGCTTTTGGGTACGACGAATTTAGGAAAAATTCACGATTACCAGAAATATTTAGTGCATGCAAATTTGGAGCTCGTCACCCTAGGTGATTTGGGAATTCTCGACCAGCCTTTGGAGATCGGAGAAAATTATAAAGACAACGCCCTGCAAAAAGCAAAATTCTACGCTGAACGTTCCGAGTACCCCACTTTAGCCGATGATGGTGGACTCGAGGTGGATGCTCTCGACGGGCGCCCGGGCATTGAATCAAATCGTTGGCTGGGGCCAAACGCGACACATGAACAGAAGCTCACAAAATTATTGGATCTACTAGAAGGCGTGCCCTTAGCTAAACGAACAGCGAGATTGAGAAATATAGTTTTGGTATTTTTTCCTCACGAACGAGATTATATTTATGTAGAGGCCGTGAGAGAAGGAATTATCCCGACAAGGAAAGAAATTTTAGGCAGATTGATGCCAGGTTATCCGTACCGTTCCATTCTTTTTATCCCGGAATTAGATAAATATTATAATGAACTGACCGATGAAGAAAGAGAGACTTCAGACCATCGAAAAAGAGCTTGCCGCGAGCTATTATTAAAACTAGAACCGTATCTGTTCTAATATGCTAGACATAAAATTTATTCGTGAAAACCAGGACTTGGTAAAAAAAGCGATAAAAGACAAAGCTGTTGATTTGGATTTGGATGCACTTTTGAAAATCGACGAGGAACGGCGCAAATTTATCACTGAGATTGATATATTGGGACAAAAACGCAAGCAAGCCTCTAAAGCGCGAAATGTTGAGGAAGGAAGAAAACTCAAAGAAGAGCTGGGCAAATTGGAAAAAGACCTCTTGGAATGGGAAAAGCAATTTCAAGAATTGATGCTTTTGGTTCCAAACATTCCTTCTGCTGATACCCCTATTGGGGGAGAGAAAGATTTTAGAGTAATCGACGAGTGGGGAGAAAAGCCAAAATTTAGTTTCCCGATAAAAGACCATATAGCACTCGGGATTGCCCTAGATATTCTAGATTTGGAGCGCGGGGCAAAAGTGGCGGGATTTCGAGGATATTTTCTGAAAAACGAAGGCGTGCTTCTGCATTTGGGAATTCTTCAGCTTGCCCTCAAAAAACTGATAGAGCGCGGATTTACCCCAATGATTCCCCCGACATTAGTCGGAGAGTCGTCTCTGATTGGGAGCGGCCATTTCCCGACGCAGAGACAGGAAATCTACGAAGTCGAGGAGTATAGAGAAGAAAAAGCAAAAGCCACCAAATTTCTCACTGGAACTGCCGAGCCATCTTTGCTGGCATATAGTGAGAACGAAGTTCTAGAAGAAAAAGATTTGCCCATAAAATTGGGCGGCATCTCGCAGTGCTATCGGCGGGAAGTTGGCGGGTACGGGAAAGACACCAAAGGGATTTATCGCATCCACGAATTCATGAAAGTCGAACAAGTCGTGCTTTGCAAGGACGATTTGGAAGAATCGGAAAAACTTTTTCAAGAATTAAATAGTTACGCCAGAGAGCTTTTGCAGGAACTAGAGTTGCCCCACCGGGTCATCCAAATTGCAACTGGTGACATGGGATCTGGTAAGTATAAAATGTATGACATCGAGACGTGGATGCCAGGCCGAGGAAACTATGGGGAGACGCACTCCAATTCAAATCTCACTGATTGGCAGGCCAGGCGGCTCAATATCCGCTACCGGACGAAATCCGGACAAGTGCGCCACGTCTATACGCTTAATAATACCATGATTGCTTCTCCGCGGACTTTGATTCCCATTTTGGAAAATTATCAGGAAGCGGATGGCTCGGTACGCGTGCCAAAAGTTTTGCAAGAGTTTGTTGGTAAAGACCGTCTCAAGCCAAAATGACTGAGAAACAAATCGTTCTCAACGACGTAGTAGTGAATTATTACGTCATACCCAGCAGCAGCAAGGCCGTCCGTACGGTTATTTTTTTACATGGCTGGCGTTCCAACTCCCAGATTTGGTTGCCGGTGTTGAAATTGCTAAAACATCCTGATTGGCAGATTTATGCTCTGGATTTGCCCGGTTTTGGCCGATCACAACTGCCGGATGCCGCTTGGGACGTGTCGGATTATGCTGAGGTCTTGAAGGGCCTGATTGAGCGTTTCAGACTCACCGACGTTTGTGTGATCGGTCATTCTTTCGGGGGAAACGTTGCGGTCAAAGCAGCTGAGCTTTTTCCCGAATTTGTTCAACAATTAGTCTTGGTGAACAGCAGCGGAATAAGAGTAAATTCTTGGAAAGTCCGTGCGATATTTTTTTTGGCCAAGATATTCAAGCCGGCATTTGCCTTGCCGCTCCTGAAATCCTTGCGCCCACGGATTTATCACATTTTGGGAGCAGATGATTATTTGGCGACCCCGGAGCTCAAATCAACCTTTCTCAATGTTATGCAAGAAGACCTGAGCCAAAGTCTCGCTGAGATCACTCAGCGGACTCTCATCGTTTGGGGCGCTCAAGATCGAGAAACGCCCCTCGCCTTGGGCCAGGAGTTTGCGCGCCTGATCCCGCGTTCGCATTTGGTAGTAATGCAAAAAGTGGGACATTTCAGCTTTTTGGACAAGCCCGAAGAATTTGTTCGGATAATCAGCAAGTTTATAGATGAATCCATATAAGACAGTCACATATCAGCTTTATCAGCTCCAGTTGGAAAATTACGATCTAAGCCGCTTTTTCCAGCTCATAAAGAAAACGTTCGCCAAGGCCCGCCAGCCGGCGCGGCAGGCCTTGGTCTGGACTCTCAAAGCGCGGACTGTTTTTGTGCTTGCTTTGATACTGCAATTTTTTGTAGCTTATAGCTTAGCTTACCTGGTGAAACCCCAAGCCGCATTGTGGCTCTGGCTATTATTTTTTTATTTTCTGTGTTTTTTATTTTTTTTATTTTTGGCCGTTACAACCGTTTTTCTTTGGCCACTTGATTTTTTGCTGAAGTACTTGATTATTCGGCGTGCTCGCACTAAATTGGCTAGCCTTTCGAACCTGATCGTCATAGGGATCACCGGTAGTTACGGCAAAACAACCGCAAAAGAAGTCTTGGCGGAGATTTTGAGCCGGAAATACAGGGTCCTTAAAACCCCGGAGAATATCAATACTCCCTTGGGCGTGGCTGGTTTGATTCTGGGAAGGCTTGATAAGGAAACCCAAGTTTTTATTGTGGAAATGGGGGCATATCAACGCGGCGATATTCGAGCGCTTTGCGCTCTCACCCACCCGAGCATCGGGATCCTTACGGGTATCAACGAAGCCCATCTGGAAAGGTTTGGCGGGACTGAAAATACAATTCGAGCAAAGTTTGAACTCGTTGAGAGCGTATCGCAAGAGGGGTTCGTACTCTTGAATGTTGACGACGAACTGGTCAAGCAAAACTATTCCTCTTACGTTGGTAGCAGAAAAGTTTTTCTTTACAGCACGGCAGGGGAGAGCACTGAGAATTTGCAGCTGGGGGATTTTGAGTTTTTTCAAGACGGATCTGGAATCGGTTTTTCCCTGGCTCTGGGCCACCATCAGCTCGGCAAGTTCAAACTCCCATTTTTCAGCAAATACATCTTGGGGCAGATTGCGGCTGGCGTCATAGTCGGCAGCAAATTGGGACTCAATGAAGAGCAGCTTACCGCAGGCATAGCCTTGCTGCGCCCAGCTCCGCATCGTTTGCAGCCAATACCGAGTTCCGGGCAGGTCCTTGTGATTGACGACAGCTACAATGGCAACCCGGCTGGCGTGCGGGAAGCAATCGCGGTTTTAGGGAATTTTCGGGGGAAGCGCAAAGTCTATGTGACCCCCGGACTGGTGGAGATGGGGGCGAGAGCGCAGGCAGTTCACGAGGACATAGGCCGACAGCTTGGTGGTGTCGCTGACCTGGTGATTTTTATTCGCAACAGTGTGACGCCGTTTATTGCCTCTGGATTGGAAAAAGCGGGTTTTGCCAAAGACAAAGTCTTGTTGTTTGACAGCGCGTTGGAAGCGCACGCCGCCCTGCCGGGCATCTTGCGCCCCGGCGACGTAGTATTGTTTCAAAACGACTGGCCGGATAATTATTTTTGATTTTGATGCTAAAAAAAATCCTGAAGGCAATCACGTCCCCGCGCATTAAATACGACCCGCTCATCAAGGTCTATATTTACGGCGACGTAATCAGGAAAAATTTTTCGGCTTTTGCCGGCAAATTTCCGAATGTTCAAATAGCACCAGTGCTCAAAAGCAATGCCTACGGCCATGGACTGACTGAGGTTGCGAGCATTCTGGAAGGACAGCAGCCGCCTTTTTTCGTTGTTGATTCTTTTTATGAGGCTCTGCTTTTGCGCCGTGCCGGAATCAAAACGCACATTCTAATCATCGGCTATACCAGGGGCGATCTGATGCGCCGCCGGACTTTGCGGGACATCGCTTTTACGATAATAAGCCTCAATGAGTTGCGAGAGTTGGCCTCAAGTCTCGCGGTCCCGCAACTATTCCACCTCAAAATCGATACAGGCATGCACCGCCAGGGGATTCTGCCTGCGGAGATTGGCCAGGCAGCAGAGTTGATCAAAAGTAACCACAATCTAATTTTAGAGGGAGTTTGTACCCATTTTTCCGCCGCGGAAGATCCTGATCAGAGTTTCACCAGCGCCCAAATAGCCGAGTGGAACAAAGCGGCGGAATTTTTTCAAAAGCAATTCCTGGGTCTCAAATACTTGCATGCCGCCGCAACCCCTGGTTTTTTGCATTCTTCCTCGATCCTTGGCAACGTCGCCAGAATCGGCAAGGGCATCTATGGATTTGCGCATGAGTCATTTGCATCCCTGGGGCTCACGCCGGCTCTGGAAGTTCGTTCGATCATAAGCTCTTTGCGCAAGATTTCTCCCGGAGAGAAAGTCGGCTACAATCTCACTTTCGAGAGCAAAGCCGCGATGACCCTGGCTGCCGTTCCCGCCGGGTACAATGAAGGAGTTGATTTTCGGTTGTCCAATAAAGGCTATTTTTTGGTCCATGGACAGCCGTGTCTCATTGCAGGCCGGGTGAGTATGAATATTACCAGCATTGACGTAACCGCGATTAAAGACGTGAAACTCGAGGATGAAGTCGTGATAATAAGTCGTGACCGGAAGGCTCCGAATTCGGTTGAGAATATTGCGAAAAGCTGCGATACTATTCCATATGAAATCTTGGTCCACGTTTCCCCGACTTTGCGGCGGGAGGCGGTCTGAGAAAAATTTATGAAACAAGTAAAAAAAATCGGCGTATTTTTCGGCAGCCGCAGTCCTGAACACGACATTTCGATTATTACCGGCCAGCTTGTCATGTCAGGACTGAAAGGTTTGGGTTACGAGGTCGTGCCTGTTTATCTGACCAAGGACGGCGCCTGGCTTTTGGGCGGAAATTTGGACCAACTGCGGACTTTCACTTTTGCCGACCAAAGCAAAATCAGCTCGGAAAAACTGGGGGACTTTTATTTGGATCTCTCAGCTTCGCGTGGCCAGTTGGTTTTTCGAGGGAAGAAAAGTTTTGGAGAAACCATAGCCATTGATTTGGCTTTTCCAGCTTTTCACGGCAGTTACGGCGAAGATGGGACCATCCAGGGACTCTTTGAAATTTTTGATATCCCTTATGTCGGTTGCGATGTCACTGCCTCCGCCCTGACAATGGACAAGATTTTGACCAAACAGTTTTATCAGGAGCAAAATATACCAACAGCCAAATTTTTACATTTTGATGTCAAGCAGTGGCAGAAGGACAAGTCCAAAATTTTGGCGGAAATAAAAGTTGCCTTGAAATGGCCGCTGTTCGTCAAACCGGCGCGTCTGGGCTCTTCCATAGGTGTAGCCAAAGTCGTGACGGACGAAGA
Source organism: Candidatus Doudnaibacteriota bacterium (assembly GCA_041497195.1). GTDB lineage: Bacteria > Patescibacteriota > Doudnabacteria > UBA920 > 2-01-FULL-46-14 > JBGQGB01. Next base: position 56,818 of record JBGQGB010000001.1, on the reverse strand, counting down.
GCTGACACAAGCCGCTGAGGTCGCGCTGCATTACGGTGAGAGGTTTATCGTCGAAGAAGCGGTTGAAGCTTTGATGGATATTACTTGCGCGGTTCTCGGTAACGAGGAGCCGGAAGCGTCCTTGCTTCAGGAATCTATTTTTTCTGCAGAATTGTTTTCTTACGCTGATAAATATTTGGTCGGGGGCGGGGCGCAGCTGGGCAAAGCCCAGCAAAACCTCGTGATTCCCGCCAGGCTTGACGAGCGAACGACGGCTGAGATCCGCAATTTGTCGATTCGGATTTTCAAAGTTTTTGGCTGTTCCGGTATAGCACGTGTGGATTTTTTGTACGACAAGAAATCAAAACAATATTATGCCAACGAGATCAATACCTTGCCCGGGACTTTGTATCATCATCTCTGGGAAAAAAGCGGGATTGATTTGCCAACGCTCCTGCAAAAACTGGTGGATCTCGCGCTAGATCGTCACGAACGAAAAAAAAGAGTGAAATTTTCCTTCGATTCGGACATCCTGAAAATGGTAAACTCCCCGAAACTCCCGAAGCCGCCTCAGGAGGACAGTAATGTTTGACGTTTGGAAAAAATCGGCGCGTAAGCAGTTCCGGTTCAGGCGCCCGGAGTTTCAAAGAAAGCTTAAGCAGGCCAGGCAATTTCAAAGAAAGACCGACCCGGTCCCTGAAGGGTTTTGGGCCCGAGTTTTGCAAAGGCTGGGTCTTGGCTCGATTTTTTCCAGAGCAGTCGCCACAATTGTCTTGCTGGTAGTGGTTTATTTTTTGACTATTTCGCAAACGTTTTTAGTTCGAGCGGCTGTCGTGCACAATAGCGATCTGGACAATTCGCAAATAAGTGAGGCTCTACATGCCATGGAGCAGCATCGCGTTTATTTGATCCCGAGCAATCATATGGTGCTTTTGACCAAGGCGCGGTTGTTGAGGGCTTTGCAGAATGAACTGCCGCAGATTCGCGGGATTACTAGTTTCAAACGAGAGCTGCCGAACAAAATCGAGCTTTCCCTCGAACTGCGGCAGCCGAAATATGTGTGGCATGCTGGCCAGGATTATTATTTGTTGGACCAGGACGGGGTCGTGTTTCAAAAAATTCTTGACTATCAGCTTACTGCTTATCCGGAAGTGCTGATCACTGACCAGACAGGAGAACCAGTCCAGCCGGGTCAGCACCTGGACGTCTCCGGGATTCTCAATTTCGTTGACAGCGTGGAAACTGCGTGGCCGCAGACGGTAACGCAGACCAGTGTACAGGGTTTTTCCCTGCCCGGAAGCCTCAGTCTGGATATTTTCATCAAGACTGGAATAGGTTTCAGCGTTTATTTCGACCTGGGGCGCAGTGTAAAGACGCAGCTGAGCAACTTGGCGCTGCTGCTAAATCAGGCCATCAAGCCCGAGACATATGCTGGGTTGTCGTACATTGATTTGCGCCTAGCCACGACTGCGTATTATTGTTATAAGGACGCGCCTTGCGCGCCCGAGAATGCTACCAGCACTTCACCAATCCTATGAACTACGTGATTTCTCTAGGAGGTTCAATAATCAATCCGGGGCAAATTCAAGTGTCTTTCTTGCGGCGGTTTCGCCGGCTGGTTTTGAATTTGAGCAGCCGGGGCAATAATTTTTATATTGTCACGGGCGGGGGAAAAGTAACCAGGGACTATCAGGCTGCGGCCAAACAGATTGCCAAAATCAGCAACGAAGATTTGGATTGGCTGGGCATCGCGCCGACAAAAGTTAATGCCGAGCTGGTCAGGTCAATATTTGGTGTTTCTGCGTACGAGTCCGTAATCTCTGATCCGCGCGAGAAAGTGAAGACATCTAGACGAATCCAAGTTTTTTCCGGCTGGAAACCGGGACATTCTACCGATTATGACGCCGTCTGCATCGCGCAGACTCATGGGGCCAAAACTGTCATCAATCTCTCGAATGTTGATTATGTTTACACTGCAGATCCAAGAAAAGACAGGCGCGCCAGGAAAATTACCAAAATGACCTGGGCGGAATTTCGAAAAATATTCGGCGCCAAATGGAAACCGGGCGCCCATGTGCCGTTTGATCCAGTCGCAGCCGAGCTCGCGCAAAAACTTGGTGTGTCAGTTTTCATAGCCAACGGCCGCAATCTCAAAAATCTCGATGCGATACTGAAAAACCGTCCTTTCAAAGGAACGGTGATAAGCTGAAAAATTTGCAGGCTTGGAAACAACTTTAGGTTTAATTTGATAAAAAAAGAGGGAGCGACTGCCTGTGCAGCACAGTCGCTCCTCTTGGATTGCCTATTGCAGGAACTCGTATGACACCGCGAGAACCTTCCCACGAAGCACTGTCGATTCCTTTCGCAGCTTTACTGTTTGTCCCATCAGGTCATGCGCAGATTGTCGGCGTACCGGAAGGTAGACCAAACTATCTTGCCCGGGAACCCGAATTGGAAGTTTCAACCAATATGTTTGTATAAGCGTTGCCGCCATTGGTTCCGGGGATAGCATTGAAGCCAGTGCTACTCGCTTATCAAGGTCGGCAGCCTCCGCCTGTGGAGACTTCAGACCTAGGGTTTTGATTTCATCGGCGGTGAGCACGTGCCCGACGACAACAGTTGACTCGTGCGTCGGGTAAACATTAGAAACAGCGTAGTGGTGCATCAGCATCACCAGGCAGAAAAGAAAGAGAGGCATACGCCACCCCCCGAACCGTTCGAGCCGTTCGCCCAGTTTTTGAAAGAAGTCATAGACCTTGTCGCCGTACAGAACAACGTGTCGATTTGGTGGTCTCGTAGCTCTTCCCCTCATTGTCTTCCTCCTTTGTAATTTGTTTGGACTAATATTACTCTTGTGAGAGTGTTACCTCGCGGAGTTTTTGACGTGGCGGTGGTGGTGGCGAAGGATTGATTTTATGGTAGGAATTGCAACTTCCCGATGAGCGTGTTCGATCAATACTCGCTTACAAGATCCACACCTGCGAACATGTTCGCCGAAGCTCTTGGCATCTTTTTCTCTTCCACGCTTCATCAGCTTACCGTCAACACAATCCCGCCAAAGCCTCCCGACTTTGGGATCAATACAGTGTCTAGGCATGACACCTCCTTGGATTTGTGACTTTTTATCTTAGTATTGTTTTTCAGAAGTGTCAAGAAAGCCGAAAAACTCCTTTTCTAACAAAAAACCGCCTAGGGGGCGATTTTTGGTCTAGGCGCCTGATGGGAGTCGGACTTGAGTCCCTATTTTATCTTATACACGTAAATCGAATACCCGATCTTGGCTATTGGGGTCATTGCGCGCAGCCAGGCGTAGCCCCCGTCTTTACGCATCGGCGCCCAATACAAGTCATTCGTCAAAAAAGTTTCCGACACGGCGATATAGTTGGCGGGCGGATGCCCGTTTTCCGCGTGCCACTCCAGGAAGACAGATTTGGAGCAGTCATATCCCGAAGAATTGGCAATGAGATTGCTTTGGGCATCGTATTTGCGGGGGCAGAAATAGTATTTCGGATCGCCGCCGCCAAAGTAATCAATCGCGATTTTTTTGATCTCCGGATGAGCGACTACGTAATTCTTTAGATGTTTGAGGTCCTGGCCCCAGTCCACATTGGAGTCGCTGACGTATTTATAGGCATTGCCCGGACCGCCGATTACCTCGTTGAAATAGGCGACGTAATGAGGGTAGATAGAGAGATTGGCAAACAGGTACCAAACCAGAAGCGCGCCCAAGATCCAGCCAAAACTGTCGCGTAGCGTAGGAGTATTCGCTTTTTTCACAAAATTGACAGTATGTTTGGCGACCAGGAGATAGATGATGGGTAGGATGGGAAAGAGATGGCGGATTCCGAGATTGAGGTTGCCCGAAATGGAAACATAAGCGTAAAAAAGGATGAATAAAATAAAAGACAATTCCACGAAATTGTTCTGCGCGTACGATTTAAAATTAACCCAGATTTTGTAAGGGGTTTTTTTCAGATACCGCGCCAGGCCGGAAAAGATCGCCAGCATGGCCAAAAACAGCAGGGTCACCGGTTCTTTGATAAAGTATGTCAAGGGGAAATACCATTTGAAGCTTTGGTTGCTGACTTGGCCGAGGAAGTAGGTGGTGTTGCCGCCTTTGACTCGGTTGAAAACCATGGCCACACCCAGGAGGAATTGCACTATCGGTTTCATGCCAGGGAGGGCGCTGAGTTTAACGAGGATATTTGCGACTTTGGCCCCCAGGCCGTACTGAAGCGAACTGGTAATGAGCCGCGTTTGCACATCGTGAGGCATGTTCCACGTCGGGTAAACATAGAAAATCCAGATCAGCAGAAAACTTATCACGTAGATAAAAATCAGTCCCCCGAGATAGATTTTTACCCGCTGCCGCCAGATTTGCGGTCTGGTCCAGGTTGCTACCGCAATGACTGCCAAAAGGTCAAAAAACGGATAGAGCAGGACTGCGGAGAATTTGGCCAGCTGGACCAGGGTAAAAAATGTGGTGGCAAGCCAGAGATGTTTCCAGGTTGGTTTTTCCAAAAACCGGAAATAGGTGATGAACGCAAAAAATACAAAAGCGGCAATGCCCAGATCCGTGGTCACCAGCCGGGCATGCGCGAGTATGTTCGGCGAAAGTGAGTACAAAAACAAGACCAGCAGACCTGTCTCAATCCCGTATCTTTTTTTCGTCCACCAGTACAGAACATATCCAAACACTATGGCCAGAAGCAAAATCGGTAGCCGCGCCACAAATAGGATGCGGTCGGCGTTATTTCCGATATGATAAATAAAATTCCAGCCAGTTTCCCATTGCCCGTTCGGTTCCGTGGTCCAGGCTGAGATGGTGGTTGGAAATTTGAGGTGCATGAACAGCAGCGGTACGGCTGCCAGTTCTTTGAGTAGCGGCGGGTGTTCCGGATTGAGGCGATAGTCGCCGAAACGCAGGTAGCTGTAGCCTGCCGGAATGTGCGCGATTTCGTCCACGATTCCGGAGTCCCCGGCCATGCTGCTGATGCCGAGGGCGAGCATGGTGGCAAACATCAAAACGGCCAGCAATTTGTGGTTGGCTTCAAAAAATCTAGTCATTGAATAAATTGGGTATTTTTGTTACACTGCAAGGGATAAAAATGACTGACAACTCAACTATTTTCTCAAATTCCCCCAGCACTTATCTACGCGACAGGTCGATTTTGGTTTCTTTAGGCGTTTCTTTACTTATCAATATTATACTCTGGATTTTGCTTTGGAGCAAGTTCGGATACTCACAGGATCTGATTCCGCTGCATTTTAATGTGGTCTATGGGATTGATTTCGTCGGAGCTGCGCGCAAACTTTATCAGTTGCCGGGTGCGGGTTTGTCGATTCTTGCGGTCAATTTTTATTTGGGCAAATGGCTGTATGAACAGGAAAAACTCTTCAGCTACTTTTTTGTTTTCGTAGCCCTGGCAGCGCAACTCATGCTGGCGGTGGCCCTGGCCCCGCTTCTAATTTTGAATTCTTGAAATGCAGACCACACAAAAAACTCCGGCCTACCGCGCTTTGGAGATCGTCCCCGGTCTTTTAGTTTGGTTGACTTTTGTCGGAGCGATAATTTTTTCCCGTATAGCTCCGGCTTGGGTGGCGATTTACATTATTTTGTTTGACCTCTACTGGGTGCTCAAAGCGATCAATACCGCTCTCCATCTCTTGAGCAGTTTTTTCAAGCTGAAACTATATGCTCATTACGATTTCCACGGGCGTTTGGAGATGCTCTTAAACCTCGAAACTTACAAAAGCTCATTGCGGCGGCAAAAAGAGGTTGCCAGTTCCAGACGGGAACGGCAGGATTTGGAAACAGAATTGAAGCGCCTGGACAAGGTTGATTTTTCCGGGCGCAATCTCGACTACCGGAAAGTTTTTCATTTGGTTTTGTTACCAACCTACAAGGAAGATCTGGAAGTTTTGGACAACTCCGTCCGCTCTATCGCTGAAGCGGGTTTTCCCAAAGACCAGATTTTTTTTGTTTTGGCCACGGAAGGACGCGATTTTGTCAGAGCGACCCGCCATGCCGAGATTCTCAGAGAGCGCTATGGCCGGCTGTTTTACCGCTTTGAGGCCATCATGCATCCGGACGGCATTTCCGGTGAGATCAAGGCCAAAGGTGCCAATATCACTTATGCTGCGAAAAAGGCAGTTGAGATAATGCGTGACTTGAACATCCCGCTTCAGAATGTTTTGGTTTCGGCTTTTGATTCGGATACAGTGGTCGCAAAAAATTATTTTTCTTATTTGACCTATGCGTTTCTGACGTCGCCTGATCCTTATCACACCAGCTATCAGCCCATGCCGGTCTACAATAACAACATTTGGGACGCGCCGGCCATCACCCGAGTGGTCGCGGTGGCCAATTCTTTTTGGCAGATGGTCGAGGCGAGCCGCCCGGATAGGCTCGTGACTTTTTCCTCTCACGCGATGACCCTGAAGGCTCTTATCGAGGTGGACTACTGGGCGGTAGATGTGATTTCCGATGACTCCCAGATTTTTTGGCGTTGTTGGTTGAAGTACCACGGCAACTACAGAACTGAGCCGATTTTTACCACGGTTTCGCTCGACGCGATGCTTGACGAGAGCTATTGGAAAACTTTGATAGGTCAATACAAGCAGAAACGGCGCTGGGCCTGGGGCATCGAAAATTTTCCTTATCTTGCCACCAATGCTTGGGCCGACCGGCAAATTCCGCTCTGGAAAAAACTTTTGTACACTGAGCGGATGCTCGAAGGATTTTATTTCTGGGCGACTGCGTCAATCATGATTACGGCATTGGGCTGGTTGCCGTTGCTCTTGGGGGCGGGCCGGTTCGGGGACCAGGTCCTGGCTTTCAATTTGCCGGTTTTAACCAGTTCGATAATGCAGATTGCCACGGTATTTTTGATCTTTTCCGTATATATCAATATGGTGCTGATTCCTTCCCGGCCGGCCGGGTATTCTCGCTGGCGGACCCTAAATATGATTTTGCAGTGGGTTTTTGTCCCGTTGGTATCGACTGTGTTTGGTTCGGCCCCGGCAGTGGATGCCCAAACTCGCCTGATGCTGGGAAAATACATGGAGTTTTGGGTAACGCCGAAAGCGCGCAAGAGCGAGATCAAGGAGCCAGCTATGGTGTTCCACCATGCTTCCAAATCGTAATCTCTATTTCCTCATTTTTTTTCTGGCGACGCTAGTCGTTTCTTTTTTTGTGACAAAGCTCGTGCGCATGTTGGCTGCTCATCTGGGGATTCATGATTGGCCGGACCGGGACAGGAAAATCCACACCAAGCCCATGCCCAAGCTGGGAGGCGTGGCGATTTTTTTGAGTTTTGTCGGTGGGGTTATGGTTTTAGCCTGGCTGGGCGGGACGGACGAGATTTCAGCGCTCCAGTTGGTCGGGCTGGTATTGGGGGGGGCGATACTTTTGATTGGCGGGATTTTGGACGACAAATATGATCTCCCCGCCTCTGTGCAGATCTGGTTTCCGGTTACCGCCGCAGCGCTCGTGGTCCTGACCGGCACACATATTTCCTATGTGACCAACCCTTTGGGCGGCCCGATACTTCTGGACCGGTTCAAGCTAGGAGGCTATCCGGTGTTTGGCAGCTTGTTTGTGTTTGCCTGGATTTTAGGCATAACGTACACGACGAAATTTCTTGACGGAATGGATGGCTTGGTCAGCGGGGTTTCTGTCATTGCCGGCCTGGTGATTTTCGGTTTGTCACTAGGCCCAGCCGTCAATCAAACGACGACCGCTTTTTTGGCCTTGATTTTTGCTGCCGCGGCTTTGGGATTTTTGCCGCACAATTTTTTTCCAGCCAGAATTTTTTTGGGAGAAGGGGGGAGTACTTTCACGGGTTTCATGATCGGCACTCTTGCCGTCATTTCCGGCGGGAAGATCGCTACTGCGCTTTTGGTGTTGGGTATTCCGATTTTGGATGCGGCCTGGGTGATTACCAGAAGGCTGTTGTTTCGAGCTTCGCCTTTTGTCGGGGACAAGAAGCACTTGCATTTTCGTCTCTTGGATATCGGACTGTCGCAACGCCAAGCTGTCCTGTTTTTGTATTTTTTGGCAGCAGTGTTCGGCGGGGTGGCTGTATTTCTTCAGTCACTGGGCAAATTGGTGGCTTTGTTAATTTTGGGAGTGATAATGCTTTTAGTGGCCATTGGCGTAGTCGTTATGTATCGCAGTAAACAAAAAAAAATATGAAGTCGATCTTTTTGCTCCTACTGACCCTGGTGGTCATCTTAGGTTTTTTGTTTTGGTTTGTCCGTTCCAGGCATCTGACTGAGAACACAGTCACAATCGGCCCAAATCAGTTTCGCGTGGAAGTCGCGGACACACTGCCGAAACAGATTCAGGGCCTGTCCGGGCGCGCGTCCCTTTGTCCCAACTGCGGGATGTTATTCGTCTACTCCAACCCCAGAATCCAAAATTTTTGGATGAGAGGCATGAAATTCCCCCTCGACATAATTTTTATACGGGATCATCAGATCGTGGATATCGCCCCGGATTTGCCGTCCCCTCTCGGTGGCACGCCGATAGTCAGTGTGCACAGCAAAGACGTGGCTGACACTGTGCTTGAGCTGAACGCCGGCTCGGTGCAGCGATACGGTCTAGTGACTGGCCAACCCGTGAAGTTCTAGGATCTCATTGACTCTTTCTTCCCCCAGTGGTATGGTGAATTTTCAGATACAAAGGGGGAAGCTATGTACGAAAACAAAAAACCGCTGGCGCCCCCTTTGCAGGTTTTGCTGGGGGAACTCGCGGATTGCATGAGACAGGCGCGTTTCCTGAGCGAAAAGAGGATTCCGATCGCGTGCCATATTCTTTTGCGCGAGCAATTTGAGTCTGCTTTTGAAGAGGCAGTGCGAATCCTCAGGCGAGACTACGTGCCCGAGTTTTTGGAAAAGTTCATCGCCTTGCGAATCAGAGTGACTTACCTCAAACGCCGCCTGTCCAGCGAGCAAGCTATGACTTTGCTCGCGCTGGTCCAAAAGAAATTGCAGGAAACACCAATCCAATCTTTTCTCGAAGGAGGCGAGTATGCTGCGGACGCTCGGCCAAGTGGAAAGTGAGATTTGCGCGAAATTGCGCTACTTTGGGGGACTGTACGGCCTCTCAGAAGAAAAGGTTATTGACGCGTTAGTCGGTTTTGTTGAGGACTCCATGCGTCGGTGGCCGAATCGGCCTGTTGACCTTCACGAGGACCTGATCGTTGACTGGATTAATTGCATGAAACCCGAGATGCCTACTGACTGTGCCCAAGTGCTGGTGGAAGTGGTCGAGGCGGCTTTTGCTTCTTTCCGTCGATTTCAGAATCCGCCAGAGAGTTCCGAGTGCGGCGGGCTGACGGAGTCAACGCTCTGAATCCAGATTAGTTTTTCCGGTACTGCTTCCCGATTGAATCGGACAGCAGTACCGGAATTTTTTTTGACTTGACTCGAGGTCCTGCCTTTGCTATCTTTTCTTCATATGTTTGCAGTCATTGAGACCGGAGGAAAACAATATCTGGTTTCCCCTCAGAGCAAAATCCGCGTGGAAAAACTTCCCGTGACCGAGGGTCAGGAAGTTGTTTTTGATAAAGTCTTGCTCATTGCCTCTGATGCGGCTGATCTGAAAGTGGGTAATCCTTACGTGGCTGGGGCCAAGGTCATGGGCAAGGTCCTCAAACAAGGGCGCGGGAAAAAGATCCGCATTTTCAAATACAAATCCAAGGTCCGTTACCGCCGCCGCAAAGGCTACCGGCAGGAGTTTACCGACGTCGAGATACTCAAAATCTAAAAACCCCCAAAAGGGGTTTTTTGCTTGGTAAAATCTATCCTATTGAATTTTGATCTTGTATTCCCTTCGTCCTTCCATGGCTTTGTTGATGGTCAGCTCGTCCGCGTATTCGATGTCCCCACCGATGGGCAAGCCGTGAGCGATGCGAGTCAAGATCAAACTGGGGAAAGCCTGCAGTTGCTTCGCCAGATATAGGGCGGTACTTTCTCCTTCCAGAGACGGATTGGTCGCCAGTATTACTTCAGTGCTGCCTTGCAATCCTTTGAGCCGGGCGAGTAACTCTGCAATTTTGAGGTCCTGCGGCCCCACCCCTTCGATAGGGGAGATGACGCCGCCGAGGACATGATAAGTGCCCTGATATATCCGGCCCTGCTCCAAAGCCACCACGTCGAGGGGTTCTTCCACCACGCAGATTAGATTTTGGTCGCGGCTTTTGTCAGAGCAAATACTGCACAGGATGTTTTCGGAGAGGTTGTGGCATTGTTGGCAAAACATCAGTTCCGTTTTGAGCTCATTAATTGCCCGGGCCAGGCTTTCCCGGTCCAGATCCGGGGCTTTCAATAAAAAAAATGCCAACCGGGAGGCGCTTTTTGGACCGACCCCTGGTAACTTACTCAATTCCTCAATAAGTTTGCGGATGCTTCTTGGCAGGACAGCCATCTATTTGTTTCTTTATCGGCTAGATTTCTTCAATTTCCTCGACCACCTCTGTTTCCCGTTCGTGTGAGAGGTTGCGGAAAGATGTCTTGGCTTCATCAAAATACAAATCGAGCGAGCCAGTCGGACCGTTGCGGTGTTTTTTGATCATGATTTCCGCAATGTGGGGATTCTTGGCGTTTTTGCCTTTGTATTGTTCCTCGCGGTAAATGAACATCACCACGTCCGCGTCCTGCTCAATCGAGCCGGACTCGCGCAGGTCCGAAAGCTGGGGGATGGGCGGGTTGCGAGACTCCACCGCGCGCGAGAGTTGGGATAGGGCCAGAACCGGGACGTTGAGCTCGCGAGCGAGGGATTTGAGCGCGCGGGAAATCTCGGAAACCTCTTGAACTCGGTTTTCGGTATTGCGGCCTTCCATCAATTGCAGATAGTCGACGGTGATGAGGCCCAAGTCATGTTCGGCCTGTAAACGTCTGGCTTTGGTGCGAATTTCCATGATATTGCTCGAGGCGGAATCGTCGATAAAAATCGGGGCATCAGCGAGACGGCCCATGGCGTGTCCGATCCGCTCAAAGTCATTGTTTTCTCCTTCATCGGAAAGTCTGCCGGTCCGCATTTTCCAGAGGTCCACGTCAGCCTCAGACGCCAGCAGCCTGTCCACCAGCTGGTCTTTGCTCATTTCCAAAGAGAACATACCAACCGGGATTTTTTCTTTCACTCCGACGTGCCGGACGATATCCAAAGCCAGAGAGGTTTTGCCCATGGAGGGTCGAGCCGCCAGAATTATCAAATCTGATTTTTGCAAGCCGCCCAAGAGCCTGTCCAAATCCGCAAAGCCCGTGGGGATGCCCCGCAACTTGCCCTTGACCTTGTGCAGTTCGTCAATGCGGTCAAAGGTTTCATGCAAGACGGCGCTCAGGGGGATGAAGTTTTGTTTGAGATATTTTTGGGAAACGCCGAACAACTTTTGTTCAGCTGTGTCCAGCAGCACGTCCACATCTTCCACTTCGCCATAAGCGCTATGGATAATGTCGGAAGACGCTTGGATGAGTTTGCGCAATGTGCCCTTGCGCTGGACGATTTTTCCGTAGTGAATCACGTGTGCGGCGGACGGAGTGTTATTGACGAGTGAGGTCAGGTAACTCATCCCCCCGATTTGTTCCAGCATGCTTTTTTCCTGCAAGCGGTTGGACACCGTCAAAACATCGATACTGGAGCGATCGTCATAAAGTTCCATCATGGTTTCATAAATCAGCTGATTGCGGCGGTCGTAAAAATCGTCGGCAGCGAGCTGGTCCGCGACCTTGATGATAGCGTCCCGATCCAGCATGATGCCGCCTAGGACCGAAGTCTCAGCTTCGAGGTTTTGCGGGGGTAATCGGTCTATTTGCGGTTTATTTTCTGCCATTAAGGTATATTAATGTACATATATGATACCGCCTCCATAGAGCTCCGGTCAAACATTCCCGCGGCTCCTTTTTGGCTTGTTTATGATATACTTGACGGATGAAGCAAAATATGTAAATATACACGGTTATTCTCCGCCGTCCTGAACTACAGGCATAGAGGAGATTAGCCCAAAAAAAAATAACCGAAAACAAAAACACAACACCTGCATTGCTTGCAAAAGGCGTTTTTTTTCATTGTTTTTTCCGCGAAGCATTCCACATGGACTCCACAAATTTATCACTGGTCATCCCCGTTTTGAACGAAAAAGAAAACATCCGGCCCCTGGTTGAGCGTCTTGACCGCGCCCTCAAGAAAGCCGGGATTGTTTACGAGCTCATCTTCATTGACGACCATTCCACCGACGGCACCTGGGAACTGTTGCAGTCGCTTGCCGAACAATATCCCATCTTGGCTCGGACTAAACAGGGGAAAGCTGGAAAAGCTTATTCGCTTTTGGAAGGTTTCCGGCTCGCGCGCTATGATCTGCTGGGCATGATAGACGGGGACCTGCAGTATCCGCCTGAGGCGCTGCCGGACATGATCAAAAAATTCAACGCCGGCGCCGATGTCGTGGTAGCGAATCGGTCGGTGCACAAAGAGAATCACATGCGGCGCTTTTTGAGCCGCGGATTCTCTTTTGTGTTTACCCGTTTGCTGCATGGGCTCGCTTTTGATACCCAGTCGGGATTGAAGGTATTCCGCCGGCAGGTATTTCTCGAAACCACGCTTCATCCCGAGGCTTGGACATTTGATCTGGAATTTTTGATCCAGGCGCGCTACAACAGGTACAAAATCGTCGGGCATCATATCGTTTTTGAAGAACGACACGCCGGGGAGTCGAAAATCAACGTCTGGAAAGCCACTTTGGAAATCGGCTGGAACGCTGTCCGGCTCAAATTCCGCGCCATCCATCCGCAACGCATCCCAGCCCTGAGTAATGCTAGCATGCTGGGAGCGGGACTAAGCTATAAAGGCCGTCGGTTTGTTACCCACACGACGCTGTCACACCGCACCTCGGCGATTCAGACTTTCCGTTCCTGGCAAAAGGTTTTCGGCGCCGCAGTACTCGCCGCCACGGCGTTGGGTTTTTTCGTCAATCCGCTGCGCACCGGTATCATCCTGGTTGCGGCTTTGAGCACGATCTATTTCATTGATGTGTTTTTCAATCTCTTTTTGGTCACACGCAGTCTCAAATCGCCCCCGGAAATAAATTTTAGCCGGGAACAGTTGGCAGAGATTGACGAGAAAAATCTGCCAATGTATACGATTTTATGCCCGCTGTACCGGGAGGCCCATGTTTTGCCCGGATTTCTGGAATCGCTCGACCGGATTTCCTGGCCCAAGACCAAGCTCGATGTGCTTTTGCTTTTGGAGGAAGACGACCGGGAAACCATCTTGGCCGCGACCAATCTGAACCTGCCGTCCTATGTCCGCGCCCTCGTTGTTCCGCACTCGATGCCCAAAACCAAACCCAAGGCTTGCAACTACGGCCTGGGATTTGCCAGAGGGGAGTATCTGGTGGTGTATGACGCTGAAGATGTTCCCGACCCGATGCAGCTCAAAAAAGCTTACCTCGGTTTTCAAAACCTGCCGGAAAACGTGAAATGCCTGCAGGCGAAACTCAATTATTACAATCCTCATGACAATCTCCTGACGCGCCTGTTCACTGCCGAATATTCGCTGTGGTTTGACGTGATTCTTACTGGTTTGCAGTCTATCAACGCCTATATTCCTTTGGGCGGCACGAGCAATCATTTCCGGACCCGCGATTTACGCATCCTGCAAGGTTGGGATCCTTTCAACGTGACTGAGGATTGCGATCTGGGCGTGCGGATTTTCAAACAAGGTTACAAGACCGCCATTATCGACTCGACTACTTTCGAGGAAGCAAACAACAATTGGCACAACTGGCTGCGGCAGCGCTCCCGTTGGATCAAGGGCTACATCCAGACTTATCTGGTGCACATGCGCCGGCCAGTGGAGTTCGTTCGGTCAAACGGGATTCAGGCGTTCGTGTTTCAGCTGGTGGTCGGCGGCAAAATCGCGTTTTTGCTTATTAATCCGATTTTGTGGCTGGCAACCATTTCCTATTTCACCTTGCGGCCCATCGTCGGTCCGACTTTTCAGGCGCTTTATCCGGATACGATTTTGTACATCGCCGTGACGTCGCTGGTGTTCGGTAACTTTTTGTTCCTGTACTACTACATGATCGGTGCCGCGAAACGGCAGCAATGGTCGCTCATCAAATACGTCTATCTCGTTCCCGTCTATTGGCTAATGGCCAGCGCGGCTTCCACTGTCGCTATTTACCAGTTGTTCGTGAAACCTCATTACTGGGAAAAGACGCGGCACGGTTTGCGGGTGAAAAAATCTCTGGATATCACTATTCCAATCCCGGCGCCGGCTCAACCAGCTACAGTTCGTCCGACGATCTCCGCCCGGCTCTCGGGACGATTGCAACGGTTTGTACCCTCATCACTTCGGCCAACGTTGTTTTCGGGTGTTGGACTGCTCATGGGGGCAATTATGGCCGCCAATTTCTTTAATTTTCTATTTAATGCGTTTTTGGGACGAGAGTTAGGATTCGAGGAGTTGGGGATTGTCACTCTGGTCAGCACGTTGCTTTCTTTGGCCGCACTATTTTTTGCCGCTTTGGGGTCCACGGTCAACGAGCGCACGGCATACCTGTATGCAGCCCAGGGATACGAAAAAGCTTATTCTTTTACGCGCTTTGTCCGTAAAGGCACTCTCCTCGTGACTGCGGGCGCATCGCTTCTATGGATAGCTTGTGTTCCTTTTCTCGCAGCTTTTTTCCGGCTGCCTAGCCAAGTGATTTTATTCGCCTTTACTCCGATATTGTCCCTTGGCGCTTTGGGTTCGGTGAACCGCGGACTCCTCAACGGAACATTGGTGTTTCGTCGGGTCGCCTATATATATATTGGAGAGGCTGTCAGCAAGTTTATTTTGGCGGTGCTGATGATTTTCGTTGGCTGGCATTCGTGGATCTATTTTTCTATTCCTATCTCGATCGCTTTTTCCGCCTGGTTATCGGAACGCATGGTGGGTGAGTCCGCGGGAGCCACACAACGCAGTCGGGTTGCCCGCGGTGAGTTCCCCGCATATTTTTTCGCTGCTTCGCTTCTGACCGTGGTTTCCTCGATCATCTTTTTGAATTTGGACATCGTGCTGGTCAAACATTTTCTTTCTCCCCAATTTGCCGGCCAATATTCGCTTTTATCCCTAGTCGGCAAGATGATTTATTTTTTCGGTAGTCTGCCAACTATTTTCATGATTACGTTCGTATCGCGCGCTGGCGGACTCAAGGAAAGCTCCGTCAAGACTTTTCGGTTAATTTTGGGGGTGACGCTGGGCCTGACATCAATTGGTGTGTTGTTTCTGGGACCCTTGGGCAGGATAGTCGTCCCGTTACTGCTTGGCAGCAAGACTTTTGCTATATTGCCGTATTTGAACATCTACGTTGCAGCCATCGCCATGTTCACTTTATCCAATGTAATCGTGACCTATCATTTGGCGCGTAAACAATACATCTTCCCGCTCGCGGCATTGGGTGGATCGTTATTGATGCTCATTGGAATTCTTATTTCACATGACAGTATATATGAAATCACCCACGTGATTTTTGGTTCCAGCACTATCGGCCTGGGCGTGATTTTGCTGATGCATATTTTTGAGGATCGGGCAGAGTACGCAAAGCGCGCTTTAGTGGATCTTTTGGGCGTTTTTATGCCTCTCCCTCATGTGCAGGCCCTTGCCGCCACAAAAAAACGAATTTTGATTTTTAATTGGCGCGATACACGGCATGAATACACTGGTGGCGCTGAGGTGTATGTCCAGGAGATGGCCAAACGCTGGGTCGCCGAAGGCAATCGGGTAACTATCTTCTGCGGTAATGACGGGAAGTCGCCTCGAAGCGAGATAGTCGATGGCATTGAGGTCGTGCGCCGCGGCGGATTCTATCTCGTCTATTTTTGGGCCTTCTTTTACTATATGCTGCGTTTCCGCGGGAAATATGACGTAGTAATTGATTGCGAGAACGGCATACCATTTTTCACACCTCTATATGTCAAAGAGCCGGTGTACTGCGTCGTCCATCATATCCATCAGGAAATTTTCCGCAAATATCTGAGCAAGCCTTTGGCGATGGTGGCCATGCTTTTGGAGAAGCGGCTGATGCCGATCGTATACCAAAACACGCAATTCATCACAGTTTCCGAGTCAACGAGAACGGAAATGGAAACAATCGGACTTGTCGGTGCGGGCATTGATATAGTTCATAATGGAGTTGACCTGACGTTGCACCGGCCTGCTGCGAAAAGTAAAACCCCGACTGTCTTGTACGTCGGCCGTCTGAAGCCCTACAAATCCCTTGATGTCCTAATCAGAGCGTTCCAAACGGTCAGCAAGCAAGTCCCCGAAGCGAAACTACTCATTGCCGGAAGTGGCGAGCAGGAGTCCTGGCTCAAAGAATTCGTCCGGGATTTGGATATGGATAAAGTCATCGAGTTTCGCGGCCGGGTAAGCGATGCGGAAAAAGTTCGGCTGATGCAGGAGGCCTGGGTGTTTGCCAATCCCTCCATGATGGAAGGGTGGGGGATTACGACTATCGAAGCCAATGCCTGCGGCACGCCGACAGTGGCGGCCAATGTTCCTGGGTTGCGCGATTCGGTTCAAAATCCGACTACCGGATTTCTGGTCCCGCATGGAAACAGCAATGCTTTGGCAGATGCGGTTCTCGAGATTATTGGCAACGAAAAATTGCGCCAGGAAATGGGCCGTGAAGCCACCGAGTGGGCCAAGCAGTTTGACTGGAGCAAAACCAGCGGCACCTTTTTCTCGATAATTGCAGGAAGTCAAGAAGTCTTTGCAGAAAGAGCTTATGAAGTTCAGAAATTTGATTAAGGTAATTCTATGAATAAACCGACTGTCACAATTGCCATCCCGGCATTCAACGAGGAAAACAATATCGCCCACCTTCTGCGGGCAATTTTCGTGCAGCATGCCGAAAACTATCTTCTTCGTGAGATCATTGTCATGGATGACGGGTCAACTGACCGGACGGCTTCAACCGTGAACGATCTCGCGGGGAATTACCCGAAATTGCGGCTTGTTTCCGACCAGCGTCGGCTAGGAAAAATTGGCCGGCTGAACAGTCTATATCGAATGGTCAGCACTGATATTCTGATCACCGTCGATGCCGATCTGGATTGTGGCAGTAGTGACATGATAGACAATTTGGTTGATGCTTTTCGAGATCCGGCGGTTGGCATTGCTAGCGGAGCTCTTTCGCCACATCCCGGCAGGGCGTTCGTACAAAAATCGCTATATAGATCAGATATCATTTGGTCTGAAGTCGTGAGAAATTACCGCGGCGGGGACAATATTCATAACAGCAGTGGTGGGCTGGTAGCTTTAAGGCACGAGTTTTTTGAGACGCTATTCATTCCCCAAGACGCCTTGAGCGATGCGAAATTCCTTTATCTGAAGTCGAAACAGCTTGGTTTCAGTTTCAAATTTGTACCCGATTCCGTAGTGCATTTCCGTGAGCCCGCCAACCTCCACGACTTCATCAGCCAGGCGACGAGATTTATGAGTACGGGAGACAAGCTGGCTGACTATTTTGGCCCGGCGGCTCTGGCGAGCTACAGGGTTCCGTTGCAGAAAATTATTTTGTCACTTGCCAGAAATTTTCTAATTGATCCTTTCCACACCCTATCTTTTCTCGCCCTGCAGACTTGGATTCGCGTTTTCAAAACGAGGTACACGGGAAGTTACAAAAATGGTTTATGGGAAAGGGTCGCTTCAACGAAATGAACCAGGATCACATTACAACTGTTACGATTGGCGTTCCGGCCTACAATGAAGAAGCAAATATAAAAAATGTGCTGCTTTCTATTTTGGCGCAAAAACAGGAAAATTTCGCAGTCGAGAAAATTCTAGTCGTCTCTGACGGAAGTACCGATCGGACCGTTGAGGCGGTCAAAGCCATCAATAGCCGGCTGGTGCAGTTGATCGCCAATTCCGAGCGCCGCGGACAGAATTTTTCGCAAAATTTGATTTTTCTGCAGAGCCGGAGTGATATCGTGGTTCTTTTGGAGGCCGACACGTTGCCGGCGGGAAAAGATTTTCTAGTCAATTTGCTGAAGCCGCTGCTTGCAAATCGCAACATCGCGCATGCTCAAGGAAATTTTGAATCAGTGGCGCCGCAAACTTATTTCGGCACAATAATCAAAGTGCAAAGTGATATCTATGACTGGTTTTCTATAAACGACCCGGAAGTCCGCAGCAGGTTGTGTTCTGGACGTGGCGGTCGCGCTTTCACAAAAAAGATTTACGACCAGCTGCGCTGGCCAGCCGCTGTTCCGGAAGATACGTACGCACTACTGTGGTGTCGGCAAAACGGCTTCGAAACGGTCTTCGTGCCATCTGCGAAATGTATCTATCATTGCGTGGAAAGCTACACAGATTTTTTGAAAGTAAGGGAAAAGGAAAAATCCGGTGTGTGGAGTTTGAGGCGGTATTTTCCTGAGGGAGATATCAGAGCAATTTATTACCGGTCATTTTGGATGAATTTACGGATGACTTTGACGTTTTTGGCATCCGATCCTATCAAGTTTTTCCTGTATTCGTTCCTAAAGTTCCGAGCGAGCATCAAATTATCCAGAGACTTTAACGATTTTTGGCCGACCAGTGAAACTACTAAACGCATTTAATCATATGGCGAGAACCCAGAAAACTACGACTATCAAAAGAGCCGTAAATATCCAGAAGAAGATATGAACATATTCATCATTGATATGGACAATTTAAAAAACCCACATTGGGCCGGCGGTCAGGCAAGGGGCACGCGGGAAATCGGCAAACGCCTCGTGAAAATGGGCCATGATGTTACCGTGATTTGTTCCAAGTACCCGAATTACGCGGATTATAACGAGGACGGGATCAAACATCATCATATTGGTTTGGCTAGCGATAATTCTCGGTTCAACAATGTGTGTTTTCTTCTGGCATTACCCTTTGCAGTGCGAAAGATCCGGGCCGATATAATCTTGGAGAGCTTTACTGCTCCGTTTTCTGTGTCGTTTGCACCCTTGTTTACCAAAACCCCGGTAGTCGGGTATGCAACCTTTTTTGCAGCTGGGGAAATGAAGAAAAAATATAAATTGCCCTTTGACTTGCTGGAACGCTTCGGATTGAAATTTTATAAATACATAGTTGCTTTGAATGGTGGGGATGAGCGGAAAATCCGGCAAGTTAACTCCCGGATGATTTCCCGGGTGATACCAGATGGAGTCGGGGACGAGTATTTCGACCTGCCTAGAGGCGAGGCCAAACACCTTTTGTTCATTGGCCGCTTTGATGTGAATCAGAAGGGTATTGATTTATTGCTCCACGCTTACGCAAAAATCAAAGACAGAATCGGATACCCCTTGGTTATCGGGGGACACGGTCAGGACGAAGACAAAATATTGCTTTTGATCCACGAGTTGAAATTGGAAAAACAAGTGAAAATGATTGGTTCCACGTACGGCGAGAAAAAGTTTAGGGCTCTTTCCGAAGCGGTCTGTGCAGCACTTCCTTCGCGGTTTGAGACCTTTTCCATATTTGGGCTTGAGGCCCTAGCTTCTGGCTTGCCGCTAGTAATTTTTGACATTCCCGGTTTGTCCTGGTCAGACTCGTTAGTGGCACTGAAGGCCAAGGCGTTTGATGTTGAGGAATATGCCCAGTGTCTTATCAGAGCCACGGAGCCGAGTCTAAACGCAGAAATGAGCCGGCAAGCAAGAGTTTTCGCGCTGCGATTCCGTTGGGATAATATAGTTAGCGAATTTGACGTATTTTTCAAACAGGTTTTAAGTAAGTCTTTGCAACATTAATAGAAAGCCATAACACCATGAAAGAAGCGAGAGAGAAAATTTACGTGACGAAACCTTATCTGCCGCCGTTGAGCCAGTATATCGGGTACCTGAAGCGGATTTGGGAAACGCGATGGCTCACTAACGATGGTCAGTTCGTCCGTGAGCTTGAAAAGGAGCTTAATAATTATTTAGGAGTGAATAATCTGCTCTACGTAGCAAACGGCACTCTGGCTCTCCAGCTGGCCATCAAATCCCTCGGTCTTCGCGGCGAGATTATCACCACCCCGTTTTCCTTCGTCGCGACGACCAATTCGATAATCTGGGAGAATTGCAAGCCGGTCTTTGTTGACATTGATCCGAATGATTTTTGCATCGACCCCGCCAAAATCGAGCAGGCGATTACCAAAGACACCCGGGCGATATTGGCCGTGCATGTCTACGGTTTTCCATGCGACGTGGAGGCAATCAAAAAAATCGCTAAGAAGTACCATCTCAAAGTCATCTATGACGCCGCTCACGCTTTTGGCGTCAAGCTTAACGGCGAATCGATACTCAACTGGGGCGATGTCTCGACTTTGAGCCTGCATGCGACCAAATTGTTCCACACTGCCGAAGGAGGCGCGGTAATAACGCGGGATAGCCGTGTCGCAGCCAAGATCAAGTCCCTGCGCGAGTTCGGCTATGAGGGAGATGAGATAACAGCCGCGGGCATCAATGCCAAGAATTCCGAATTCCATGCTGCTTTGGGCTTGTGCAACCTCAAAGCAGCCGACAATCTCATCGAACAACGAAGACGGCTCGTCCAGGCATACAGCAAACTTCTCAGAAACACCGAATTGCAGCTGCCGGTCTATAAAAAAGATGTTGTTTACAATTACGCCTATTACCCCGTGGTATTTCGTTCTGAAAGGGAATTGCTTTTGGTGAAAAAAGAATTGGAAAAAAATGATATCTATCCGCGCCGGTATTTCTATCCGGCTCTAAATCGTCTGGATTATGTTCCGTTGCGGCAATGTCCGACAGCGGAGTCGGTCTCCAAACGGGTGTTGTGCCTGCCGCTCTATCACGATCTACGAATGGAAAGCATTTTGCGCATTACAGGAATAATCTCCGGCGTATTAACCAATAGGAAAGAGGTGAAGCTGAAATGGCGACAGGCAGTACCAGTGTAACGGTCGGTATCCCGGCTTATAACGAAGAAGCAAATATAAAAAATTTGCTTGAGTCTATCATGTCGCAAAGACGGGAGAATTTTGTGTTGGAAAAAATTCTGGTCGTCTCGGATGGCAGCACAGACGCTACTGCGAGCATTGTCAGGCAGTTTTCTGATCCCTTAGTGGAACTGGTGGAGTTCAAATTACGTCAAGGACTCGCGGCCGGACAAAACGAGATAGTGAGACGCGCCGAAAGCGACATTTTAGTGCTTTTGGACGCGGACGTTTTGCCGACTTCGGCTGATTGTCTCGAGGAGCTGATTCGGCCGATTTTGAGCGGAACGCGCGTCGGCCTGACCAGTGCCGAAACCGTGAGCGCGCCGCCGCGGGGCTTTTTTGAGCGCGTCATCGCGTTCAGCCACGAGCTCAAGGTCGCCATGTACAAGCAGATCAATGACGGCGCGAATATTTACTTGTGCCACGGTCGTTGCCGGGCCTTTGCCAAATCTCTGTACAAAAATTTGCACTGGCCAGTTCAATATTCCGAGGATGCGTTCTCATATCTGTCCTGCCTCAAAAGCGGATTCCAGTTTGTATTTACGCCGCGTGCCGGGGTTCTGTTTCGGTGCCCAGACAATCTGTCGGATCACGTCAAGCAGAGCCGCCGTTTTATGGACGGAAAGAGGCAGATGGAAAAGTATTTCGCCCCCGAATTCGTAAGAAAAGAATACCGTATACCATTTTTTATTACTCTGAGAACCTCCCTATTATATTTCCTCAAAAATCCCGTGAAGCTGGCAGTTTACGCGTACGCATATTTGTATGCCAGGTTTTTTCCCACTTATAACCCCGCCAGCCATTCGCTATTTGAAATTTCAGCATCTTCCAAGAAAGTTTTACTGTAATTTCATGAAGAACAAACTTGCGCTAATTTTCATAGTTATCCTGGGGCTGTCTTTGTACGCGCTGACTCTGCGCGGTGTGAAAGGCAATCCGCAGCCGCAGGATTTCAAAAACCAGCTGGACCAGAATGGCCAGCCGTTTGAGCTTTCCCCGGAACGCGGACGCTTCGTGCACATCCTTGCCCTGGCGGAGAGCCATACGTTCGCTCTCACTCGTCAGCTCGCGAACATCGCTTATCCCGACGTCGGCTACCACGGCGATAAGTTTTTCAGCTTCTTCGCGCCCGGCATCCCGTACATGGCCTACCCTTTGTACCTCATCGGCGCTCATTACCACCTTGGCCAGGTCGCGAGCTTTGCCTTTGTATCGCTCATGAGTATACTGGCGCTTTTGTTTCTGTTCAAGATCGCACGGGAGATATTGAAACTGCCGGTGTGGGCGTCCCTGCTTGCCGTGGTCATTTTCGCTTTTGGCTCGACGGCATGGAGCTACGCGGTGACGCTTTATCAGCACCACGTCACCGCGTTTTTCCTGCTGTCTGCCTTCTACGCCGTTTGGAAATACAAACACCAAGCCCGCGGCAGCTGGCTGTGGGCCGTCTGGGCTTGGCTCGCATACGGGCTGTCTATCACGATTGATTATCCGAATGCCGTATTGCTTTTGCCGGTGATGATTTATTTCCTAGTTGTGTCTTTCCGCATCAGCAAGGACTCGGAAAAAATCAAAATTTCCCTGCGCGCCCCGCTTCTTTTGACTTTCGCAGCATTCATTCTGGTAATCGGGCCACTCGCCGCGTTCAACCAGCATTATTTGGGTTCCTGGCATACCCTGACCGGGAGTTTGCCTGCACTACGCACCATAGTAGAGGCCCAGCAGGCCAATCCCGATACCGTGGTCCTCGGCCCGGGTTCCACGGTTCCGGAAAAAGACGTTGCCGGATTTTTCCATCAGGAAAATTTCATGCATGGTTTGACCGTTCTGCTTTTTTCCGGGGATAGGGGATTGTTTCTGTACGCTCCGATCTTTTTACTGGCAATCCTGGGATTTGTCCTGAAATTTTCCGAAAGGTTAGACCTTGAATCCGGCTTCTTGCTCGGTGTGGTGCTGACCAATCTTTTTCTGTATAGCAGCTGGGGTGACCCGTGGGGCGGCTGGGCCTATGGCCCGCGCTATCTCATTCCGGGTATGGCGATACTGTCATTGTTTGTAGTTTATGCTCTGGCCAAAGCGAAATGGAAATGGAGCGTGCGCATAGCCGCGTTTGTGTTGTTCGCATATTCTTGTGCCGTCGCCTTGCTCGGGGCGCTCACCACCAACGCCATTCCGCCCAAAGTCGAAGCAGTGCCGCTCCACACGCCGGACAATTTCCTGCGCAACTGGCTTTTTTTCCGCGACGGGCGCTCGGACAGTTTTCTCTATAATTATTTTTTCGGGCACGTTATCAATTTGCGTGATTACGCTTTGGTCATCTACGCCTTGCTGCTCATAATTTTCGTCGTTTTTTTGTTTGTAGTCCCGAGGTTTGAACATGAATCTTAGCATCACCATTCAAAACTCAACCCTTGCCCGCTTCCGGGAGCGTCTCTCGCGCGTGAGGCCCGAAACCTGGATCATCATCCTGTCGGTTTTGCTCGCCATAGGCGCCACCGCTTATGCATTTGGCCACGATATCATCGTGGCATACGGGGACGCGGAGTCGCACCTTAATATCGCCAAGCGCGTCGTGGACAGTTTGACGCCGGGATTTGCCCAGCTCGGGGGTATCTGGCTGCCGCTGCCGCACTTGCTGATGGTGCCGTTCGTCTGGTCGGATTTTTTGTGGCGCAGCGGGTTGGCTGGTTCGATCATCTCCGGCGTGGCCTATGTCATCTCCGCCCTATATATCTACAAATTATTGAAACTTTTGAGAACCAGCACCGGCGCATCGTTTTTCGGCGCGCTGGTATTTATGCTCAATCCGAATATTTTGTACTTGCAGGCCACACCCATGACCGAGCTGACACTCATCGTCTTTTTCGTCCTGTCTTCTTACTACTTCATCAGTTTTTTGTTTGATCAGCAGGGTCTCAACTCCCTTATCCTGGCCGGACTGTTCGGATTCGCGGCAGCGCTTTCCCGCTACGACGGCTGGTCCCTGGTCGCAGCCGAGACGATTATTCTGGCGTTGTGGCTGTTTGTCCAGGGATTTTCCGCGAAAGGTTCCGGACTGTCGCCCAAACCTGGCAATTTCGCCAAGGCAGCGTGGGTCCGGGCAACAACGATTCAGACCATCCAAAAAAATTGGGCCAAAGTTGAGGGGATGACGATTTTGTTCGCGACCCTGGGTTTTTTCGGTATCCTGATGTGGCTCGGCTGGGGCGGCCTCATCCTGGGCGACCCGCTGTATTTCACCCACAGCCAGTTTTCCGCCAAATCTCAGCAGCTCGGCTGGCTCGCCAGAGGCGAATTGCCAGGCTATCACCACATTCTGACTTCGTTTCTGTATTATTTCGTGACCACCATGGCCAATGCCGGTATCTTGATTTTCCTGTTTGCCCTGATTGGGTTTCTGGTTTATCTGTTTCGCAACCGCGACCGCCAGCGGCTGTGGATCGCCATGCTGCTGCTGGTGCCGTTTGCGTTCAATGTGCTCACCCTTTACCTGGGCCAGTCCGTTATTTTCATCCCGGACCTCACGCCCAAGAATTTCGACTGGATTTTGTTCAATGCCCGTTACGGCGTGCTAATGCTGCCGGCCCTCGGCGTTTTCCTCGGGTATCTTTTTTACCGGAGCAAACCGGCAATGAAGGGGCTACTCGCGGGTTTGCTGGTTTTGCAGCTGGCGCTATTCGGCGTGGGGTATACCAAAATCGTTACGCTCGAGGACGGCCTGGCGGGTTTGTCGTCAGCCAAGCGCCCGGACGCCGAGCGATGGATGCATGATCACTATGACAATGGCCTGGTGCTTCTCGATGACTATTCGCGGCAGATGAGCATCATCCGCGCAGGGATTCCCATGCATAATCTCATCTATATCGGCAACAAGCCGTACTGGGAGCAGTCCCTCGAAGCTCCGGAACGCTACGCCAAATGGATTGTCATCCAGAAAGACGATACTATCTGGAAAAGCATTTACGAGCCGCCCGCCATGCAGGGCCGCCTGTTCAAATATTTCGCCAAAGTTTATACTTCCCCCGAGATCCTTATTTTCGAAAAGACCTCGGATGTTGCTGCGAAATAAACAACTTTCTCGAGCCAAATATTTTGCGCTTTTGGGCTTCGTCCCTTTTTTGTTTTTAGTCGTTTTTTTCGTCCGGGCCGCAACTGCATCGGCCGGGTCGAGCTCGTCATCGGCGGCCCATTTGTGGCCGGTGACGTCCGTCGACACCATGAAATACTCACGCGATTTGGCGAGAGCAAAGCTCCATGATAGCTCCTTTGACGCGGTGATTGATGCGCAGGTCAAAGCAATCGCCGCGACGGGAGCGACGCACGTCGCGATTGATACGCCCTACGACGATGAGTTTTCGCCGTATCTGGAGCGCTGGGTGGCGGCTGCGCGCAAATACCATCTCTCGGTGTGGTATCGGGGGAATTGGTCTGGCTGGGAGAGCTGGTTCAATTATCCGAAAATCACCCGCGGCGAGCATTTGGTCAAAACCGAAAATTTCATCCTGAAAAACAGCATTTTGTTTGAGGACGGGGACGTTTTTACGCCTTGTCCGGAGTGTGAAAACGGGGGTCCCGGTGATCCCCGTTTTACCGGCGACGTGGACGGTTTTCGTCAGTTTCTCAAAGATGAATATTGGGTGACGAGTCAGGCCTTCCAGAAGATTGGCAAAAAAGTCGTCTCCAATTACATCTCTATGAACGGCGACGTGGCGCGCTTGATTATGGACAAGACGACCACGGCGGCTCTGGGCGGAGTCGTGACCATTGACCATTATGTGGCCAGTCCGGGTGAGCTCGTATCTGACGCAGCCGATATCGCCGTCCGGAGCGGGGGACGCGTCGCTATCGGCGAATTCGGTGTGCCCATCCCCGACATTCAAGGACAGATGACGGAGAGCGAGCAGGCCCGGTGGCTTTCTGATGCGCTGGGCGGATTGGCCAAAACCCCCGGAATCGCCGCGGTCAATTATTGGACGAGTTTCAGCGGGACCACGTCCTTGTGGCGCGATGATGGCACGCCCAAACCAGCGGTCGAGACATTAACGTCGTTCTACAAACCAGCCGTTATC
The DNA here is from genome assembly GCA_041497195.1 of Candidatus Doudnaibacteriota bacterium. GTDB lineage: Bacteria > Patescibacteriota > Doudnabacteria > UBA920 > 2-01-FULL-46-14 > JBGQGB01. The sequence continues at coordinate 30,810 of JBGQGB010000001.1, read as the reverse complement.
AGTGGTTATGTCACAGACTCCCTCAACCAGCCTATCCCCAAAGCGAGTGTCAAGACGAAATACTCTGAGGCCACCACCACGACCGAAGGATATTTTCAGTTGTCCGTGCCGCAGCCGACGTCGCAAACACTCCTGGTACAAGCGCCTGGTTATAAATCTCAGGATTTGGTCATCATGAATCCCAGCGAAGAACTGCAAATTGCCTTGCAGAGCCAAAGGCAGGGAGTATTTTTGAAAATTTACGAATTCTTCCGCTCGCTGTTTCGCAAAATATTCGGTTAGTGTTTATTAGGAATGAAATCAAAAAAAGAGCAGGGCGCGGCAAAGCGTCCTGCTCTGGGTTTCAGGAATAGATGGGGATTGGTCATTGGCGCCAGATGACATGGATTCTCCGAGCAGGAGACTGCCCTGTTTTTTTTCTGAGTATTTTTTGTGCTAATTTTGTAATTACCAGAACTTCATTCATCGGCAGGACGGGCATTACTGCTTTCAACCTCTGCTTGTCTATCGGGCTTTCGCTAAAAACCTCGGCAAGTGCTTCTGCCATCCGCATCCTTTCTTCATCGTTCAGACCAGCCATTGGTTCCTCCATCCACCCGCATTATTCAAGAAACAGAGTCGCTGTTGGCACAATGGGGTGGAAACAGCACTGGTAGCGATTCCGGCGCCGAGCTCGTAAACAGGAGCACCTGTCTGGTCCTGGTGAAGTATGGGAATGTCATCGTTAGCGCAAAAAGATCCGCAAGCGTTGAGCGGCCACTTTGTCAGAGCGTCTGTCAGCATGGCCACCATCAGGACTTCGATTTCCGTGTGGCAGTCGTACCCGGCGTTCCTCGCGCTCGTTTGCGTTTCCAAAGGGTCCATCGTGATTCCCGGTTTTGGGGTGAAGCAGACTACGTCGAGCATGAAATAGGGTCTCAGTGGCGGGTGTACTAGTTGCCGGATGGCTCCCGGGTCGAGACAGGTCGCACAAACTTTTTCGCCCAGTCTGACCTTGGACACTAGCTCGTAGAACCCGGCATAGGGCGGCGGCAGGACCGGGACGATCGGGTAGTCCAAGGAACCGAATTGGATTTGCGCGGCTTCTTCAATGACTTGGGCTTTTTGGCAATGTAGGAGTGCAAGCGCCTGGGCAGAGAAGCCTAGGTGCTCAAGTTTTTGTATTTGTTCGTCAAAATGCTTGCCGAGTGCCTCTTCGCTGAAGTGATTGACTTGCACGGGCTGCCGGATAGGGGTGACCTTTCTGGGACTCCCAGGCTCGCGAAGAAATGGATTTCGTTGGGCACTTTGAACTGCGCTAGCAGCGGCGAAAACTTGAGACTTAAAGAGTTTTCCCATCATTGTCCTCCTCAGGGTTGCTAAATTGCGTTTTATGGGTGCGCCATAAAAGTATCCCTACCAGGGTAGAAATGCAAGTACTGCAGGTGCTGATTCATTTGACAGCCAATCCATTTGGGCATATTATTTTTTGTGCCGGTACTCAGCTACCTGCAGTCATCACCTACTTTACCTACCTTTGTTTTACGAGGTCGAGGTAGAGAGGTACAAAAGGCCGCTTGCGCAAGTGAGTCTGATGACCAGGTGACTGAGACTCGTGTTGTTTCTACCATAACCCAGCCCGCGCGTATAGAAGCTTCTCCGCCGCTTCATTTTTTTTCACTGCGGCGGAATTGACGCGGGACTCAGAACCCAACGCGCTCGTTCATCTGCAACCGCGTTGGTCGCGAAGGGGTGGAGCTCAAAAGGCTTTTTCAGTGGCCCCAGCGTAGGGGCTCAAAGGCCTTGTGCTTCAGGCACAAAGCTGCCACCCCACCTCTCTCCTTTTCTGCGTGCGTCCGCGCTGTCACCTAGTATCCTTGGTCCGGGAAACCGGAGCGACGAATGCTGGTGACGACCGAGCGCCCAGAGCAAATGTGTCTTTTCTCTGCGGAGAATGGGCACGTGCCGGGAGACCTGGAAGATACTACTTCACTTTCGAAGTCGACACCTACCCTTCTAGTTTTCGGTGCATCGACCACTAAAGTGAGGAGCCTTCTCAGGTTTTCCCGGTATTTTTTTATTTTTTTTCCCAGGCTGGTTGACTTGGCTGGCAGAAAGCTTTATCATTTCAGCAACAGTACCCCGGGGAAGGCACCAGATGATGATGATCTGCTGCCCAAGGCAGATCACCCTCCTTCCCCGGGTCATATTTACCAAAAGAGGATTAGATATCAGTTTGCCTAAGCTGCGATTTGTTTTTGGGTTTGGTCGCAGCGTTTTTTATTTGACAATTTTTTTGGGGAGCCGTAAGATTTTGCTAACGTCGTCTGCGATTTCTGTTCGTAGACGAGGCAGCCTAGCCACACCGAAGTGCCTGGACTGTAGGAGTCTGCGGAGCCCACGTCCAGGCCAAGTAGAGTCAATCTGTCTGGCAGGGGATAGGGTCAACTTCTGGAAAAGCGAGCCCCAGCCTCTAAAGGGAACACCAACCCTTGAGGCGAGCTCTACTCCCTGGAGGAGTAACCGAAGCTCTGGCCCTTCCCCTCCGGATGGATGCAAACGCACTTTTTGAACTTTCGGGAGGATTAATAAGTATTTTTTGTTTTCTCGATTTTTCCCAAGGGCTGCGCAGGCAGGATTGGCACAACAGATGTCCCGCCAAAATGCACCTAATCGAGCTTCGCCGGCTCATGGTGCGAATCCTCCAATCTGTTTGCCCACCTTCAAGGAGGGTGCAAACATCTGTTGATGGTTGTAGGAGGCAGCCTAGAAGCTAGTCCGCCTGCGCAGGAAGTCTTCCTTGAGTTTGCCCGCCAGAGCTTTGGCAAGTTTGCGGGCGCCGATACAGGGGAGGAGACACAAGGACCTGCGGGACGACGCACCCTTGTTTTGTTTAGGCCGTGAGTAACCCTTCCTGACCCCCCTCACGACCGCAACATATCCTCTCCTGTCCCTTTTTCAGGTTCAGCTTTGCTACGACTTGCGGAAACTTTGAGTTCGCCCGTACCTCCTCTGGGCGGAAGGAGAGAAGAAGGGGACGGCAGAGCCGACCGTTTCCTTGGAAACATTGAGGCCTGACCCCCTCAATGCTCTACTTCGAACGAAGTCTTCTCTCCTGTCATTTTGTACCGTCCTGATTTTGAGATTGCCCGTGGGGTTCAAGTAGGCTTGGCCCCTGGAGCAGGAGAGGAGCGAGGAACACTGTAGGCCAGTTTCCTCCGGGGGATCGGGCATCCTCCCCACTTCGTGCTTTCATCGCTGCCACGAAGACTCCTCTTCTGCACTTTTTCCTGTTTCCAGGCCTGGATTTTGCACAAGGGATACCCTGTCAAGTAAAATCTCGAAAAAGGGGGGAGAGATGAAAAAGAAATTGCGCTTGCTCATCACCGTACTCGTCGCTGCAGTTGTTCTCTCCTGCACGGGCGTTGCAGCCCAGGTCTCGTCGTCGAGTCAGCCGTCTCAGCTGCAGCCCCGATTTTTGTTTCGCTGCGTAGTGGGAGACCGCCTGACTCTGAGAGCATCGGACGACGTCAACCTGGTCGGGCTAGCCCCTGAGTTCAAGGCCATACCTGGTCTGACCAAGGTTGTCGTTATTGCGCACTCTGCTGTTTTTGAAAAGCAGCGGCGGACTGATTGGGATAAGTTGTTCCCCAAGATCACGGCAGTTCTGGTCAGCCACGCGCTTATGAAAAGCGAGGCTGCCGAAGCAGTTGCCGAAAATTTGCGTATAAGCTGCCAAGCAGGGCCCCGCGACCACAAACGTGAGGATGTGGCCAAAGATGCCGAGAGGCCCAAAGCCACCTCTGAGGCGGACCTAGCCCCCTAAGGCTAGCTTTTGTACCTGCCCAGCGCCTGAAGTGGTTCAGGCACATTCACAAGGAGGATTCCATTGGAGATTGTTTAGACGCCCGATTATCGCTTTGCGCGGTTCTCGGGCGTTTTTTTTTGATATAATTGGCCTCGTCACCGCTGTTTTATGCCCTGGTTCGCTCCAATCTTGACAGCGAAACCTCTTGGTGCTATCTTCACCTATCATCTCGAAATTAGAGGCCTTGGACATACTAAAGCAAAATTGGCCAAAGTGCTATAATCTGAATTGACCAGAAGCTTCAATTATTAAGACTTAAAAAGCTATTATGAAAATCACTCGAAATCTTTATCCTTATGCCGCGGGCTTGGCTGTGGCCGCTCTGCTTTTGGGCAGCACTGGGGTGGCCCTTGCGCAGCAACAGCAAACCGGGGATGAGGACGGGGTTGTGGCCTCTTCCATCGAGACCAGCCGCTCTGGCGTGCAGCATGCGAGAGTTTGTGCAGTACCCAAGCGAGGCGATGACCTGGCTGGCTGCAACGCGCGCATAGTGGTGGACCCCTCGGGCGCGCCCAAAGCCAACGTCTTGCCGGCCGGGAATGGGCCAGCGCAACTTCGCGGCGTCTACGGCTTGGCGAGCGTAAACTCGACGCAGACCATCGCCATCGTGGATGCTTACAATGACCCGTACATCAAATCAGACCTCGACAAATACGATTCGACCTTTGGGTTGCCGTTTTTTCCGAGTTGTTCCGGTTCGGTGACGACCAGCTGTTTCCAGAAAGTCAATCAAAAAGGCGGCACCAGTTACCCGCAGACGAACGCAGGCTGGGCCCTCGAGATTGCGCTCGACGTGGAAGTGGCGCACGGTCTTTGCCCTACTTGCAAAATCTTGTTGGTCGAGGCCAGCTCCAACGGGTTTGCCGATTTGATGGCTGCCGAGGATCGCGCCGCCATCATGGGAGCCAAAGTCATTTCCAACTCCTGGGGTGCAAATGAATTTTCCGCCGAGACCACCTCAACCTATGACGGGCATCTCAACAAATCCGGCGTGGCCATCACCTTCAGTTCCGGCGATAGCGGCTACGGGGTGGAATATCCGGCTGCGTCGCAGTATGTCACGGCAGTCGGCGGTACGACTCTCACCCTCGGCCCTGGCAATACTTATGGCAGCGAGACCACTTGGGCCGGCGCTGGCAGTGGCTGCTCGGCTTATGAACCGCAGACACCGGCGCAAGCTCTCTTGGGCCTGAGTGCGTCGTGTCCCAATCGCATGGTGGCTGATGTGTCTGCGGACGCTGATCCGGCCTCCGGCGCTGCTGTCTATGACTCGGTACGTTTGTCCGGCCGCAGCGGCTGGTTCCAGGTCGGCGGCACGAGTTTGGCGGCTCCCATTGTAGCTGCCACTTATGCGCAGGCTGGCAATGCTTCGTCTATTTCCCCAGCCAACGGCTACCCGTATTCTCACACCTCCGGCCTTCATGACGTCACGAGCGGGAGCAATGGTTCTTGCACTGTCGCTTTTTTGTGCATTGCCGGTCCGTCCTATGACGGCCCCACAGGCATGGGCAGCCCGAAAGGGATCTCGGCGTTCTGAGGCAATTTTTCCAAAGTAAAACAAAACCCCCGATTGCATCGGGGGTTTTTTGATCCAGATCCTCAGCCCAGATTTACTGGTTTGTAGTGGTACTAGTCGTACTGGCCGGAGTCGGTAGCGGCTTGCAGGCTTTGAGATCACTCTGGAACTGCTTGGTCGCGGCTTTGCGCGCGGTATTCCAAGCGTCGAGGGCGGCTTTGAAGTCAGTGCGGTAGGCGGCTCGCGCAGCCTTAATCGCAGCTGCTTTGGCTGTCGTGTCAGTGAGGGCTTTGGCTGCATCCATGGCGGTCTTGAAAGTAGTCTGCGCTGTTTGCAAGGCTTGCTGCAAGGCGGTTTGGGCCGCCTGAAGGGCGCTGTTTCGGGTCTTTAGAGCCGTCACCAGGCAGGCAGAAGCACTGAGGCCTTGCGCGTTGGTGATAGTCTCACCGAGCACATTGGTTTTGCAAGCTTGCAAGTCAATCTTGTATTGAGCTGTTGCGGCATTTCTGGCGTCGCGAAGCGTATCGTTGGCGGCTTGTTTGGCTGCCAGGTAAACTTGGCTCGCTGCTTTGATGGCAGCGTTCTTCGCGTCCACGTCAGTGAGGGCTTTGGCCGCGGTGATTGCTGCTTTGTAAGCGTCGCGCGCGGACTTGAGTGCTGTAGTGTAGTCAGTGTACGCCGTTTTCATGGCGGTGTTGCGTTTGTCGAGAGCGGCTTTGTTGCAGGCTCGTCTGGCTGTCAGGGCCTGGAGCTGCGCCTGGCGCTTTTGTTTTTCTTGCTGCAGTCTGAGTTCGCGGGCCGTGCTCGTCCCGGTACTGGTATTGGTCGTGTTGAGAAAGACGGGATTGGTACTGCCAGTAGAATCTCCGGTTTCTGCCAAGGCCAGGCTCGGCAGCAATAGGCTCAAAGACAAACTAGTCATCAATACGGAAAAGTTGAGAATTTTTTTGATCATGTATGGATTGCTTAAAATTTAAGATTCAAACAGGTTTTACTCGACCTTTGGTTTCTATATTTATGAGTCGTTTAAACTTTATTTATCTTACCATATTTTTGGCTAGTCTCAAGCGTTTTCACTCCAGAACGCAGTGGATAAGCCAAAAAACGATGTTTTTTCCATTTTCTCCTCCTCAGTGTTGACAAAGCCGGAATTTGTGTGTATCATAATTTGTTATACTTAAAAAGTTATAAATCTAACATGCTTAGAAAATATCTCATGAAGTACATTGACATACACAAAAGGGCATTGAGAAAACAGAAGTCAAAGCTTGGTTTGTATAAATTCGTGAGAAATATTTCCCAAAACTCTGGGCTCAAAAAGAGCTTGGCTGTAGTTGGGATTTTTAGTTTATTGTTTTTCACGGCAGGAGCACTTCCACTAACAACCAAAGCCGACGTCGGCCCGAGTATTACTATTGATACTATCAACGGTCAAAGCGGTCCTTTCAATTTCAATTGTAATACCAGTCCGCTTTTCAACCCGGTATCCGTTACGGGACATGGCGCCGGTAGCGCTCCTCCAGGAGATGCCAGTCAATACAAAGTTCAGGTAGATTGGGGAGATGGACACCAGACCAATGGCCTCGGAATATTTACTCCAAACTCCGGACATGTTCCTTTTACATATACTTTTACCACTTCTCCATCAAATGACCATTCCTATACGAGTACCGGAAATTTTACGATTAAAGCACGACTGTATCATGAGAGCCCTCCAGGGCACGATAACCAGGCTGACAGTGTTATTTCGGTGACGATTTGTGTACATGTCCCTCCTTCTACAAAGGGATCTCTCACTCTGACCAAAGTCGTCGTTAATAATGATGGCGGCAGTGCTCAGATTAGTAACTATACGCTCAAGGTTGGTGCCACCACCGTAACGAGCGGTGTTGTCCAAGATTTCTCGGCTGCCTCTGGAACGGGAACTTCATATGCAATTACTGAAACCGGACCAGGTGGATACACGGCAAGCTTCAGCGGTAATTGCGATAGCAATGGAAATATCACTATTCACAGGGGCCAGGTTTATTTCTGTACTCTGACTAATGACGATAATGCGGCTCCTCCTCAGCCAGGGACTCTGACTGTCATCAAGCACGTGATTAATGATGATCAGACTGGCAGTTCGGTTGCCTCTGGTTTTACTCTCAATATTAGTGGTGGCAATCCCAGTCCCGCTTCTGTGACTGGAAACGAAAATGGCGTAGCGGTCACGATTGATGCCAACGGCTCTTATTCGGTGACTGAACCAACTGCGGCGGGATATTTAACCAGCTATTCAACTGACTGTTCGGGAACTATGCCAGCCGGTGGCCAGAAGACTTGTATCGTGACGAACGATGATTTGCCACTTCCCCCGCCAACGCAAGGTAACTTAGTGGTAGTTAAAAACGTCACTAATGACAATGGCGGTACGCAAACTGCTGGAAGTTTCCAAATCATTGTCAACGACGGAAGCAATGATTTATCGCCTGTTTCACCTGTCGGAAATGATCAAAGTGTAACTTATACTTATTCCAATTTGCTCCCAGGGCCTTATACCGTTTCAGAAGGTGATCATACTGGATATGCATCTGATATGTCATTGCACTGTGGTAGCGGCGCCGTGACCGTGCTTGCAGGGCAAACTACGACATGTACTATCATGAACGATGACATTGCGCCTTCCCTGACTTTGGTCAAACAATTGGGCGGAGACGGAAATGCATCCGTGACTGATTGGACATTGACTGCTACTGGTGACCAACAGGTCCCGACAGTACTTTCCGGGCCAGGTGGTGCTACCAGTGATGGGACTTTCCAAGCCGGTACTTACACTCTGTCTGAAACTGGCAGTGTGGCGAATTACAACAATGGCCAAGCCTGGGATTGTGGTGGCGATATCCCGGTTACTCAAGGTAATCAAATCACCTTAGGCGTTGGTGTAATAGCTATTTGCACTATTACCAATACTTTTGTCGCTCCAAGTGCTGACCTTGTGATTAGCAAAGACATTGACAATAATTCACCTCACTCTGGCGACACAGTAATCTACACGATTACAGTCACGAACAATGGCCCAGATGTGGCCAACAATGTCTCTGTGAGCGATCCTTTGCTATCTGGACTTAGTTATGTTTCGGATGACGGCAGTGGTGGGGCGTATGATACAAATACGAAGATCTGGACTATTGGTGATTTGGCGGTGGGCTCGGGAAATGCCGTGACTTTGCACATAACGGCAACAGTCAGTGGAAACGCTGGCGACACGATCGTCAACGAAGCAATTGTCACTGGTGACCCAAATATTGATTTGAGCAATGACAAAGCTGACGCATCTCTAACTATCGCAGGCAGCACTGGTGGATGTACTGAGAATTGTGGCGGTGGTGGTGGAGGCAATCCTCCTCCCCCTCCTCCGAGTGGTGGTGGTGGTGGAAGTTCTACCCCCCCCCCGAATCCGAACTTGAATACTCCTACTCCAACCCCAGCCCCGAGTGTCGCTGGCGCGCAGACTCCGACTCCTCAGCCTCAAGTGGCTGGCGCTACGACTCTGCCGCGAACAGGCGCTGATATAGCTGATTATCTCTTGTTCTTGAGCTTGTCTCTTATTGCCCCCTGGATGAGCAAGCAAAAGGCCAAGCCGCGAATCAGCCGGCGCACGAAGCAAAAGTAATATTGATTGAAAAGGGATTTATCCCAAATCAGCCTCTTTGTAAGAAAGAGGCTGATTTTTTGTCCATACTAGTGAGGGTTGCTATTGCGGAAAAGCCTTAATTTAGCCAAAAATAGCCGGTTTTTCACTCCCAGTGGTTGACGAGAAGTTTTAGGTATGCTATAGTTTGCTGTTCAGGATATTTTAAGGCATGAGTTTGGAATTAATCAAAAGGAAAAAACCATGACTCAACAGGAATTCATCGTTTGCCCCAAAGACCTGCAACCGCAGACGGCAAAATTATTTCGCAAATCCAAAACGTTTTTCGCAGCTTCCGTGACCATGGTCGCTATGGAGCTATTTTTCGTCATCGGTCCTTCGGTCAACGTAGCTATGGCTAACGACAACAGCAACAGCGGCCAGAGCCAGGATCAGGGCCACAGCCAGGGCAATGATCAAAACGACAGTAATCAAAACGACAATTCCGGCAATCATGACCAAAACAACCAAAACAATGGCAACAGTCATGATCAGAACGACGGCTCTAGCGACGATCAAAGCCATGATCAGGACAACAGTAACAATCAAGATCACAGTGGCGATGATCAAAATCATGACCAAGACAACAATGGCGGGGGTCACCAGTCTAGCCAGTGCGTGATGACCATCACCAAATCAGTTGACCAGGCTTCGGCCCAGTCAGGTGATACTTTGACTTACACCATCAATTTTCAAAACACAGGCACTGCCAACTGCACCGGCGGGGGAGTCCATGTCGCAGACGCTGTGGATACCAATTTGACTTTCGTCAATTCCATCACGAGTGGCAACGTGGATGCTGGCTACAACAGCACCCCGCTGTATGAAACAGGCAGCCGCCGCTTGCACTGGAACGCTCATGTTTTGACCCCGGGCCAGTCCGGCTGGGTAAAATTCACCGCAACAGTGAACGATCCGGCAACCTGCGGCCAGTTCGACATTCCCAACACTGCCAAAATCACCTCTACTGAGTATGACAATGGCAACACCTGGGTCCAGAGCAACACCGTACATACTGCGGGCAACAAGGATTGCAATCTACCACCTCCGCCCAAAACCGGCTCCATCACGGTTTGCAAGATGATTATTGATTCAAACAACAAAATCGTGGACGGGTCGCAGAGCCCTTCAGTGACGTTCACTATTCCGGGACTGACCCCTGATCCAGTGACTTCTCTAGGGGCCCCTGTCGGACAGATCCCTGATTCTGTGTTTATTAATCCTTTGAGCTTCAACGCAAAAATTTTGGCTGCCAGTACCAGCAATGACGCGCAGTGTCTCAAGTATGACAACTTGGCCATCGGCGCATATTACTATGGGCAGGAGACGATTTCGAATCCGACCGGGTGGGCGACGCCAAAGTACAACGACCAGTTTACAGTCACTATTGCGACGCTCAGTGATTTCTTTGCTTATGACGGCAACCTGTTTGACGGTAATCAGGCGAACGATGGCAGTCGCAATCAAAACGTAGACGGGCACATCGTGCTGAATAATGACCGGCCTGATCGCACCCTGGTAGTTCTCAATCAATTGCAAGTCCTGCCGCCTACCCTGACGAGCGCTACGCTGATAGTGAAGAAGCACGTCATTAATGATGATGGCGGCACGAAACAGGCTGCAGATTTCACTATGCAGGTGACCGGCACCAACGTCTCACAGTCGTCTTTTGCCGGCAGCGAGACTGGCAAGACTGTGACACTGGATGCTGGCACTTACAGCGTGGACGAAGCGGTTGACTCTTCTTATACAAAGACTCTGGGAGAGAACTGCAGCGGTTCTATCGCTGCCGGGGAAACGAAAACTTGCACAGTCACGAACGACGACATTGCCAATCCGCCTTCTGAGGCGACTAGTACTCTAGTAGTCATCAAACACGTCATCAACGACAACGGGGGCACCGCCACTTCGACTGCTTTCATCTTACACGTCAAAAATAGCGGCAATACTGATGTCAGCGGCAGCCCGGCCCCGGGTTCGGAAACTGGCACGACCTATATCCTCAATGTCGGGACGTATACTGTGACCGAAGATTCGCCGACCGGTTACGCCGGTAGCTTCAGTGGAGATTGCGACCACAACGGGAGCGTCACTTTGCAGGTTTCTGAGACCAAGACTTGCACTTTGACTAATGATGATGTCGCGCAAACCTCTGGCGGTGGAGGCGGTTCAGTCACTGTGCAGGTCAGTACCGGCGGTGGAGGCGGCGGTGGTGGTGGGTCTCCAACACCGGCTAATCCCAATCTGAATACTCCAGCAAGCCCACAACCCCAAATCGACGGGGGACTGACTCTGGTAGTCCCGACCCCGCAAGTCGCAGGAGCCAATACGCTTCCCCGCACCGGTATGGATCCCATCAGCATTATGGTGATATTACTCCTTTCCCTGCTTCCATTTGCGTTTGGCAAGAAAAGACAAATGAGCCTCTAAAATAAGAAAAAATACCAGTCTGCGCAAGACTGGTATTTTTTTTGTTCCTAATCTATAATTGAAAAATCGCTTAAAGCCATGAAAGATTTTTGGAAAAAACTCGGTTTGTCGCTTTTGATTTTTGCTGTACTGGCCATACTGCTGGATTATGGCTATATTTCGTCTAATCTTAAATATATTTTTTTCAAACCAAAACCAGTGCCAGCGCCGACAGTGCTGACTCCAGCCCCGAAAGGCGAGCCGAATATGCTCTCAATCGACAGTCTCGGGGTGAAAGCGCCCATTCAGTACGTGGACACCAAGCCTTCGGAAAATCCTACGCAATTGGAAAACGATTTTCAGGCAGCTTTGATTAACGGGGTGGTGCACTATCCGGGAACGGTTTTACCCGGGCAATATGGCAACTCCTATATTTTCGGCCACTCTTCGGACAACGCCTGGTCCAAGGGCCATTTCAAGACGGTTTTCGCTGTGCTGCCGCAGATGCAGAAAGGAGCGCTGATTGAGATCACGGATCCGGACGGCAACTCGTTTACCTATGTGGTCACCGACAGTTTCAAGGTTTCCAAAACCGAAGTGAAATACATCACCCCGAATGCGGTTGATCAAAACGGCAATAAGATCAAGCAGCTGACCTTGCAGACGAGCTACCCAGTCGGCACCTCATTGGCGCGCTGGATAGTGCTTGCGGAGATCAGGCAGGTTAAATAAATATTATTCCTCGTCTGGCCCTGGACTTGGGCTGGCGCTTAGCACAGATCCATGATCAGTATCCTTGGCTATGTAGCCAGATTTTTTTATTTTTTTTCTTAACTCATCCGAGAGCTGCCATTTTTTTTCTTCTCGCGCTTTATCTCGCTGATTTTTCAATTTTTCAACATCATCAGGGATGGGTTTTAAAAGCTTTCGCCGAGTCTCCGCAAGGGAGAGGCCGAGGACTTTGTCGAACTGGAGGATTGACTGCAGTTTGGCTTCGCCGGGATAGTCTGAGTGCACTACTTCCCACATCACCGCCAGAGCCTTGGGCGTGTCCAGGTCGTCGTTTATCGCTTCCAGAAATTGGCTTTCAAATTCCGCACAGCCGATTTGGGGCTCTTTGTATTCGGCAATCGCGGCATAGAGATTGTTGAGCGCGTTTTGCGCGCCCTCGAGCGCTTCCCAAGTGAAATTAAGTTTGCTGCGGTAGTGGGCCTGCAGAGCAAAATAGCGGTAGGCGAGTGAGGAGTAGCCCCGTTTTTGCAGTTCCTCGAGAGTGAGGAGATTGCCTTCGCTTTTGCCCATGCGTGTTTCGTCGATGACCACGAATTCGGAATGCAGCCAGACATTAGCCAAAGGCTTTCCGTAGGCCGCCTCGCTCTGGGCGATCTCATTGGTGTGGTGCACGGGGATGTGGTCAATGCCGCCGGTATGAATATCAAAAGGTTGGCCCAGATATTTAGTGGACATGGCGGAACACTCGATATGCCAACCCGGAAAACCCACTCCCCAGGGGGACTGCCATTCCATTTCGCGTTTGCTGTCAGAGGGGCTGAATTTCCAGAGCGCGAAATCAGTGGGGCTGCGTTTGTCGGGATTGACCTCGACTCTGGCGCCCTCGCGTAGACCTTCGATGTCCAACTTGGCAAGTTTGCCGTAGTCGGGCAGTTTGCCAGTGTCGAAATAAATGCCGTCAGTGGTGCGGTAGGTAAAGCCTTTTTTTTCCAGCACTTCTATCAGCTTGATCATATCCTTGATATGGTCCGTGGCTTTGGGAAATTTGTCAGCATTGAGAATATTGAGACTTTTGAGGTCGTGCAGAAACGCGTCAGTGTAGTAGGAAGCGAGTTCCCAGGCGCTCTTTTGTTTTTCCCGCGCGGCCTGTTCGAGCTTGTCCGTGCCCATATCGCGATCACCGGTGAGATGCCCCACATCAGTAATATTCATGATGTGCTTGACCTCAAAACCATTATAAAGCAGGGTCCGCTTCAAAATGTCGGCAAACAAAAAAGCCCGCAGATTGCCGATGTGCGCGAAGTCATAGACAGTCGGGCCGCAGGAGTAAATCCCGACCCGGTTTTTGACGAGCGGGGTGAATTCTTCTTTTTTCCTCGTCAGTGTGTTGAAAAGCTTGAGCATAGGGTCATTTTAGCAAAGAAAAAAAAAGAGGGGAACTGCTCCACGGTGCTAGAGCAGTTCCCCCAGATGGTAAGATCAGCCATCATTTGGCTGCAGTTTGTCGGCGAGCGAGCGTGATGTTGATGGTCAGGCTGGCCACTCCGAGCGTGAATCCAGCCACCATGGCGTACTGCACAACGAAGGCGGGGAATCGCAGGATCACGGCTCCAACTCCGATACACTGTAGCACCATTTTCGCCTTGCCCAGAGCATTAGAAGGAATACTGATCCCGCTTTTACTCGCAAAGACGGCGAGCCCGGTTGCGAGCAAGTCCCCGCCAATCATCATAGTGACCACCGAGCGGGTAATATTGTCATAGACCGGCCAGTAGATGAGCATGGGTGCGCTGGTGAAAATTTTGTCGACATGCCTGTCGAAATTGAGGCCATACCGCCGGTCTTCGTCCGAGAACAGAGAGCTGTAAATCCTCGACAGCGGACCGTCTATGGAGTCGCTGAGAGACCCGGTGAGAAACAGACCAAACATAAACCATTTGCTTTGCTCCAGAAACGTCAGAGCGCGGGTCAGCCAGTAGCCGGTCAAAACGTGGGTTGAAAGGACTATCGTCGTGACGAGTCGAAACATCGTCAGCCCGTTTGGCGTCAGAACTTGCCGCTCGACAAGTTTTTTCACGAGCCGATTGTCGATGAGCAGACTCACTAGATTGTTGCGCCCCCCATCGAGGAAGCGAAAAAATCTTTCCAAATACTGATACAGAGCCATGTTGGCTTCCTCCTTTGTGATGTTTCAGTTTAGCTCAAAAAAAAACAGTCGTCCAGGGCAGGACGACTGGTCAGAGGGGCTTCAATCACAGCCATTTTTTGAGTTTGAAAATTAGCAGGCAAATCCCTGAAGTTATGACCATGAGGCTGCCTACTATCCAGAAGCCAAAGGGATTGTTGGCAAAAGGAATGCCGTCAACGCGCGCCGCAAACCAAAAAGCCACAAGACTCGCGGGGATGACAGTGGCGGAAAATATCGAAATCACCCGGGTCACCGCGTTAAGCCGGTGGGTGGCCAGAGCCTGATGAGTATCGTAGAGCGTGTCTGCGGTTTCCTTGAGCGTTTCCAGAATCGTCCAAATGTTGTCTGAGTACTCGAGTAAGTCTTTGTAGTACAGACGGGATTGGGGAAAGAGTAAATATTCGACCGTTCTTTTCGGTAATTTTTCCAGCACGGTTCGGTGGGTTTTCATCATCCGCCGAAACTCAATAATATTCTTTCGCAGCAGCGAAATCTTGGAGAGCAGATTGAGGTCGTGTTCGTGGAAGAGCCGCCGTTCGATTTGCGCCACGTCTGCGGTCATATGATCGAGGATTGGATAGGAGCGGCGAAACAGGGATTCCAGAACTTTGTACAGCAAAAAACCGGAGCCTTTTTGCATGAGCGTCGCCCGCGTCGCCTGGTCTCCGCGGACTTTGGAAAAAAACGATTGGAGAGTGTAAATTTCGCCGTAGTGCACGGTAATCAAAAAATTCGGGCCGACAAAAAAATCGACCTCGCCCGAGCTGATTTCTTGCGTGTCGCGGTGGTAGACGGGAAACAATAAAACTAGAAAATCGTAGCCCTCGCCGACGTCAATGTGGGGGTGCAGCTGGGCCTCGGCCGCGGCCCCGATGTGCAAATCGTCGAAATGAAAATTCTCCCGCAACCAGTCGATTTCTGGGGCCCCCGGTTTGTTCAGGTCAATCCAGCGCAGATTTTTGGTGTGGATCGTTTGGATGTTCACCCTGTCAGACTTCTTTCTTTATATTTTTTTCGGTGTCTTTGTCGAGCTTCAATTTTTTTGGCTTTTTGTGCCAGTGATTTTCCCCCTTAGCTCGAGCCTCGGATTTCCCAGCAACTGCACTTATTTAAGCCCATGGCGAGCAGTTTGTCAAAGCAGAAGCATGTTTGATATAATTCAGATGCAAGTTTTCCAGCAGCTCGAAAAAAACATTCTCATGGATTCGCAAAAAGAAGTCATCAGGCAAATAAAACAGGAATTTGAGGCGTATCTCAAAAGCGGGCAGACATCGGCGTTTCAGCCCAGCCCGGCGGCCGGTTCGGCTTTGACCAAGTTGGCCAGGATGCTTGAACTCAAACGCCAGGAAGCGAATCTGACCGAAACAGAGAGGGGGTCGCTTCGGGAGATTGACGACATTACAGAGAAAATGTCCAATATTAACCGGAAGAAAAGTTTGTTTGACTCGACGCCGCCCGCTATAGAGCCGCGCAATCAGTCAGTGTACAACCTCAAGAACCAGAGCTTGCAGGAAGAACCCGAGCGGGATTTCCCGATTTTTGTGCCGAAGATCTCCGACGCTGACGCGGACAAAATCATCGCGACACTGAACGAACAGTTTGAAGAAAAAGTTCTCAAGAAACTCAAATCCCGACCCTTTCCCGAGCTTTCCATCGACCAGCAGCTGTCGGACTTTTCCTCAGCAGACACCGAAGAAGCCGCGGGGCGGAGTCTCCAGGAATACCTCTCGGCTATAAAAGCCGAACGCCCTGACCAGCCGTTTGGGGATGAAGACAGTGACATGGATACGAGCAAACAATATGCTAAAATCAATCAAAGATCTCAATAAAAGAATCGAGGAATATTCCGAAGAACTTTTCGCTGACCTCGGTCCGGTGGCTTTGCCTGAAGAAAAAAAAGCCGACGTCTACGCGCGGGTCCAGGAGCATTTGCATCGCATCATTCTTGCAACGCTTACGCCCGTTCTCGGACACGCAGAGATTTCCCGCATTCATGAGACTTTGGAGCAAGAGGATTACCGGGCCTTGGGCAAGATTTTGAAGCACTATCCGCAATATCAGCAGACTGTGGACACGCGCATTGATGAAGAATTCAAAAATTTAAAGTTAATGATTGCCGAGGAGCAAAAAAATGCCAGTAGCGGAACCCCGAGCCCTGCCGCCGGAAGCTGAGCCCGAAAGCCAGCTCGAGCAGACTAAGCTTCGCGAAGAACCTTTGGAGTACCCGGTTCCTGCTCCGGAAGAGATTGCTGTTAGACAGCCGACGAGCCCGCAAGCGCCGGGGGTGGAAATTCCCGCGCCTCCGCATCCTCAGGAAGTCCCTCAAATCCGCGAGATTCAAAGCGCACAACAGGGCAAGTTAGATGAGGAAAATCTCGCGCACTCGGCGCGAGTTAGCGTCAGTGCATTGGAAGAGGCATTGGAAAGCGCTTTTATGCGCGCCCAAAACGAACATAAAAATGAATGATCCACTGCTTTCAGGATTTTTGATTATTCTCGCACTTGGCCTGGGCGGGGTGTTTTTGGTTTTGTGGCTGCGCGGTTATTTGCGCGGCAAACTGGTGGCGCCGCGCATCCTCAATTCCGTGTTTTTGGAAGTGTTGGTCCCGAAAGAAGTCACTGCCGGAGACAAAGAACAGGAAGCAGTCAGGGAGGAAAAAGACATCATCGGAGTGGCCGAGCAGCTTTTTGCGACTTTGGCCGGGGCTGAGCCGCACGGCTTCGCGGCGTTTTTCCGCGGCAGCGAGACTATCAGTTTCGAAATCCTGAGTGTGGACAAAAAAATCTCTTTTCTCATCAATTGTCCCAGGCATTTTCAGGATTTGGTGGAAAAACAAATTCACGCCCAGTATCCGGCGGCCCAAATCGACGTCGTTTTGCCGCCCAGACTCATCAAGAACTCGGCCGCCCTAGCCGCCGCCGAACTCGGTTTGCAGAAGCGCTACATTTTTCCCATCAAAACCTACAAGCTCATGGAGAGCGATCCGCTCAACGCTTTGGCGAACAGCTTGTCCAAGCTCGGACCTACCGAAGGGGGAGTGATTCAGCTGGTTGTCAGTCCAGCGGGAACCAGCTGGCGGCACCGGGTCTTGCGGCAAGCGCGGGAAATCCAAAAAGGCAAACCCATTCACGCTGCCAGCTCCCCGGGGTTCAAAGTGCTCTCCGCAGTAGGGCGTGGCCTGGGCGAGACCCTGGGCGGCATTTTTAATCCGAAAAAGAAGGATCAATTCGGCAACAGCAAAAGTGAACAGGAACAATACAAACCGCTGACCCCGATGCAGCAGGAGGCTGTGAAGCGGCTGGAAGAAAAGGCCTCCAAAAACGGTTTTGAGGTCAATCTGCGCATCGCCATTTCCAGCACTAGTAAAGAGCAAGCGCAGAGTCATTTACGCAATGTCTTGGCGTCATTTATGGAGTACAGCCAGTCTCCCTTCAACGGGTTTCGAGCGAGACCCCGGTCCAAAGAGCAGGTCGTCAAAGATATGATCTTGCGGCGCTTCAGGCCGCGGCTCTGGGGCCGGGTGATTTTGAACACCGAAGAGCTGGCCAGTCTTTTTCATTTACCGACGAAGTTCACGCAAACACCCAATATCAAATGGCTGCAATCAAAACGCGCGCCCGCGCCCGTGAACGTGTCGAGTGAGGGTTTGCTGTTGGGGGTCAATGTTTACCGCGGGGTCAAAACCGAAATCAAGATTGCGCGCGAGGATCGCCTCCGGCATATGTACATCATCGGCCGCACCGGCACCGGCAAATCGGAGTTTATGAAAGGCATGGCCAAGCAGGATATCGAGAACGGGGAGGGGCTGGCTGTGATAGATCCGCACGGCGATTTGATAGATGACCTTCTGAAATACGTGCCAAAGTCGCGGGCTGAGGACGTCATCTTGTTTGAGCCGTTCGATATGGACCGGCCGATGGGACTGAATATGCTCGAGGTTAATCGGGACGAGGACAAAGATTTCGCCGTGCAGGAGATGATCGAGATTTTCTACAAATTGTTTCCGCCTGAGATGATCGGTCCGATGTTCGAGCACAATATGCGAAACGTCATGTTGACCCTGATGGCCGACCAGGAGTCGCCTGGCACGATTGCTGAGATTCCGCGGATGTTCACCGACCCTGCCTTTCAGAAATACAAAGTCGGAAAAGTCCATGATCCGGTCGTACGGGCTTTTTGGGAGCAGGAGATGGCCAAGACCACGGATTTTCACAAATCCGAGATGCTCGGGTATCTCATTTCCAAGGTCGGCCGCTTTGTGGAAAACGAGATGATGCGCAATATCATTGGCCAGGCGCACTCGGCTTTTGATTTCCGCGAAGTCATGGACAGTCGCAAGATTTTGCTCATCAATCTCTCCAAAGGCAAGACCGGCGAGGTCAATTCCAAACTCTTAGGCCTGATCATCGTGTCCAAGCTGCAAATGGCCGCACTGGCGCGCGCGGACATTCCGGAGAGCGCGAGGCGGGATTTTTATCTCTATATCGACGAGTTTCAGAATTTCGTCACAGACAGCTTGGCCACGATTTTGTCAGAGGCCAGAAAGTACAAACTCAGCTTGACGATGGCCCATCAGTATATCAATCAGCTGGTGCACGAGAACAATACCAAAATCCGCGACGCGGTCTTCGGCAACGCCGGCACCATGGTGGCTTTCCGGATCGGAGTCGAGGACGCGGAAATCATGGCCAAGGAATATGCCCCGGTTTTCAACGAGTTTGACGTCATCAATATTGACCGGTTCAATGCGTATATGAAATTGATGGTTGCCGGCACGGCCTCGCGGCCTTTCAATATGCATACCCTGCTTCCTAAGGATCCTGGCTCTGCCGAGATGGCTGCCGCAGTCCGGCAGTTGGCCAAGCTCAAGTTCAGCCGCGCCCGGGCCGAGGTCGAGGCGGAAATCATGGAGCGGTCGCAGCTGGGTCAGCCCCTGCCGCATGTGCCCGGGATTGAACGGACGGTTTAGCCGTTTTGCCTGAAAGTCCTCCGTTTCGAGGGATTTGCATTTTTTTATTCATTGGTTTATAATATTTTTACAGATTAGCCAAGCGCCGAAATTAAGATACAAATTACAAAATTTCCCTCGCGTCAGGCGGGATTAACACCAAGATAAAAGAAACATAAAACTGTGGATAAATTATCCAATTTAGCGCTTTTGGGGCAGATGCTCGAAAGCGCAGAAAAAAATATTCAATCAGCCCGCCAGATTATGCGGGAGATTATGGGATCAGCTCCAGCACGCGGTGCGATGGCGGAGCGGGCCAAAGTTTTGACAGTGTCCAGCACCGGGAAGATTGTGGAAGGAGTTTTTGACGGGCAGAACATGTTGGGCCCCGACGGCAAGAAATATCCAGTGCCGGCGAACTATGCCTCAAAATCCAAACTGGTGGAGGGTGATATTTTGAAACTGACAATTGCCGACGACGGCTCATTTATTTACAAACAAATCGGCCCGGTGGAGCGGCTCAAGAAAATCGGTATTTTGACTCAGGCCGAGGGCGGGGATTATCGCGTCCTGGCCGACGGCAAGGCGTTCAAAGTTTTATTGGCATCCCTGACGTATTTCAAGGCCGAGCCCGGCGACGAAGTCACGGTCGTGGTGCCCAAAGGGCAAGACTCAGAATGGGCTGCCCTGGAAAATATCATCAAAAAATCCGGAGATGAACATCCGGTCGCGCCGGAGGCACCACCGGCTGAGAAGTCTGATATTGACAGTGATCTGGAACTAGGGGAAGAATAGCTGCCACAAAAAACGCGTTTTTGGCTCCAATTTCCTGACCGGAACCCCGGTCGGGATTTTTTTCATTTTGTGATATAATTGATTCATATGTCTGAAGCTTTATACCGGACCTACCGGCCGCAAAAATTTGGCGAGGTCATCGGCCAAGATGTCATCAAAACCATTCTCCAAAACGCGGTGCGTTCTGGCCGGGTTTCTCACGCGTACTTGTTCACCGGTCCGCGCGGCGTGGGCAAGACCACCGTGGCGCGCATTTTAGCCAAGGCGGTCAATTGCCTGAAGCCGGGCAAAGACGGAGAGCCGGACGGGAAATGTGACAATTGCGTGGCTGTGCAGCAGGGGCGTTTTTTGGATTTGCTCGAGATCGACGCGGCCAGCTACACTGGCGTCGAGAATATCCGCGACATCATTGATCATGTCAAATTCAGCCCGTCCAAGGGGAAATACAAGGTTTTCATCATTGACGAGGTGCACATGCTCAGCAAGTCTGCTTTCAACGCGCTCCTCAAAACCCTGGAGGAGCCGCCTGCTCACGCGATTTTTATTTTGGCGACGACTGAAGTCCAAAAAGTCCCGGCTACTGTGGTCTCCCGGGCGCAGAGGTTTGATTTCAAGCGCGTGTCAGGAGCCGAGATCATGCAGCTTTTCGACACAGTCCTCCCGGAGATAAAAGTGCAGGTTCCGCGGGAGGCGAGGCTCATTATCGCCCAGGCCGCGGACGGTAGTTTTCGCGATGCTCTCTCGATTCTCGACCAACTGACCAGCCAGGGCAGTACGAAACTGACTCTCGAGGAAGTCGAGGAAACCCTCGGCCTCACCCGCATTGACACAAATCAGAAATTTTTGGATTTATTGCTCTCAGGAGACAGCCTTGCGGCCATCAAGCTCGTCAAGGAACTGGCATTTGCGGGCAAAGACCTCGTCCAGTTTACGAAGAATTTTTTGGAATACTTGCGCATGGTGTTATTCGTGAAGATGGAGGTCGAAGAGACGGCCGCTTTGGGGCTGACTGCGGAAGAGGAAGAAAAACTGAAAACCCATAGTGTGAGCGTATCCGGCCAGCAGCTTTTGGAAATAATCAAAAAGACTCTGGAGGCTTATCGGGAAACAAAAACTTCGCCAGTGCAGGAGTTGCCGCTTTTGACGGAAATCCTCGCTTTGACTCTACGCTCCGAACGGAAACCCGATATACAGCCCCGGCCAACCTCAGAGAGCCCTGCCGCAAAAACTTTGGAGCCGCAGAAGAAGGCGCTACCCGATGCCGGCGCAGTCCTTTTGGACCTGGGCACTATCGTCGACCGCTGGGCCGAGGTGCTGGCACGGCTCAAAGAGTACAATCATTCTTTGCTTTCGAGCCTTCGCCTGGGGCGCCTTGTGAAGCTTGAAGGTCGTGAATTGATTCTGGCGTTTCCCTACGCTTTTCACAAAGACGTTTTGGAACAGCGAAAGAACCGCATCGTGGTCGAGCAAGTCCTCGCAGACGTATTTGGACAGCCCCTGAGAATAAAAATCAGCCTGGAACGCGAAGTGGAGAAGGAAAAACCGGTCCCAAAACCGGAAGGCGACCTGGTCTCCGAGGCTTTGAAAATTTTGGGCGAAGAATTGAGCAGCTAGAGAAATAAGTTAAAAAACCAATGGCCCCAACCATCAATTTTCTGAAATTTCAAAATCCGACCCAAGGCGAGCTGCTTTTTGCCGAAGTCGTGCAAGAAGTGGTGAAGTTTATGAAGGCCGAGGCAGCTGCTCGCTACAAAGTGATGATCGGCTCAGACAGCAACGGGTACGGGATGCTCGATGTGGTGTCGGTGGTGGCTGTGCACCGGGCCGGCAAGGGTGGGCGCTATTTTTGGTCGCGCAGCGAAAAACAGGGGATTCACACGCTGCGGCAGAAAATTTACGCGGAAGTGGATGCCTCCCTGAATTTGGCGAGCCAGTTCATGCCCAGCTTCCAGGACGCACTCAATCTGCACGAGAGCAAAAGCGAAGTACCGTTTGATTTTGAGATTCACGTGGACGTGGGCGAACAGGGAGAAACCCGCGACCTCATCAGGGAAGTCACGGGCATGGTGCGCGGCTATGGGTATGCAGTTTACGTGAAGCCACAATCAGCCGCTGCTACAAGTTTTGCGGACAGACACGTGCGCTGACGCTAATTGGTTGAAATAATTTTGACCGTTTGCGCGCCAATTAGACACGCTTTTTTATGTTTTACGCTGTTGGTTTCTTGGCAGAGAAAAACGCTATAGAGCCGATCACAAGCGCTAGTAACGAAAATGCTGAGGCGAAAAAATCAGGAGTCAGGAATGGATTTGTGATATACCCAGCACACGAATATTGCCCAGGATCCAAATAGTGATAGAAAATGTTGTAGAATTTAATTAGTTGTTCTATAAGACGCCACAGAGTGAACAGGGTGGCAGCTCCTAGGAACCATAGCAAATATTTTTGCCGGTCGGGCCTTGTTTCGGCAGGCGCGCGCAGAATATGGATAGAGAAGATCAATGCAATGAGCATTGCGATTGCGCTGATAGCGGGCTGTGGAGTTTGGGCGGCGTATAATCCAACCGTAGGAAACGGCGAATATATAAGATAACAATGGGAAGAGCCTGTATACACGGTCACCCAGGCAACAATCGTGCCCCCCAAAAGAACCAGAGTTTGTATTCGCAATAATTTTTGCATATTTATATTTCAATACGTGGAAGAATATCTTTTTGGTTTTCGCTGCGATGGCCGAACAAATTAGTCATGGCCACGAATACCAAACTGATGAGCAGAGTCGCCACCCAACCAACCATAATTTGCAGAGTCAAGGCAGCTTCTCTTTTTTCCACTTCTTGCAAAGACCGGCCAGCCAGAACAAACCCGGGGTTGGTCCCGCCGTAGTGCATGATGACAGTGGCGATGCGCACGCTTGGCTCCGGCTGCCAGCTCAAGCGTTCTTCCCCGTGCGTTTTCGTATAAGCAAAAACTCCTGGTGGGGGAGTGGGGGACGTTCCGTGCAGCTCTGCTGTGGAAAAAAGCATCTTGCCGCTGTCGTCAAAGACAATTATGAAAGGCGCGAGGCTTTGCGAGATGTCAGTGGCAATGCTGGGCGAGAGGCGCGTGGGATCTTCTCCGGCCGTCAGAGCCGCACTGACGTCTTCGGCGATTTGTACTTGCGGATCATTGGCCCCTGTCCGCATGTCTTGCTGGACAGCGACATAAATCAGGCCCGCCAGCATAGTGGTCACGATGGCAAGGGGGATCCAGTAGCGTAAAGTTTCCAAAATGAATTGTTTCCAGTTAAACATAAAGCTCGATTAGTTATTTAAGGTTTAAGTCTCTGAAGCATACCAAAAAATTTTGAAAAAAGCGATTTATCCGCGGTTCACGAGTAGAAACTTATCCACTTTGACAGCGGACTCTGAGGGTTTGTATCATGAATACGATGGATGATTTGAAAGACGTCACAGTAGCACAAGCGATTCAGCGGGGCAACAATCTGGTTGCTGCTGCGATTTTGGGCTTGTCTGCGTTTGCTTTTTTACCGGAGTTTTTTCTTGAAACCGAATGGGCCTTCAGGCTGGATGAGGGAGTGCTATTTTTGCTGGGAATTGGCGCGATTTGGTGGTATCTCAAGGGCCGAAACAAATACATGCGCTCGCTGGTGCCGGTCCTGCTGGTATCAGCGGCTTTTGTCATGAAAATCATCGCGGTGATTATTGAGTTCAAAGACAAAGAAGACGTGGGAGATGATTTTGGCGCAGTGATCCTGTTTTTACTCGCCACCATCCTGGTCATCTGGCTTTATACCAGAAGCAAACAGACGAACGCATAATCGTATTTGATCAAAAGAACACCCAAATGGGTGTTTTTTTGTTGTGGGTAGCTTTGCGGCGATATTGATTTAATTTGTCAAGAAAAAAAGGCGGGATTGTTTGGCAACCCCGCCTTTGTTCGGACCGACTTCATTTAGTTCATTCGCGGTACACGGCCAGTGCTCTGTCGGCAAGCTCCCGAAGGACGACTGGGTCTGCAGTTGGCTCGATGAGCCCGGGATTGATTTCAGCCATGAAATCAGCGCGCAACATGGGCGGACACAGTTTTGTGGACCTGCGAGCTGTGTTTGCGTCACTTGATTCAAAATACTGAAAGCCAGGTGACAGTCCTTCCACAGGATCAGAGGAGTACGACCAGCCTTTCAGGCCGGTTGGCTCGTCGTCAGCGTTCCTGACCAGTTGTATGAAGCACGCCATACGGACCCGGTCGCCCCCGCCGGTCTGCTCGAGCCCCCCGATCAAGATTGGCTTGTTGGTCATGAGCAGTGCCCCGTACGAGAACAGAAGTTCCTGTTCCTGGGTCGAAGTCTCGACGTTAGTTCCGCTGTCTTCTTTCGTGAGAAGCTTGATTTTGCGAAGCTCCTGCCTCTCGACGTACTTTTGATATTTGAAATTTCCGAATCCGAGAACCGCCAGTGCAATTGCGGTGCAGATAACACAGCGAAGCGGGTTCTTCATGCTATGCCTCCTTTGAGTTGAAATACCAGATAGAATAGCCCAAGTCCGGCCAAAAGTCAACCCAAGCTCAACTCTAGGCTTGATCTTCCCCTCTCACCTGAAAGGGTGTGTTTTGTCAGGCCTAACTTAGGCAGGGAGACACAAACGCATTATTTAATACAATAAATCAACTTCTACTCTAGTGTCTATGTAGTTTCCGTTGATTTTTCCGTCCCCATTCATCCAGAACTTTTCCGGTACTGCTTTATAAACTCTGCGAGGATATTCGCCTAAATACTCATCTGCGTTTCTCGGGTTTTTGTTCTTTCTTGCAGCCAAAAGCTTCGACGCTTTTTCCGTTTCAGCTCTATCTGTAATCTCATATGCCTTTGCCTTAATATAAAGGCCCTCACCGGTTCCTTGGGGTACAGTTGAATCATAAATCACAATAAAAACATTTTCATTAGCTTTGATATTCTTTGAATGTTGCCCATTTTTATCCGAGGCCCAATAAAAATTGTAACTTTCATCAAAGGCTGAATACACTGGCGTATTCCACGGTTCGCCGCCTTTGGAAACCGTGGCAATAGTTATATAAATGATTTCGGAAATAATTTTCTTGGCTTTCTGCTTTAGTTTTTCCATAGAAGTTTCGTTTTGGCTGGCCTTAGGGGACGAAGCTGGAAAAAAATCGGCGGGTTCACTGCCAGAATTCTAGTCCAAGGATCGAACGGCTTTGTACCCTCCCAGTACCCCATTTTTGGAGTATACAATTTGCCATACTTGAATAGCTCTAGCGCGAAAGGCTCCGGCGCAAGAAAGTAAATAGTATTTCCACATCCGGAAAAAAACTTCATTGTAATCTTTTTTTAAATCCGGCCAAGCTTCCTGAAAATTATGGTACCAGGCTAACAGTGTTTTGTTGTAGTCCGCGCCAAAGTTTTGCCAATCTTCCAGAACGAACAAATTCTCTACGGCTCCAGCAATTTGTTGGGCCGAGGGCAAAGTCCCTTGGGTAAAGATATATTTCCAAATCCAAGGCTCAGACGTGGCGGTCGGGCTGGAGCTGTTGCTGCCAATTGTGTGAAGTAAAAACAGGCCGTCGTCTCTCAAACATTTGTGCACCACTTTCATATACGCCTGGTGATTTTTGAAACCAACATGTTCAAACATACCCAAAGACACGATCCTATCGTATTGCCCTTCTGTTTCGCGGTAGTCCTGCAAGCGAAATTCTATCGGCAAGCCCCGGCACATCTGTCTACCCAGATCCACCTGCGCTTGAGAAATCGTAATTCCCACGGAGCTGACCCCGTATTTTTCCGCGGCATATTTCATGAAGCTGCCCCAGCCGCAACCAATATCCAAAACTTTCATGCCGGGCTTCAGGCCCATTTTACGGCAAACTAATTCCAATTTTGCTTCCTGCGCCGCGTCCAAATCCGTCGCGTATTCCCAATAACCGCACGTGTAAGTCATGCGCCTGTCCAGCATTTTTGCGTACAAATTGTTGCCGATGTCATAATGTTTGACACTGAATGCTTTTCCTTTTTGCAGGTTGAGAAAACGATTTTTTAGGTAATGGGCAATGACGGTAAAGTTAAGCGGGAATTTGCGGTCTAGGCCTCCTCGTATAATTCGGTAAAAAAACTGATCAAGAGCTGGGCAGTCCCACAAGCCTTGCATATAGGCCTCCCCTAAACCTAAATTGCCCTGGCTCAAAATCCTGCCATAAACGCTATCGTCGTGAACAGAAATATCCCATGGCCTATTGCCATTGGGGGTTATATCGACCGAGGCCAGCATCTCGGTGATTATTTGCTTTTCTTTGGCAAATTTCGGCATTTCTTCTCAAGATATTAATGCTGTTTTATGCGTCAGCACCTCGGTTCAACCCCTTTGGTCTTATTTGACCAAGTTGGAACGGAAGTAAATCGGTTTATGTTACAGAATTCATTACGGTCTTTGCAACTGCAACATCGCCAAACGCAACAGTTAAGCCACGCTCTTTAAGATATTTTCCCACCTCGATCATATATTCCTGAGAAGCGGGTTTTTTTGAATCCTCCGGATCAGATATTCTTAAAATATATTGTCCTGGGATCCAAGTATCTTTAGAAGTGTTTATTCGGGGTGAAAGCTCAATTACCTCAAAATTAACTCCAAGTTTTTTCAACAACTCACTAGCTTCTTCAAGGTTATTGTCAGGCACTTCAATATCATGAGCTTTCAACTGCGCGTTACTCTTCTCTTCTCTCTTTTCTGGACTTGGGGCTTCACTATCATCATTTGCTACTGAGAAGTTCATTTCTGCGTCTGACGGTCCAAACTCTCCTCGCATATAGTGTGTATTAATTAGGGTGATTAAAAGTTTTGGCTGGGGCGGTAGGGTTCCCGACTAGAGCGGATAAACTCCCCAACCAATGGCGGCTCTAGAGGCTGCTTCTCGGTCATGTTCTCCATTTCTTGTCTAGTTCAATACTCTCTTGCACACGGTACTTGGTGATCTTGCGGATCAGGGGCAGGGGCAACGGTTTAGTAAGCGGAAACTGGACAGTGCCTTTGCTCGTCGCAAACTTCGTGAGGTCCTTTCCGAAAGCTCTCACTGCTGATTCCGTGGGAAAGAAGCTGATGTGATTTTTGAACGCGGCAAACATGACCAATATCCTGCGATATGAGAAAGCAGGCATCGCCCATTTGATGTCTTCCTTGGCCCCGGGCGCTGCTGCGCGCACAGCAGCTCGCATCTCGCGCAATTTCTTGCGAGCCTCTTTGGGTGCGGCATTGATGTATTGGGTGATGGTTTTAGGACGCACTTTTTTTATAGTCATGTCAACAATAGAGGTAACAATTCTTCCCACGATTTCACAATAGTAATGCTCTTTATCGTTTCAGGGTATCTGTTTACTTCTTTCTTTTTAGGATTTAGGGCATAACGATATTTGACGATCCGAAGATGTCGCAGAACGTCAATACTATCATCAACAAAATGCGTGATTTCTAAAGTCTTACAAAGTGATGCTTTATCTTTATTGCGCCAACAAAAATACAAATTGTTTTTTGGCATTCCGGTATAATTCCAGAAGTGAAGGGTTGAGAGGCGAACGAAAAAGAAAATACGAGTGAAGATATTTGCCCGAGAGATGATGTAGATTTTACCGAATCGGTCTGATTGTGTTATTTTTCGAAGGTTGGATAGTGACCCTAGTATTTGTCTCCCTAGAGGACGGAAAATAACATTTGCGCAATCAATACCCAATATGGCAGGGGAAGCATCATTCATGAATGCATTTTATCACGGGGTGCCTTAATTCAAAATTGGCTTGGTTGAGCTGGACGTGTTAAGTGAGAAAGAAGACGGGGGCAAGTTGCGCCGGAATACTGCGCATAAACTACAGTTTGAAATAGAAAACAGGGGCGCACGCGGCAAGAGCGGCAACAATTTGAACTGCCAAAATCACGAGCGACTGCTTTGGTCTCTGCGGCAACCACTTAATTGCAAAAAACGCCACCATTAGTACTTCTAGAACAAGCCAAATCTGAAAGAGATGTGCGCCTGTCCCTTCATCCGGCTGACGAGTGGGCACCCCGGACATCTCAATACCAATAAGGATCGTCGCCAAAACGATCAGCGACATTGCTATTGGAACCCAGGCGCTGGGATTTTTAATTAGTGGTACCTTCATTCGGGTGTTATTTGCCATATATCAATAATACTGGGCTAATTCTGGCTGTGTGGCTCTGTGAAGAACCAAATACACGGCGGTTTTTTAAAGGGATTTTAGCGGGTAGTTTTCTAGGTTTGATGACGCACCTCGGTCTGGCTATAATTCATCAATTTTTAAATCTCCAATTACACCCTTTTCCTTTCCTCCTTGTGCCCTAAAGCCAATTTTTCCATATCTATTCCTAAACCAAATTTTTGGCGTATTAGAATTAAGATTAGAGCCGGTGTCGTGTTGTATGATTCTGGCTTCTGCATGTGTAGGCAAAAACCAAGTGTATTTATAATTTTGAATCTTTATCGACACTAGGTTACCAATAACCTCAATAAATACAAGCTGACCGTCTTTGTTATCAAATGCAATTCCAGTATCAACGGGTACAAAATCTTCCCAGTTACCTAAAAATCTAACATGTGGCACGATTGCTATCTGATTATTATCTTTTATGCGTAATTGCAGCATAAAATAATTTTCCAAATCTTGTGCACGAAAAAGTACTCCAAGGGCTCCTTTCGTCCCGTCTTGTAAAGTATGCAAGTGAGGATAAAATTTGCTGCTTATGCCTGATTTCTGCCTGCTGCTCCGGAGTGAATTGCTCAAGTATGGCAGTATCCCTGCTTTCTCGTAATGCGCGAAAAGACTGTTCTGGTTCACGGACCGCCACAGCTTGGGCAGTAAAATCAGGCGAGCCATCTCGCTGCTCAATATTTCTCATAGCAGATTAAATAATGAAGTTAGCTTCATTAAGGCAATAAAACTTGCCTTTACTTTAGCATTTTTTCGGCCTTTTTAAAAGTCAAAAAAGAGCCTTTCCAAGGGTTTTTGGGGCCTGGACTTCCTTACCCCTTAGCGGTACCTTGTCCCTTGCCTTAGGGCAAAAAGCATTAAAAAGGAAAGGGACCAAAATGCAAGGGATTAGCCAACTTATGGCGGAGACCGCGATCCGGACAACGGCGCCGCCTCAAATCGCAACAACGGTTAAATACTGTTTGTATGCCAGAAAGTCGTCGGAGGATGACGAACGGCAGGCATTGAGCATAGACTCGCAAATCAAGGAGATGCTGCTCATAGCAGAACGCGAGGGCTTGGAAATATCCGAAATGCGGAAAGAAAGCCACTCGGCAAAAGCCTCTGGCTGCCGGCCGGTATTCAACCAGTTGCTTGGAGATATTCGACAGAACAAGTTCGACGGTATTCTTGTCTGGCATCCCGATCGGCTTAGCCGCAACGCTGGAGATCTTGGAGCAATAGTCGATCTGTTTGATCAAAAGCGCCTCGTTGAAATTAAAACCTATAGCCAGCGATTCACAAACAATCCCAACGAGAAATTCCTACTTATGATTCTCGGATCGCAGGCGAAACTTGAGAACGACAACAAAAGCGTCAACGTAAAGCGTGGCTTGAAAGCAAAATGTGAGATGGGGTTATGGCCTTCGGTTGCTCCGACGGGATATCTTAATTCTAAAAATGTCGATCAGAAAGGATACGTCTTTCTAGATCCCCAACGAGCGCCAGCTATCAAAGAGATGTTCGAAAAGATGGCGGGGGGATCAAGCGGTAGAAAGGTATTTCGATGGCTTCGAGACATTAAATTTCTCACGCGAAATGGCAAGCCCCTAACGCTCAGCAATGTTTACATGATTTTAAATAATCATTTTTACCACGGGACATTTGAGTATCCGAAAAAAAGCGGCCGTTGGTTCCAGGGCAAGCATGTCCCCCTTATTACTAAAGATTTATTCGATGAAGTGCAGAGACAAATACAGCTTCACAGGAAAGTACGAACTGGAAATAAGGAGTTCGCTTTCACTAAACTTATGACATGCGGCCTTTGTGGATCCGGCATCAGCGCGGAAGAGAAGTATAAAAATCTCAAAGATGGGAGCGTTGCAAAATACATTTATTACGGCTGCACACGCTTCAACAACATCGACTGCAAGTGTGGATACATAGAAGAAAAAGCTCTCGTAGCGCAGTTTCTAGACCTAATGGTAAAAATCGACCTTGACCAGTCAGGTATCCGCCAAAAACTTGAAGCCGAAATCGAACGGCATAAGAAATTCCACTCGAACATCATGGGCAAAAAAGAAGAGGAATATAAGGCGAAGGACGTGGACATACGCAATTACGCCAAGTACGTTCTGACGGAAGGAACAGTATTTGAAAAGCGCGATCTACTCGGATGCCTGCGAAGTAAGATCAAAATCGCAAACAAAGTTCTATACGTATAGCCAAAAGAAAAGCCGCTGATTCATTTCAGCGGTTTTTCTTCTCTGAATACGGCTCTCAGCCGGTATGACGTGAACGGGACGGAGTGCCTAGTTTCGACAGCTTTAGGTCTATCGATACTAAACTAGGTGGCTGGGGCGGTAGGATTCGAACCTACGAATGGCGGCTCCAAAGGCCGCTGCCTTACCACTTGGCTACGCCCCAAAGTAAAGCAATTATAAGATATTTATTAGGAAATATAAAGTGTGATTGGTCAAATTAAAACACCG